>JAKLPV010000162.1 GCA_022013685.1 Anaerolineae bacterium
GAAACGAATTCGCCCTGGCGGATGTCCACCGAGACCCCATCGAGGACGTTGCGCTTTTCGTCGCCCAGACCGAAAGATTTGACGATGTTTTCACTGCGAATGAGTGTATTCATGGATTACTCCTTGATATTTTCAGAGATTTTGATTTGGCCCGCGTCCCGGGTGCCGAGAACTGTCGCCGCAAGCACCACACCCGCCATCATCAACGGGCTGAACAGGTAGGCAAAGACAGGATTGATGACAAATTTGAAGGAGGCCGCCCCAAACGAGGCGATCACCATCTCTGCCAGGGACTCGCCAAGCGTGTTGGCCAGCAGCGTGCCGAGCAGGATTCCGGCCAGCAGGACGAACACCGAGCGCGAAATGTACTGCGAAGTAATGTCCGCGTTTGTAAACCCGAAGGCTTTCATCACGGCGATGGCATACCTGTCTTTGACGATCAACATTCGCATGAACAGGAGCGTAATTAGCGCCACGATGAGCAGGGCAACGGCAATGGCGGCCAGGGAGGCCGTTTCAACGGCGCGGACGGTGCCGCCGAAAGTCTGCGTGATGTATTCATCCATGCCCGAAACTTTGGCAAAAGCAAACCTGTCAGCGTACTCCTCGGTCATTTTGCCTACCGCGGAGTTGTCTGCCAGTTCGGCGTTGATCACGCTCCACATCATGTCTGCCGAATCGTCGGTGAAGACAGCCTTGGCGGTCTTGCCGCCGTTGGTCACGTCGGAATACAACCCGCAAACGGTCAGGGTTTTCTCGTGCCCGTTAATCGTCAGGATGATGTCATCCCCAACTTTTTTGCCCAATTGATCGGCATTCAGCACCGAGAGCGCAATTTCGTTGTCGACGGCAGGCGCCCGACCCTCGGAATAGTGGACAGGGAAGATCGCATGGTCGCCCAACTCAACGGTGATGCGTTTTTCCGAACCATCAACCTGCCTGGCCCGGAAGGTTTTGGTTGTCAGTACGACATACTTTAAAACGTTTCCATCACTGTCCATCGCCAGCGCAATTTCTGCCGATTTCTCGTCAATCGCCTCGGCCTGCTGGATGTCAATCCGCAGGTCGCTCTTGCCAACACCCATATAAGCGACAAAATCCTTGGATGAAATGGTGTTGTGCAAATTGTGCGGAAGAATGATGATGAACGCCGCCAGCACCAGCACCGCCAGCATGGTGGCATACAGGCTTTTCCTGGCGATGACATCTTTTACGCCAAGATAAATATTTGTGCTGAGCAGCCGATTTTGGCTCAAGTGAAAATGCCGCAGTCCGGTGGATTTTTCCTGTGTAATGCCAAAACGGATGGCCTCCGCCGGGGAGATTTTCCGAAATTGTTGCAGCACGCCGTTGACATAAGCCACCACCGCGAAGAACAGGAGCAGCGCGCCCAGGCTGCCCAGGAGCGGAGCCAGGGCAGCGTTTTCGCTTTCGCCCATATATAGCCGGATATTTTCGAGCAGCGCATTCCGAAAGAGATAGGAAAGCGCAAATCCGAGCAGGCTGCCCGCCGCCGCAATCGTTGTGTATTTTGCCAGGTAGATTTTCTTGATGTCAGAAACGCGCAGCCCGATGGCCTTCATCACACCGATTTCGCGGTAGTCATCCTCGATTTTCGCCAGGAGCGTAAAGCGGATACACAGGAACGCGATGGCTGTCACCAGTACGCTGACCAGCAGAATGACCGCGACCATCATCCCGTCAGAAACCGCATTGATCATCCTGAACAACGGATAGGTCAGCGTCGGGCCGTTGGCGTTGAGTTCTGCGCTGGTGTAGGCGGTTTCGAATGCGCCCAGCGCGGACAAATCCTTCAACCTGAATTCAATCAGGTGCTCCATGCTGCCCAATCCCTTGATTGTCGCAAAATCGTTTTGGCTGACCAAAAACCGTTTGGATGAAGAAAGCAGCGAGTTCATTTGCGAATCGCGCAGAAATCCGGCGATGATTAATTCTTTCCCCGCTACCACAACCTTTTCGCCGACCTTTGCTCTGCCATCCTGCATATAAGTGATGGGGACATAGATTTCGCCGTCAGGGACGATAATAATGTTCCCGTCGAGGTCAAGCAGGAAGTCGAAACTTTCGCCCTGAACCGATAATCCGTTGTCCTGGACACTGCCCGCCAGCGAACCACCCGTAAATGAAATCTGCGCGCCATCCAGGTTGAGAAACTCAAGCACCTGGAAATCAGCAACATGCTCATTCTGCTCGGCAAATACTGTCAGCTTTTTAATATCCACCTCGCCGGCGTGCATTTGCATGAAATGCGGGGTTTTGGCCTGCGTCATCAGGCTATCGATGGCGCCCAAAAGATTGACAACCAGTATAGCTACCAGCGAGACCAGCATGGCCGCAGCAGCGACAAACATCATCGTTGTAAACGTGATCGCTTTGCTCTTTCGTACATCGTTGCGGATTGTTCTGTAATACATAAGTTACCTCGGCATTCCTATTGCTCAAGTTTTTCAAAATGCATGGTGTATGCCAGTTGTTTTCCAAAGAAACCAATCTCGCGGAATCCAGCCTTGCCTGCCACCCGTCGCACCGACCCACGGCCCTGAAAGTGCGGGTCAAAGATGACTTCTGTTACCGAGAGAATCCCGCCGGGCTTGAGAACTGCAAAGATTTCCTTCAGGGCCGTTTCCTGTTCGGGGATTTCTCCCAGCACCGTGACCAACATCGCCCGGTCGTAATAATCCTGTTCCAGTGTGCCCTCGCCCAGCCCGGCCTGCACAAATCGGATGTTGCCGAGACTGGCGGCATGGGCTTTCTCCTGCACACGCGCCAGCATACCAGGCTGGATGTCCAGGGCCGTCAACTCACCCTGAGGGCCGATGACCTGCATAGCGGGAATGGACAGCCGGCCCGGGCCGCAACCGGCGTCCAGCACCTTCATGCCGGGCTGTAAACCCAACAAGCCGATGATGACACTGGCGCGGTTCGTTTTAGTAAACGGATTATCCATCTCGACCATCCAGCCCAGCCAGGACGGGCAGGGAAGCGACCTGCGATTGGAGACGAGCCGCCAGGTCAGAGAAACAAGGACAAACAAAACGACGGCAATCAAAATGAACTGGATGGTGTTCATGAGAAATTCCTTTTTCTGATGTTGTTTATTTTCCCCCCACAGTGTATTCCCCGCTGTGTTTTCTGTCCCCTATCTAGGGATAGGTTTGGCGGGTAGGTTAAACAAAAAAGCCGCTTACGCGGCTCAATCTTGCATAGGATGAACGTTAAATACCCAACTCTCGTGCGCGGGCAATGGCCTGCGGGCGATTTTTGGTCCCCAGTTTTTGCAGGATGTTGTGGACATGCCATTTGGCCGTGCCGACACTGATAACCAACTCAGCAGCAATTTCGGCGTTGGATTTTCCTGCCACGATGAGCTTCAGCACCCGGATTTCCTGCTCGCTCAACGGGTCGGGCAGCCTGTCAAGGGGCGTGGAACGGGACTCGACCTCAGCCGGTTTCCCGTTCAAGAGGACGTCCACCAGCCCGGGCGCGGCTTGCCGTATCTTGGGGAGCAGTTCGAGCAGCGCTGGACCTTCATCCAGGAACATGCGCAGATAGCCTTCGGGCGCAGCCAGTTCCAGTGATTTTTTCAACCACTCCAGGGCGGCGGCGCTCTCCCCGCGGGCGCGATGATACAGCCCGATCAGCAGCATGGCCTCGAGCGCTGTCTGCATCCGCCCGGTGGCAGTGGATTTTTCGAAGATGGGGTACAGGATACCGGCGATAGGCTCCAATTCACCGGAGGAAAGCAGGATGCGTGCCAGGGTCAGTTCTTCGAACTCGTCTGGCAATTCAGCGCGCCTGGACTGATACTCGCTGGCCCACTGCGCCGCCGCTTCACGCTGGCCGAGAAAATGCTGATAACGGGCGATGTGGGCATAGGCCAATTGCTCCGAGCGCGGAATGTCAACTGAGCGGATGATGGACAAGGCCTCGGCCATCACTGCCTGCATCCCGGCCAGGTTGCCCTGGTAAGCGTGCAAACGCCCCAAAGAGGCCAGCCCAACGATAAGATCGTCCCGTAAACCACCCTGCCCGGAGAGAACAATGCCATCCTGCAAATATTTCTCGGCAGAGAGCAGATCGTTTCGTTCTACGGCAATCGCGCCCAGGATATCCCAGGCCAGCCCAAGCGGAGGAATGCGTGCCCCGCCCGTTAACTGGATCGCCTCGCGGCAGGAATTTTCCGCCAGGCGCAAACACCCTTGTTGGATTTGCACCTGCGCAGCAGAACACAGGCCATGCACAGCCAGGAACAGGACGTCCGCCGCGCGCGCCTCCGCAGTGGATTGCAGGTAATTTTCCACAGCCCGAGCAGTCTGCCCGGCAATTTCATAAGCCAGGCCGAGGCTGAAGAAGGCACGGGCATGCGCTAGGTGATTTTCGTGAGGAATGCGAGCCTGCGCATCGGGAACCAGCGCGATCACCTTTTGAAATTCCCCTCGCACAGCAGCAATTGCCCCGCGGTTGAGAGTCGCCAGCGCCAGCAATTGTTCGGTGTTGGGTGTTGCGGGCACCGCCTGCAAGATTTGCTCGGCCTGGGTCAAGTGCGCTTCAGCCTGGTCGAAACGCCCCTGGACGTAAAAAGCACGCGCAGCGTGCAATCCCAAACGCGGGCGGGATCGGAAGACTTCAGCCGGCAAGGCTTCGAGCCAGGAGACCAGTTGCAACAGGTTGCCATCCGACCATGTGGAATTTTTCCCCAGGGCGTTCTCAATCACTTGCGCGGCAAATTCGCGGTCGCTGCAAGCCAGGGCATAGCGTACGGCTTCGGCGGTCAGGTCATTGGCTTCGTGCCAGGCGGCAGCTTTTTGGCAGAGATACGTCTGTTCGGACTTGGAGAGCAGGCTGCGCAGGTAATCGGCAAACAGGTGGTGATAGCGATACCAGCGGCGTTCGTCATCAAGCGGGATGATGAACAGATTGGACTGCTCCAACCAGGTGATAATCGCCTGGGAATCATCCCGCCCGGTGAGTGCGCTGCACAATTCGGCGTTGAAGCGGTCAAGAGGGCTGGTTTGTGTCAGGAAGACGCGGATTTCCTCGTCCTGCTGGTGGATGACTTCACCGGCCAGGTAATCCAGCACATAGCGGTGGCTGCCGCGAAACGTTTCGATGAAGGCCGCAGGGTCAGGCTGGTGTTGTAGGGCCAGGGCGGCCAGTTGTAATCCCGCCGCCCAGCCTTCGGTGCGTTCGTCCAGGGCGCGCAGGGTGTTCTCTGCCAGGGTCAGATTGACAAGCCCAAAAAACTGGCGCGCTTCCTCAGTCGTAAAGCGCAGGTCGCGGGCGCGGAGCTCGGTCATTTGGCCGCGCGCCCGCAGACGAGCTAAGGGCAGGGGCGGGTCGGCGCGTGTGGTAAATACCAGGTGAACCTGGGCAGGCTGATGGTCGAGGAAATACTCCAGCGCGGCGTGAATCTCCGGGTTGGTAAGAACGTGATAGTCGTCGAGAACAAGCACGAGTGGGGCATCCAGCGCCGCCAGGTCGTTGAGCAGATCATCCAGTATGGCGTTGACCTGCGGTAGTTGCGGCAACTCCAGCAGGGATTGGCTGTTCACCCCGAGCAACGAGTCAATTTGCTGAAAAGCCGCCAGAAAGTAGCGGAAAAAGCGCACGGAGTCGTTGTCAGCTTCGTCGAGGGAGAGCCAAGAAATTGGCAATTTTAGATTGGAGGTCTTAGATTGGAGATTGGCAATCCATTCGGCCACCAGCGTGGTCTTGCCGTAGCCTGCCGGGGCGGAGATGAGCGTCAGTTTGCGGTTTTCATCCAATCCACACTGGAGATGCTCCAGCAGGCGCGGGCGCATAACCAAGCCCGCTCGCCGAGATGGGATGTGAAATTTGGTTGCAAGCAGGCGCGGAGGCATATTCAAAACATTATAACAATTCTTTGCCCTGAACAGCTTGCAAACCACACTAAATTCTTTTTAGCGATTAGCATCATCATTCGCTTGACCCCCTGCATCAAAACATAGCAAATTAAACAAAACCGCCCCTGTTGTAACAGAAGCGATCTCATTGCACCTTACATAACTCTGTGCCAGAGTATTTTTTTTTGTGCATCAGCATCTCTGATAAAACAAATCGCCTATTTTTTACCAATAGCGGCCCCGGCGGGGGTGGGGCACTACTCGAAGTAAATTCGGGGGACAGGATTACCCCTCCTTCAAATACGCCCGCATCATCAGCGCTGCTGTTGCCCCTTCGCCAGCGGCTGAAGCGGCCTGCTTGGTCGAACCGGCGCGCACATCGCCCGCCGCAAACACGCCAGGGATGGAGGTCATCAGCGTTTTATCGGTCACGGCAAAGCCCCAGTTATCCGTTTCGGCCTTGCCCTTGAGCAGGTCGCTGTTGGGCGACAGCCCGATGAACACAAAAATCCCATCGTACTGCCATTCCTTGCGCACGCCGGTGGCGCGGTCTTCCACAACCACGGCCTCGAGGCGGTTATCGCGCACGCGCAGTTCCTTGACCTCGTGATTGAGTGTCACGCGCATGTTCGGCTGTTCAGCCACCTTGTCCTGCAAAATCTGGCTGGCTTTGGGTTTTTCGCCAAACTCAACGATACCCACCTGGCTGGCAAACTTCGTCAGGAACAGGCCTTCCTCGAAACCGCTGTTGCCGCCGCCGATCACCAGCAGCTTCTTACCCTTGTAGAACGCTCCGTCACAGGTGGCGCAAAAATGGACGTTGACGCCAATCAAATCATCCTCGCCGGGAATGCCCAGCCGCCGGTAGCGCGCCCCGCTTGCCAGCAGGGCCGCCTTCGCGCCATACTCAGTCCCGTCGCCGGTGGTCACACAGATGTAATCGCCATCCTTTTCCAGCGCCGCCACTTCCTGCGCCTGCAAAATCTCAGCGCCGAACTTCTGCGCCTGGCGGGTCAGCCGCGCCGTAAACTCTGCGCCAGCAATGCCTTCATCGAAACCGGGGAAGTTATCCAGCGTCTGGGTAATGCCGGCCTGCCCACCCAGCCCGGCCTTCTCGATCACCAGCACCTCGGCGCCCTCGCGCGCCAGGTAAAGCGCTGCAGTCAACCCGGTCGGGCCGCCGCCGATGATGATCGCATCGTAAAATGAGCCCCGGGCGCGGGTCTGCAAGCCGAGTTTTTCGGCCAGTTGCGCGTTCGACGGCTCGACCAGCACCGCGCCATCCGGGAAAACAATCGTCGGGATGCTACGCATCCCCTTGTTCGTTTTTTCGACAAACGCCATTGCCTCGGCGTCGGCATCCACATCCACATAATCATAGGGCACACGCTGTTCGCCAAAGAACTGCTTCGAGCGCTTGCAATCGGGGCACCAGCCGGTGCCGTACAGGGTGACGATTTCAGGGGTCAGTCGCGGGTCGGTCATGGTTGGTTCCTCCAGGATTTAGAATAGCACAGGAAGGTTTTTTTTACCCCATAGGTAAAGAATGGGGAAGCTGGGAATTCTGATTCAGCAAAGGAGCCGACTCATGACCCTAAACCTGATTTCCCGCTTTAGCGTACTCCTGCTGCTTGCTACCCTTGTCTTGTCTGCCTGTTCCCCGGAGCAGATTCCAACCTCCACGCCGCACCCCGCCCCGACAGCAAGTCCCGTTCCAGCCGCCTCCCCGGCCCCTGAGCTAGTCGAAGGGTTGGCCGATGAACCCCCGCCTGCCGGGGCCGAATCCGAGTTCAAGACCGATTTCAGCCAACACACCATCCCCTACGGCGAGATTCTCTCCGGCGGCCCGCCCAAAGACGGCATTCCCGCCATCGACTCGCCGAAACACGTCAGCGTGAAGGAAGCCCACGAGTGGCTCGAACCCGTCGAGCCGGTGGTGCTGGTGCGGGTGGGCAACGAGGCGCGCGCCTACCCCATCCAGATTTTGATGTGGCATGAAATCGTCAAAGACAGCCTGGGCGGGATGCCGCTGATGGTCTCGTTTTGCCCGCTTTGCAACACGGCCATCGCTTTCGAGCGCGAATTTGACGATCAGGTGCTCGATTTCGGCACGACTGGCCGCCTGCGTTACAGCAACTTGATCATGTACGACCGCCAGACCGAAACCTGGTGGCAGCAAGCCACTGGCGACGCCATCGCCGGGGAGTATGCCGGGGCAAAACTGGCGTTTTACCCAGCCGCCATCGTCTCATGGGCAGATTTCAAGGCGGCCTACCCCAATGGCACAGTGCTTTCGCGCGAGACCGGACATAACCGCAGTTACGGGCGCAACCCCTACCTCGGCTACGACGATGTCAACCAATCGCCCTTCCTGTATCGCGGCGAACCTACGCCGGGGCAACTTGTGCCGATGGCGCGCGTGCTGACCCTCGACCTGGGCGGGGATGCAGTCGCTTACCCATATGACATCCTCTCCAGCCTGGGAACGGTCAATGATACGGTCGGCGGGCAGCGGGTGGTGGTGTTCTGGACCGATGGAACAGCCTCCGCGTTGGACACTTCCCAAATCCCTGAGGGCCGTGATGTCGGCGCAGCCGTCGCCTATTCCGCTCAAGTGGATGAACAGCCCCTGACCTTTGAATTCGCCGATGGCGTTTCCCGCGACAAAGAAAGCGGCAGCGAATGGGATATTTTTGGCCGCGCGGTTTCGGGCACACTCCAAGGGGCACAATTGACCGAACTGCCCGCCATCAATCATTTTTGGTTTTCGTGGGCGGCTTTCCGGCCAGAGACGCGGGTGTACGCGCCTTAAGTCAGGTTTGGCAGCGTTTCAAACTTCGTTTTCAAATGGTCATAATCTGCTACGCTGAACGGACAATGCTTGATGCACAGTGTACAGCCATTGTCATTGGAGAATGGCATGGCACATTTGGTGTAGTCTATGAAAGCCGGGCCGCCATCGGCCAGGGTTTTTGTGACCGGGTAAATCGCATCCGCCGGGCATTTCTGGATGCAGATATTGCAGGTCTCGCAATAATCGCGTACCCAGCCATGCGGATTTTCCTGCGCAAAAGGCAGGTTTTCGATGTCGGTGTAGACCGCCGCCAGACGCACGCGCGGCCCGCTGTGACGGGTGATGAGCAGTCCATTTTTACCGGAAATGCCCAAACTGGCATCAATCGCCACAGGGACGTAGTTGACATCCCCGCCCACGGCTGGTCCGGCATGAGCGTTAAATCCGCGCTGGCGCAGGAAATCGGCGATCTTATTCACAATCACGCCAATTTCATAGTAGGTCCGCCAGATCTCGATGTATGAAGGAAGCGAGGGGGCCTGCCGGATTTTCTCGCGATCCATTTCAATCGTGAACACCATCGCGTTTTGGAAAAGGATGCGAAAGCCACGGAATATGTAGCGCGGGTTGACCACGGTATAGCCGATTTCAGCGATGCCCAGGCTTTTGGCATAGGCTTCCAACTCCGCCAGCGTTTGCGGGTCAAGAGTTTTCTTACCGCTATACAGATTCTGACGAATACTGCGCGCGCTTTTCCACATTTCGCCAACGGCATTAAACAAAAACTTGCCAACGTGTTTGATTGTCTTAAGACGCGCCGCAACACTGCCGTAATCAATGACTACCAGCGGCACAAGGCGCGGCTGACGCGCTTCGGGATGGCTGGCGACGGGCTTATCCTGTGGGCGCAGGTAAGGTTCAATGGTCAGGAAGGGTGGGGCTTTCTTGATTTTTTCGGAGAGCAGGATGCGTTTCATGAATTTGTCTCTTTCACAAAAACCGGAATGCGAAACTGCGGCGCCTTGGGGTTGCCCTTGAAGCGCGCCTTGACCTTTTCATAGCCCATTTCACTGAATGGACACTTAACCAGGCAGACCGCGCAGCCATAATTCTGGTTGAAGTAATCACGACAGGCGGCATGGTCAATGCACTGCATCCCGCCATCACCGCGCGGACGGGGCTGGTCGTAAATCGCCTGAACCGGGCAGCCACGAATGCACTTTTTGCACATGGCACAGAAATCGCGCACCCACAGGTGTTCGTTCTCGGTCTGGATGGGTAGGTTGGTGATATTGGTGTAGATGGTATTGATGCGCAAACGGGCACCTTCATTGGGGGTGATCAACAGCCCGTGATAGCCGATGGCACCCAACCCGGCTTCGGCAAGGTGGGTGTAATCCGTCAGGCCGCCAAGCGCGGTACCAGGGTAGGCAGCGAATCCGTTTTGGCGCATGAAACCCGCCAGTTGATTGCCAATCCGCGCAAGGTTGCCGTAGCCTTTAGCAACTTCTATCATTGCAGCAAAGCTCGGGGCTGTAGCAATATTGGCCTGATCCATTTCAACGGTGATAACCACCGCGTACTCATGTGGGATGCCCTTGTATTGGAAAATGGCATTGCGTGGCACTTTGACATAACGAATATCCGCCGCGCCCGCCTTCCGCGCCATGCTGTCGAGAGCAGACAAAAACTCTGGCGTGGCTTCAGCGTGTTTTGCCTGAAATTTGCCATCGTATAAGCGGGCGCTCTGGCTCATGCGCACGCGCAACGGAATCATCACCGGCAGGAACTCCAAAATTTGGCGCAGAGTCAGGCGCGACATATACATCTGATCGAAGGTCAGGTTGGAACTGTCGAACGGGGTGCGCGGTTGGGAAGTGGGGTCGGGTTTGACCAGGGTTTCGAAATTGTCCAGTTCGCGGTCAAAAATTGCCAGCACGCCATCCAATGAAGGCTTCTTGCCTGCCCCGCCCATGATGGTTTTGAATACCTGATTGATGATTGCCATATCGGACTCCATATATTATTGACAGTGCGCACTATCAATAATATATCATCCGCGCTATTGTTAGTCAATACTTTCAAATGATATAATCGAACCAGGAGATTACTATGCCAAAAGTCATCAATGACATGCAAATTTTTCAGGCGGTTATGCAAACCATCGCCGAGCGCGGCTATGCCGGAGCCACCACCCGCCAGATTGCTGAAGCCGCAGACGTCAGCGAAGTAACTCTGTTCCGCAAGTATGGCACCAAAGCCGAACTGGTCAAGCGCACCATCAGCGCCCTGATGGAACAAACCGAATTTGAATCAGCGACTCAATATTCAGGTGACATTCATGCTGATTTGCTGCGTGTGGTAATGGCCTACAGTGAAGGGGTGATACGGAACGAGCACTTTTTCTTTGTCCTTTTCGCCGAACTCAGCCGGACGCCGGAACTGGCCGATTCCTTCTCTCAACCACTGGGATTGTTCCAGTCCATCGGAAATCTGCTCTCGCGCTATCAGGCAGATGGCGTGCTCAAATCTGAAAACCCCCTCCACAGCGTAGCCTCTCTGCTTGGGCCACTGATCTATTTCTCAATGATCGCGCGCTCGGCCGGGAATATACCTATGCCACCGATGGATTCGGAAACCCATATTACCCACTTCCTGGGTGGACGACAAATTGCTAACTAAATGATTTTCAAAGAGAACCGCCACCTTTGCGGGGTGGCGGTTCTCTTTGCTTATGCCTGGCTTTCCAGCACCCTTTCAAGTGCCTCGTAATGTTCACGGCAGTCGGGGCACATATCCAGGTGCGCAGCGACCAGCGGCATGAGATGCGCCACATCCTCGCCGCGCGCAGCGCGTTCGGCGTACTGGTCGATTAATTCAAAAACCTGGTCGCAAGTCAGTATTGCATCGGAGACATCGGCCAGGAATGAAAGTTCGGCCAGCGACACCCACTCAACCGGCGACGATTTATGGAACAAGCGGCGGAAAAAGTTCGAGAAAACGGTCATCATTCTTTAGATAGCACGGCAGGGACTTCCCTTACCCCGCGCCTCCCTCAAAAACGGACAGGATTTGGGCGGGTGTCAGCCCTTCGCGCTCGAGGCGCTTCCTGAGCCGGGCGCGGGCGTCGAACATCAACTTGTAGAGGGCGTTCGGCTTGATCTGCAATTGCCCGGCGGCAGCTTCAACGGACAGCCCTTGCAGGGCAAGCAGCTCCACTACCCGGCGTTGTTTGCCGGTCAGTTCCTCGGACACCATCCGGTTGAAGCGCTGGAGCAGGTCGTTGCGCTCGGCCAGGGCTTCGGGGCGCGGCGCGGGGTCGGCCATTTCGCGCATCGGAGCGTCAGATTCGCCACTTTCGGCCATCTCCGGCAGTGGGACATCGCGCCAGCGGCGACGCTTAAGCTCGCCCAGGGCTTCACGTACGGCGATTTTCTGCACCCAGGTGGTGAACAGGCTGCGCCCCTCAAACGTGTCGAGATGGGCCAGTACCTTCAGCAAGGTTTCCTGGGTGACATCCTGAGTAAGGGCTTCAAAGGCAGGGTTGTCTGGCGAGAGCTTCCCGGCCAGGGCAAAGGGCAAGCCGCGCAGGATGATGGCGCGCAAATCAGCCAACGCGGATTCTCGTCGGTCATCTGCGACGCGCAAATCAGCCAGCCATTCATCGCTCGTGCGGGAGGTCATGGGTGGATTATACCGGAAGGGTAAGGAAAAACGGGGCTGGAGGTTCTGAATAAAAATACTGGTATTGCAGAATGGAGCTTTCTTATGGATCACACAAAAAAAAAATACGACGTTGCCATCATCGGCTCCGGCATCGGCGGCTCGACCCTGGCCAGCGTCCTGGCCCGCCAGGGTCTCTCGGTCATCGTCTTTGAAGGCGGCCAGCACCCGCGCTTCACCATTGGCGAATCGATGATTCTCGAAACGTCCGAAGTCATGCGCGCCCTGTCCGAGTTCTACGATGTGCCGGAACTGGCCTATTTCAGTTCAGAAAACTACTACCAGAATATCGGCGCCCAGCACGGGGTCAAACGCCACTTCGGGTTTGTCTACCACGAGGCCGGAAAACACGTTGATCCTGAGAAAAGCCTGCAAGCCGTCATCCCGCGCCTGCCCTACGGACACGAAATCCACATCAACCGCCAGGATTCAGACTACTTCCTGACCTCGGTGGCAACCTCCTACGGCGCAACCGTCTTGCAAAACACCTTCATCAAAGATATCAACGTCAACCCAGATGGCGTGGAAATCATCACCGCCAAAGATGCGGTTTATCAGGCTGAATACGTCATCGATGCCGGCGGGATGAAATCAATCCTGGCCCAAAAGCAAAACTGGCGTCACCGCGACTGCATCACCCACTCGCGTACCATCTTTACCCACATGATTGACGTGCCCTGCTTCAACGAGGTCGGCCCCAGCCGCGAGCAATTCCACCACCCTTACCGGCTCTCCGAAGGGACGCTCCACCACATTTTCAAAGGCGGCTGGCTGTGGGTGATTCCCTTCAACAATCACCCGGCCTCGACCAATCCGCTGTGCAGCGTCGGCCTGCAACTCGACCCGCGCCTCTACCCCCTGAATAACGACCTGACCCCCGAACAGGAATTCCGCGAATTCATCCAGCGCTTCCCAGACCTGAACGCTCAACTCGAACACGCCAAACCCGTGCGCGATTTCATGCGCATTGACCGTCTGCAATACTCCGCCCATCATATCGTTGCCGACCGCTATGCCCTGCTGGCACACGCCGCCGGGTTTATTGACCCGCTCTACTCGAAAGGTCTCTACGTCACCCACGCCAGCATTTTCCTGATGGCCGACCTGCTGCTCAAGGCCAAGCAAACTGGCGACTACTCCGCCGCCGCCTTTGTCCCGCTC
>JAKLPV010000163.1 GCA_022013685.1 Anaerolineae bacterium
ACAGGCGGGAGATGAAGTCCGAACGCTGCTCCCGTGCGGACAGGGTGAACAGTTCCTCGAACTGGTCAACGACTAAAAGTTGGGGCACCGCTTGAAGGGCTTTCTCCAACTCTGATAACGGTTCCGCGCCGGGGCGGAAAACGGCATACGGGACGTTGAGCGCCGGGATCAACCCGGCCATCACCAGCGACGATTTGCCCGAACCGGAGGCTCCCAGGAGGGCCAGGAAGTTATGCTCGTTCAGTTTCTGGACGAGTTTCCTGGTCAGCGTCTCGCGGCCAAAGAAATATTCAGCGTCCTCCGAGCGGAAGGATTCCAGGCCGCGAAAGGGCGAGCGCGAGTCGTAGGCGGGCGGGGTCTGTCCCAGGCACAGGGCGTTGAAGGACAGGTCGAGCGCTTCCAGGCTCAGGCTGTTGAGTTGGTCGAGGGTCTCTTTGCGCTCGGTGCGGCGGGATTCAGATAGGGATTTTGAATCCGCTCCCAGCGTGGAACGCAGGCGGCGGGTGAGCGTGTCGCGCAAACTGTCCATAACGGGAGCGCGCTCGGGTAGGGATTCCGCTAATTTAGCGAGACCAAATTCCAGTTCATTATCGGATAAAGCGCACTCGGAATTGTCGTCAAAGAGCGGGCGTTCGCCGAGACGGCTGAAAATGGCGGGGACGGTCAGGTCGTGCGCCCCTTGCAGACCGGCCAGCGACTGGGCCAGGGCCAGGTCGGGCTGTCCGTGCTCATAGAGTTTTTTATAGAAAGGGGCGGCGATGGCGCTGGCGGTGGCAATGCTGACGCGGTCGGTCATGGCGAGCACGGCGGGCAGGCCGAGTTCGCGGACGAGACGCCCGGCGAGCGAGCCGAGGCCGTTCTGAGGCAGGGCGCTCTCGCAGGCGGCAATGAAGGCGAAGTGCGGCAGGTGTGCCAGGCTGGACAGGCGGTTGAGCACCTCGGTTGCAGGCGTGGGGCCACGTTTTTCATCTTTTGGAAAATAGAGAATGGTTTCACCGTCCTGGTTAACCGCGCCGTGACAGACAAGGTGCAGGATGGTATAGGGTGTAGAAGTTAGCGCGGTGCACAGCGTATCGAGGCTGGGATTGGGTAGAACATCGCAAGGGATGTCGCCCAGGGCTTCTTGAATGCTGGCAGTCGTGGCTTCCACACCAAAGGGGGCGAGTTTGTAATCGCCGGAAAGCGCCTCAGGCCCGGCGACGAGCACCAGGGCGCGCAGGTCGCGGCGTCCGATTGCGGGGAAGTGGACCGAGGCGGGCGAGGAGATGGAGAGCGAGAAGGGCGTGTTTTGCTGGCTGGCGAGGAAGCGCCAGCGACCTCCATCTATAGGCGCAGCCAGGCGGTGCCAGTCGAGGGCGCGCAGGTCGGGGGCTTCTATGGAGAGCAGCACGCGCAGGGGTTCGCCGCCGGAAAGCCCTTCGCGGAAGGTATCGCGGATTTCGTCCACGAACAGGACCTGGCCGAGGGCCGTGCCGTAGTCGAGCGGGTCGTGTTCGAGTTCTTCGAGTGCGACGGGGTCGAGAATGAGCATCCCTTCGCGGCGCAGGGGCAGGAATCCGCCCGGGCGGGTCAGGGAGGCGGCTACCGGGTAGCCGCCCTCGGTTTTGCGTTGGAGGGTCAGGTCGAGGGTATTCATTTAGGGCCACCAGGTGGTTACGTCGTGAACGGCATCAGGGTTATCGAGATGAATAACAGTCATAAAAGTTGCCGTATGAATGATGTTGATAATTGGGTTCAGCGTAGCCGGATATTATCGATCCCTAGCTTGCACAGAGTTCTACCTGTCTCTTTGGCGCTTTCCTGCGTGGAAATGACTTGAATTTGGAACCCAGTAATATTGCTTTTATCCAGAATACCATCGCCTGTGTGGTTGTTGTTAGCCCACCATGCCGGCACTCCAAAGCCGGGCAACTCGCTTGATGGGGGGAGCGGCCAACCATCATTATGAGAGTCTGGCGAAACAGCACTTAGGGGAATAGAGATCGTACCCCAAGAACTATGACCCTTGAAAGCAAACCAGCGACTGTTGAGCCACAATTCCTTGTCATCATCTACCCCTTCGTATAATCCAATGGAAAAATCGCACCCATAAGGTTTCTCATCTTCGGTGGATATTGAACGAATATCCAATAATAATTCGGTAAAACTACTCCAGTCCTGTGGCTGCTCGAACCAGTGTTGAATTTGGGCATAACGCGGGTTGACACTGATAGGCATATCACTCAATATCTGCAAATATTGTGTGTCTGTCGCTTCTCTCGGCAGCAGGGACAACTGAAATTCGTCGCCACTCAGGGAAGGGTTAGGGGCTGGTATCACGGTAATCCATTGCTTTTCCAATTCTTCGAGCGAAGTATAGTCAAAGGATTCGCCTTCCCACGACTTAAAATCTGAAGTTTTAGTTATAACATCCAATACTGGACATTCTTCTAATAGCACGATTTCGTCAAAGGTGGTAATTAGTTTCGTGTGCCCGTTTCGAGCATCTTCAGGGGTGGTCAAGGTTTTCAAGTAAATGGATTTGATGCTTTTTAAATCCAGTGAGTGGTTCGTAATTTGGTAAAGGCTGGGCGCCTCCCAAGCAGGGATAACGAAGTTATTGAACTCGTTATAAGGATTGTCAGTTGTTGTGATACCCACCAGGGGGAAAGCATACTCATGCCAAGTATCATCCGCCGGCATCCAACGGCTCTGTTGCCAATATTCCCGATCTGGAGAACCGGTGTCCACTAAACCTAACGAGAGTTCACCTCCATTTACATTCGTATCTGCAGGTGTAACTTTTGCCCAAACGCGCAAACAGCGGTAATCTTGCCAGTTCAACGCACCGAGGGGTGGTGAATAAACCAGTTGCATATATCGGTCCGGCTCATCGGGAACCACACTTGTGACCTGGAGTGCAGTTTGGCTACGACCTACGCCTTGTGCATGATCTTTTACTTGTTTTAAATCCACTTGCGCATTAGGGCTGCTCTGAACCAGCCAAGTATTCTGAATTGCTTGTATGTTGGCATCTTCAAACAAGGCAATATCAGGTGAATTAAATTCGTAAAAAACATCGGACGGTTGAACACGGCCGCAAAACATCTCTCGAAACAACGTGGCAGCAGGTTTGCCATATACAGTGTAATCTGTACTGTTTTTGCCTCCGGGTATTTCCTGTGTGGCTGCGCTAACCTCAAATTGCCATAAAAAAGCACCCTGCATCCAGCTTTCCTGCTGAATACTTTGCAGGAAAGCATCGTAAGCATTGGTTTGCCCCTCAGGATTATAGGACGCAACTTGTAACTGATTGGGACCTTTTACAATTGGTGCGCCAATAGACGGTCTTTCCAACCAGATGCCGTTTGGACCTTCAGTGCGCCAAGTGTTAATGGCTGCGTAATCTACGCTTCTATACCCAATTTCGGCAAACAAGATGGGTTTTCCAACTCTCTCAGACCATTGGCGGAAAAACTCCACATCGCTCCGATTTTTGTCACTATCTATCCAGGCTGCCTTCAATTCTTCTAATGATGGCGTTTGAGATTCCGACAAGTCGGCGTAATAGGTCACGGCAATGTAGTTTAGCCCTTGCCAAAATGAATCTGGGAGCGGTTTTCGGCCTTCCTGTTCCAAATACTCCGTATCGTGCGCAGCGTAAATCAACATTAAATTAGGGTGCTCTGCCCGAAGTTGATGTATCAATTCGGTCCAGGCTTTGATTCGCGAATCGGTTTCTGTCATTCCCGCAAGTTCGGTACCAATCACCAGCCCTTTCGCGCCGGCTTCCTCGGCTACATCGGCATAATGATGTAGAAACGCTCCGTAATTGCTAAACCATGCGTCATCGTCCTGCGTATTAATATTCCCTCGCCATATCTGGCCGGGAGGTGCGTTCAAAGGCTCGATATGTGGCTTAACAAACACGCCCATGTTTTTCTGTTCGACTGCATAACGAATCAAATCGGCCAAATCTTTATCAGGCACGGTCAACCCATCAACAGGCTTAACTTCTGAGCTAAATAGATCATCCTGATACCAGTTTACCAAAACGGTAATTGAATTAAAACCAGTGTTAAACAGCCAATCAATTGTTGGACGAGCATTCCCTTGTTGCGAGTAAGCCTGACTGTCATAGCCCACAATACTGGCTCCACGATAGTAGAGATAGGGCATGGAAGAACAACCACTTGATGAAGTTGGGACTGGAGTGTTTGTTGGCGTCGGCGTAACAGCTAAAATATTCCAGAAAACCGGGTCAGTTAGATCTTGATTTGTGGAAACCAGATGGGTAGTATATTGCCCTGGCGGAAGATGCTCTGATATTGAATAGATCCGGCACTCTCTTGAAGCCTTACTATCATAAGTATCTTCTTTATAGTTGACAACAAGTTGATCATTCTGATCAACTACAGAGATACTCAATGGATCGCCATTTTTCCGGTTTACCTCTGTCCATGTAACACATATCGGATCACCCGGTTTGAATGCCTGAACAGTATCCAGATCACAGATATTTATATCTGAATCACACAAAACCATTCTCAGTTCTTCTATAGAAACGGGAGGAGAATAAGGTTGGCATCCTGGTAGCGATAAAGTGATTGTGCCGAAAAGAAAAAGCCATCCAAGAAATTTCCATTTTTTTGAGCGTAGAAAAAATACCTGTTTCATGGTGTGCTTCCTATAACACAGCGAAAGCCAATCTCAGGGTCAGCCTGACCTGGTGCATAATAGTTACGACTGGCCGTGCGTGCAAATACTTCCGCACTGATCTGCTCATATTTGTAAGAACTGCCTCGTATAACGTAATTGGTGCCGGTCGAGGGTCCAGTGGGATTTATCTGTGAGGTATTACTATAATAATTTTTTGCATACCAATCCTGATTCCACTCCCACACATTTCCTGCCATATCGGCGACGCCATAAAAGCCGTCGCCTTGTAGAGAATAGCTACCTACTGGCATGATATTTCCATTTGGCTGTGCGACATTGGCAAAATGTGCATCCCAAGCATTCCCCCAAGGATAAATCCGATAGCCTCCTGGTTGATCTTTGGGGCCGCGTGCAGCTTTTTCCCATTCCGCCTCGGTGGGCAGCCTTCCTCCAACCCATTGGCAGAAAGTCTGCGCATCTTGCCAGGTGATACTTGCAACTGGATAATTGCTAAATTTTGCATCGGCAAAAAACATATCTTCTCGCGGGCTGCATACCTTGGCTTTTACACACTGAGCATACTGCTGGTTAGTAACCTCATATTTCCCAATTTGATAGGTATCTAGAAAGACGGTATGTTGCGGCTGCTCGTGATCTAATACATCGCACCATGGGCAGAGTTGACGAACTGCAACGAGATCTTCGGGAGAACTGCCCATGATAAACTCGCCAGCGGGAATTTCAACCCACATCATAGGTAATGGTGGATGCGTAATGCGATTCCATTGTCCGGTGACCGCGAGCGTTATAGAAATTGAAATGAGAATCAATGCAGTTAAGCTGATACCGACTACAGTGAATAATCCCAAGCGTTTTTCTCTTATATATCTCCCCTTTAGTCTATTACACCCATCCAAATACGCCTGCTCGACCGGGTTCAGCCGGTAGCGGGGGTTTTTGCTCATTGCCAACGCCAGTTCGAGGCGCGGGCCGCGGTGGTTGAGTAAGGATTCGTCGCGGGCGGCGTTCTCCCAGCGGCGGGCATCGTCGCTGACGTCTTCACGCAGGCGGAGGTTGTCGCGGTCGTCGTTGAGCCAGGCGCGCAGGCGCTCCCAGTGGCGGATGAGGGCTTCGTGGGCCACCTCCACTTCGTCGCTGGTAACAATTACCAGACGGGCATCGGCCAATTGTTTTACCAACAATGTTGTAGAAGCGGGGTCAGAATCGGCGGGGATTAGATCGCGAAGCAGGACACGGCGGCGGGTGTCGCGGCCATCGGCAGATTCGTCCAAGCGGGTCAGGCGCAGGAAAATGTCGCGCAGGCGCTCGCGCTCAAAATCGGTGCAGCGCGCGAAAACCGCCTCGGCGGTCGAGGCAATCGCCTGTCTCACGCCGCCAAAGGCGCGGTACTCCTCGGCGCGCAGCCAGCGCCCGTGACGGCGCGTCCAGAGCGTCCACAGGGCGTGCTGTAAGAGCGGCATCGCGCCCGGCTCGCCCGAAACATCGTCGAGCATCTGCTGGCTCAGGTCGGACTCGAAACGCAGCCCGGCGCAGGCGGCCTGGGCCTCCATCGACCGGCGCAGTTCGGCCTCGTCCATCGGGGGGATGATGACTTGATGGTTCTCGACTTCATCTTTGAGCGACTTGAAGGGGGCCACCTCGCCGAGGAAGTCGGCCCGC
>JAKLPV010000164.1 GCA_022013685.1 Anaerolineae bacterium
GGATTTCCTGCGCCGAATTGAAAAGAAAGTCCGACAACAAAGCATACACCACCGACCGTTAGTTCGTAAATGCCGGTATTGAAGCGGTTTTTGTGAACACGAACGGGAATTTCTGCGAGTTGTGTTTTCATTGTCCGTCGTCCTGTCTCTCCGGGTTTTGGATGAGATAGTGGGTAAATGTAAATATACCGCTGACCAGCCTGCTGAGGCCCAGTCCTGCACACAGAATGGCAATCAGCCAGGATACATAATCCATATTGGTTTGCATGGCCTGGGCCAGTTCGACAGGCATGGGGCCGCTAAGCGGGCTGGCAAAGAGCTGGGCAGGCAGGGCGTGATCCAAGTTGTGGAGGCCGGCCAATAGGACAAGCGTCACACCCAGGGCGAAATCCAGGTAGCACAGGATGCGAAATCGTTTCAATCCGGTCTGATTGGCCTGGGCAAACATAAATATTCCAAAACCAAACCCGATTGCGGCTGGGATCCACGTAATCCCGTAGAATAACCCGGCGCGTGCCCAAGGGAAAACCAGCATCAGAAGAATCCACACAAAGGGCACTCCTGCAATCAGAACTATAACCTTCCAGTATTTTTGCAGCCGGGCGCCAAAATTTTCAAGGCGGGGTTCCACATAACCTGTGCGGCGGTAAGTGATATTTTGTTTCAGCCAAACGATAACCGCCATCCCCAGCGATAACCCTAAAATCAGGATGATGTCTTTGGCATTTGATGCTGAAAACACCTGCCCAGCATTCTGCACCTGGGCGCGGAAGAAAAAAGCTGTTCCGAGCAAGGCCAGGATGAGGCCCGACAAAATCTCCGAGAGCCCATCGATAAACCAATAGCCCTGCGCGCGCTGCACGGCAAGTTCGATGTTATTTTTCATCATCGCCTCCATCTGATTGAACGTTGGGGTTCTGGCGCAGGTACTGCCACAGG
This sequence comes from Anaerolineae bacterium, assembly GCA_022013685.1. Classification (GTDB taxonomy): domain Bacteria; phylum Chloroflexota; class Anaerolineae; order Anaerolineales; family Villigracilaceae; genus UBA8950. The sequence goes on from JAKLPV010000164.1 coordinate 940, forward strand.
CTGATTCCGCCAACAATGAGCAGGCCCAGGCCCAACAGACCGTAGAAAACCGCCAGACCAAGGTTCTCAGGCAGGTTGGCAAACCCGAGCGCGATTCCAAGCGCAAAGCTGATGGCTGCATTGACGAAAAAGCGTGTAGCGCCGGTGCGGAAACCCACATAGGTAACGACCGCCCCAAAAATCAAGCCCGAGGCGGTCAGCATCCAGTCGAAACCCACGGGCCGGTTGGCCAGCAGGAGCGTCATCAGCGCGGAAATTATTCCTGCAACACTGCCCAGCAAAAGCGCCCGCCTCCAACGGCTGGAACCAGTTTTGCGAACAAACGAAACGTACCCCGTTCGTGGAAAGGTGATGCGCTCTTTCATTCTCATCACCAGGCGGTTGACCAGCCATCCGCCGCCGAGCATGACCAGGATAAAAAAGACCATCATCAGTCCACCCATCCACGAATCGGTCAGCAGGTGGCTGACATAAAAGTAGGCGGCCAAAATCAGGCAAATGCCGCCAAAGGAAAACTCAAAGGTGCCATCCACGTACCAGTACTGCATGGCGCGTTTTTGGGCGTTTTGAAGAGGGTCGGTTGTCATGGAATCTCCTTATGCAATTAGGTTTGTATCGCAAACTAGTTTGCATAATACAGCCATTTCTGAAACTTGTCAAGCGCTTTTATGGGATAATCTTAAAGTCATGACAAGGAACGATGAGGAAATAATGAAAAGGTTATTCATTGCCCTGGTAATTTTATTCATCCCGGCTTGTGGCCCATCCCGGGATGCTTTTTCAACTGCTACTATTCCGGTTCCCATTATGGCAACATCAACCAGCGAGCGGATAATTGCCCCCTCACCCACTGCGCAAGCAACCGACACCCCTTTACCACAAAATACGGTCAGCCCAACTGAAACAGAAGTTCCCAGAACAACCCAGGCTGCTCTGACAAGGCTTCAGCCAGGGGAAAATGTCACCATCAGCGACATCCAAATGCTGGATGCCGAAAATGGCTGGGCGCTTGAGTCAAAATATCATATTTTGCATACACAGGATGGCGGAAATACCTGGCAAGATGTCACCCCACCCCAGGGAACTTACATGGCAAGCGGCTTTTTTGCGCTCGACTCAAAGACTGCCTGGGCAACATTTTTTACGGAGTTTTATCAACCGATACCATCCGCTTTTGTCTGGTACACCCTCGATGGTGGGCAGAGTTGGCAATCAAGCCAGCCATTCCCGGTTAATTTGGATCGGGAAGGCAAGAGCGTGCCCAACGATTATTACCGGCTCCAACAGTTGTACTTTGTTGATCGCCAAAACGGCTGGTTACTCGTCGATGTTTACTATGGGATGCATTCAACCCGGCTGCTGTTGTTCCGCACGCAAGATGGTGGAAAAACCTGGGCGGTTATCAACGATCATTATCATGATTTGTATAAGGCGGCCGGCATAGGGGTTGCGTTTATCAATCCAGAAGAGGGCTGGTACGGACAAAATGATATTCGCTTTCAGTGGATTTCGCTTCGCATTGACGAGATTCTCGAAACAGGCGGCTGGAAATTGCCCAAAACGCTTGACGGAGGCCGCTCGTTTACCGAATTTACACTTTTGCCCCTGCCCGCTGAACTGCGTAAACCCCAATTTGCAGGAAAAAGCGCCGATTGTGGTGAAACCCGCATGCTGACGATTGCCCCGAGCGTGATTGGCGTGGAGTGGACCTGTTGGATTTATACAGAACCCCGCCAGGATTACAGTTTCTATGCGCTGACCAGCGATAACGGTCAATCCTGGCATTCCTGGCTGGCAACCGGGAATGAATTTTTCCTGAATGCTCAAACGGGCTGGCGGCTCTCCACAAGCGCCAATACTCAGGAACTGCAACAAACCAGCGATGGCGGTATAAACTGGCTGCCTGTCAAATCTGTTGCCTGGCAGGCGGCTCAGTTCGATTTTGTCAGCGAACAGGTTGGCTGGGCAATTGTCCAAAATGATAATGCAACAGCTTTTATTCGTACCACCGATGGCGGGAAAACATGGGATGAGATCAATCCCGTTATCACCCAGTAAAAGCAGGGTTACCCGGCATAACGGGAAAGGGTTTGCCTGGCAAAATCCGCCAGGCTCAGGCGCAGGGAAAGCGGAGCCAGCACTTCGGCAGCGCCTCCGTAGCCCAAAATACGGGTCCGGGCGGCTTCGAGAGACTCAAAGGTCAGCGTGATCGTCTGCCAGCCGTCAGGTTCGATGGCCGGGGGCGAGGTCAGGGTTTCGGGGCGGTTTTCAGACAGGATTTTCGCCAGCGTGGGGGAAACACGCAAAGTAACCGGAAATTGTGGACGGGTGGATTCGAACTCATCGCACCAGGTTTTCCAAAACCCGGGCAGATCGAACGTTGCAGGCCGTTCGAAAGCCTCAGCCCGCAGACTGGCCTGCCGGATTCGTGAGATTCTCAAGACCCGGACGTGATCCTCGCGCGCGCCAACCAGGTACCAGATATTGGCCTTGGCCACCAGCCCGTAGGGAGCAATGACCATCTCCACATCGGCGCTGAAATCGGAGCGGTAGGTAATCTCGAGCTGGCGGTTGCTCCACAGGGCAGACTGGATCGTTTTCAGGTGCGGAGTCGGCTCCTCGGGCTGGAACCAGCCGGCGGCGTCGAGGTGGATCTTCTGGCGGGCGGTGGATTCGTCCGCCCGGCGGCTGACCGGCAGCGCGGCCGAGAGCTTGAGCAGCGCCATCCGCAGTTCATCGCCGACGCCGAGCTGGTCGAGCGGGGCCGGGATGCTGAGCATGAACAGGGCGCGCACTTCGTCCGCATTCAGGCCGGTCAGGTTGGTGCGGTAATCCTCGACCAGGGCGATGCCGCCGCCGGGGCCGCGTTCGGTGTAGACGGGCACACCCGAGGCTGAAAGGGCGGTCACATCGCGGTAGATGGTGCGTTCGGTGACTTCCAGCTCGGCGGCCAGGGCCTGGGCGGTGAGGGTGCCGCGGGTTTGCAGGAGCATTAGGAGGGAGAGCAGGCGATCAGCGCGCATAAGCAGATTCGTGAGCGGATTTTGAAGCGGAAAAACGGATATTCATCGGATTTTGCCCAATTGTAGCAGATTTACCTGACAATAGATGTCAGGTATTATGTGTAGAATAGGGTTGTTCTTGCAAGAATGCCGCTGACGAGCGGTGTGTGATTTCAAACTCATGGAGCAAACGTCGGGAGACGTTTGAGTCCACAAACTCAAGGAGAAAAAATGAGCGAGCTGGATGTCAAAATTGTCAAACTCGAAGCAATGCGCGTGATCTGTTTCAACGGTTTCGGCGAGGGGCCGGAAGGCGTGGCGCTGGACAAGTTGTTTGCGTGGGCCAGGGCACATGGCAAGAACGGGCGCGTGTTCGGATACAACAATCCGAACCCGGCCGCGGGCAGCCCGAACTATGGTTACGATGCCTGGATGGTGGTGGATGAAAATGTGCAGGCCGAAGGTGACGCGCGTATGATCGATTTCCCCGGCGGGCTGTATGCCGTGGCGCGCTGTGTGGTTACAAAACCCTGGGAGGATATCCCCGGCACCTGGAAGAAACTCGTCCACTGGCGCGAGGGCAGCCGCTACCGCGAGGCTTCACACCAGTGGCTGGAAGAGCACATCGAGCCGGAAGGCGAAGCGGGCGAGGAGAACTTCACGCTCGACCTGTTCCTGCCGATCAAGGAATAGAATTTAAGATATTCGGGCGGCAGAGACTCTGCCGCCCGAATTGTTGATTTACTGATTAGCAGCAACCGCCGCCACAGCAACTGCCTTGTTCTTCTTCGTCGCAGCAGCCGGGATCATTGTAGAAGATCTTCATGAGTATCACCTCCTTTCTGTTTTTGAATCCGATTGTCGATTTGAATTACGCCAGTTAATGCCTGATTACAGCGCTCCGGTGAGCATGGTGCGAACCAGAGCGTATTAGACTTCTAGCAAAAGTCGTATGTTACTTGTAACCGTCCTTCGACTACGCTTTTTTGCTTAATTATCGCTGTCCTGAGCGGAGGGCGAAGCGTATTTTGCGCAGCCCGCAGTCGAAGGACGCTCCGCTCAGAACTTGCTGTAGCTCTTATGCAAGATGTCTATTGATGAATACGCGTTTTTCTTTTGCTATATAGATGCCTGTCTATGCATCGGGTTAATAATTTACCCGCCCCAAACACGAGTCGGGTAAAAAATCGTCAGGCTTTGCGCCCGAGGGCGACAAAAATACTCAAAGGCCTGGTTTCGCCATCCGGCCCGCAGGCATCGCAGGTGCCCTCAGCGCAATCTACATCTACTGCGGATAGGCCAGCCTCGACAAACCAGGAGCCAATGCGCTCGCGCTCAAACCCGAGCCACAGATCGGCCATTTGTTCACGCTGCCATTCGTGATCGTGAGAATCAAGATCAGTGATGCACAGCACGCCGCCTGGCCGCAGCAAACGCGCCATTTCGCGGATCGCGGCAGCCGGATCGGGAGCATGGTGCAGGTACATGTTGGCAAAGACACCGTCCAGGCTGGCATCCGGCAAGGGGATCGAGTCTCCGGGGGCCTGCTGCAGTTCAACATTGGCAAATTTTGCCAGGTTGCGGCGGGCGACCGAGAGCATTTCAGCGCTGGCATCGAACCCGTAGACTTTGGCCGCCTTTGGGGCCAAACCGGCGGCGACAAAACCCGTCCCGCTGCCGATATCGGCCACAACGGCATTTTCCGGCAGCCGGGCCTTGGCGATGGCCGAGTCTCGCATGTGCTCGGTGAAGTATCCAGTGCGGATTTCGTCCCATTCGTTCGCGACGGAGGCGAAGTAGGTTTGAGAGTCGTTCATCATGGCTAGGGCTTTCTGGCCGTGACGCGCGCGCTGAAAACGGCCTGGTAGAGCGCTTCGCGCGGGAATAAACTCAGGTCGATCTGGCCTTTCAGATCGTTGACAACTTCGTCGATCATGGCTTTGTCAAGATAGCTGGGCGTGACCTGGATATCGACCAGCCCGGCGGCTTTCATCGCGGAGGTGTACTCGTTGACATCGATCGCACCGGAAACGCAACTGGCCCAACCGCTCAGGCTGTTTTTGACGATCTCAGGCAGCGGTCCGTTGGTGACAATGTCCGAAACGGCCAGCTTGCCGCCGGGGCGCAGCACGCGGAAGGCTTCTGCGAAGGCTTTGGCCTTGTCTGGCGAAAGGTTGATGACACAGTTCGAGATGATCACATCGATGCTGTTCTCATCCACGGGCAGCGCTTCGAGAAAACCCTGACGGAATTCGACATTTTTCAGGCCCAGGCGCTGGATATTGGCGCGGGCTTTTTCGAGCATCTCGGGCGTCATGTCGACACCGATGACGTGCCCCGTTTCGCCGACCTTTTGCGCGGCCAGGATACAGTCCAACCCGCCGCCGGAACCGAGATCGAGCACGGTCTGCCCCGGCTGGAGTTCGGCCAGGCTGATCGGGTCGCCGCAGCCCAGGCTGAAGCCAGAGATATCCTCCGGGACGGTGGTCAGCAGGTCGACCGGGTAAAGCGTGTTCTGGGTACTGCAGCAGGCTGAATTGCCGCAGCACGAGTCGTTTTTGACGGCGCGCTCGGCATAGTATTCGCGCACTGCATCATGAATGGGGGTCGGGGTTTGGGACATTGGTTTTCTCCTTAAATAGATGCTTGTCTATGGATTGATGTAAAAAAAGAGAGGTTAGTCGGGTTTATCCAAAACAACCTCGGTCATGGCATTTTCAGGGGCGAAATTGACCATCAACTGGCCGCAGCAGAAGGCCACTTTTTTCTGGTTCAAACTGTAGAAAGTCTGCTTGCCCTCGTGGCGCGCATCGACCAGACCGGCCTCGCGCAGGATGGCCAGATGGTGCGAAACGGTGGGCTGGGTCACACCGCCCAACCGCTCCACAATTTCGTTGACCGAGATCCACTCGCAGCAACACAGTTTCATGATCTTTTGGCGGGTGTCGTCGGCCAGGGCTTTGGCGAACACAACAATGTCAGTTTTTGTCATATCGATGACTCTCTATGTATATTATATCGATGCTTATCTATTTGTCAAGGTTTTAAATCGCTTGACAAGCTTTGCGACTGCATCTATAACAGAATCAAGTTCAAGGAGTGGCTATGAAACCATTGAGAGCATTAATTTTGTCTGGCGGCGGTGGGCGCGGCGCGTTCCATGCCGGAGTATACAAGTACTTGATGCAAACCGAGAAAAACGGTCTGGATGCCGACCATCACGGCATTTGGGATCCGCAGGTGGTGGTCGGGACCTCCATCGGAGCGGTGAACGGAGCAGCCATCGCCCAGGGCATTTCTGCCGATGAATTGGAAACGTTCTGGCTGTCACTGCAAGAGCATGACATCCAGGGGCTGCCGCCGGGGATGCGCGGCCTGGCAAAGTGGGCGGTCGGGAAGATTTTTGGCGGCGTCATCATGGACGCCAAACTGCCGCAAGTGCCCGCCAACGAGGCGACTTCCTCGGCCCCGAAGGAGTTTTGGCCGCCGCTACCGATTTTGCCAAAATGGTTTGGGGAAAACCTGGTCGGACGCTGGATCAACCTGCTCGATACCGGTCCGTTGCGCCGTACGCTGCTGACGCGGATGAAATTCGACCCGGAAAAGGTGAAGGATAGCGAAAAAACCCTGTTGATCGCTGCCACCAACATCCAGACCGGGGAACGCACCATGTTCAGCAACCGGCCGATCGTGCGCCGCGAGACTGGCGAGCTGCGTTCGGATATCTTTCCGGGCATCAGTGTTGACCGCATCCTGGCCAGTTGCTCAATCCCGCTGATCTACCCATGGACCTTCGACGTTGAGACGAACGCTTTTTATTGGGACGGCGCCGTGGTGGCGAATACGCCGCTTGGCTCGGCTTTCGATGCTTTTGGTGATGTGCCGATGGATGTTCCCGTAGAGGTGATGGTGGTGCTGATGACTCCGTGGTGGAAGACGGGCGAAACGCCACCGGAGGGTGCGCGCCGCATGCCCGCTTCGTTTGGAGATGCCATCACCTGGGCGCTGGATTGGGCGCTGCTGGCATCCTTCCGCGAGCGTTTGAAAATGATCGAGGCCTTCAACCGCCTGGCCGACGAGGAACGCGAACAGGGCAAGATGCCTTATAAATATCGCCGGGTGAAGGTGATGATCGCCGCCCCCAAGAAGTTCATCGATGCCGCGCGCATCATAGATTATGACGAAAAAGAGTCACGCGAGTTGATCGAGATGGGGTATCTGGCAACAAAGGAAATTTTCGAAAACGAATTCAAGGCTTGATCATTGTGTTACTGAAAACAAACGGGATGCCAAAACATACCCGTTTGTTTTTGGTTTCAATTGTCCCAGGGATCTTTTCGATTGCTGTTTAGCCCGGCCATGACCGGCGAATGGGCTCCTTCAGTTCGGGCAGCAAATCTGCCGCGGCAAGTACAAACTACCCGGTTGTAACAGCGCCGATGCTGCCAGCAGACGCGACGGTTGGCATTATATCTGGCTCGGTTGCGCGCAGATATGACCGGCCAGAGAGTGATGTAGGTTTCCTGATGAGACATTCCGGCCTGGAGCACAGACTGGTCTCACCGGCCTTCGGCCACCTTCGCCAGGAACCTGTGATGCCCGCCCAAAATATATATCGATTGTATACGAACTATCACTAATGTGGATATGGGTAGGTAAGGAGATTGGTGCATACTGCTGTATAAAATATCCTGGACAATAAAATGTATATGCCAAAGATTATTGAGAATAATCCAAATAGTATGCCACCGCCTGTCCTCAAGAAAGCTGAATGATCTAGGCGGTGCAAAGGTAGCCTAATGTTTTTTGAGAAAGCTGGAACTGAACCTAATAATATTAGGCTACCAAAGTTGACATTGAAAATAGATAAAAATATATCAGATATACAAAGTGGCCATATGAGGCTTTCAAACCTACCCAAATTTCTCAACCACCCCCCAACACATAGTAGTGTAAACATTGTAAAAAACAAAATAGCTGTTAAGAATTTTTGCATAAAAACTCCTTATATACCCAGCATGGTCACAAATTGCGGTTTATTTGGCGAGAAAACCCCAAACACGAGACTGCAACAATCCGCTTTGGATGAGTATGTCAGTAAACTGAAATTAGAAAAAATAGATCATCAAGGCCAAATATTTGCAGGAGTGGTAAGGCAGATCGTTTCTGAATCTCGATAAGTTTCATAAAAAACATCTGTGGTGATGCCAAGTGCATCTTCTATAGATAAAATTCCTCGAGGGTCTGGCCCTATAAAAAACTCTTGCACTTGTTGGTCAGTCAACGCTTCTTCATCAGAAACTACTGCTATCGTGGGGCCAACATCATCTAAACAGGCGGTTATTTGTTCATTCTCTTTATAAACTAATGTTGTATAAATTATTAGAAGTCGCTGTTCTTGGTAGTATAAAATCAAGTCAAATGGAGTAGGGGGTTCCATTACATTGGAATGAGTGAAAATGAATATTTTTGATGGAACTCCCTGATTATTTAATAACTTTCGCAAAGAGAAATGGGGCTTTGTTAGCGGTCTAGATACATAGATCCCTGTTACGAACTCATCCTTTATCCGGATACCAAATAGGCCAGGATCAGGTTGATCGATATCCATATATACAACAAAATTCTTGATTTGATGTGACTGACCATCCGCTCCTTTCTTTGTTTCTTCCCAATCATCCTCTATTCGGAGCGTAAAACGGGAGAGAAACAGTTCAGCATCCTCCCATCTTGTTTCTCCGGGAACAATTCCCCACCAACAGGGCAGTTCACAGCCGCCGTTGGTTTGGAGTAGATGGAGAACAAAGTCCTTGTCACTCAATTCACCCTGGGTTGGGAACGGTTTCGGTTCAGGGCTGGGTGTGACCGCCTGGGTTGGGGTATTTGTCAGGCTTGGATGAGGCGACGGCAAACTTGTAGAGGTTTCCGTACCATGCTCAGGGGGGATGGTGGCTGGCAAGGAGGTTACAGGATCATTGATGGCACACCCGAACAACAGCAAAGTCAGTGCAACGCAAAATGTAATTTGAAAGAACAACTGTTCCTTATTCATTGCCAATACTCATCTGAAAGAAGTTTGCGGGTCGCATATTTCACTCTCATCGTTGCCATTCTCGAAGTTTAAAGTCACGCCTAATTTGACCTCTGCGAATGGCTATCGCATCATAAATCCAAGAATCCATATAATCTTTTTGTAAACATTACCTACCTCCAAGGTGGCCCATGCGCACATTACAGGTTTCTTTGGCTGCCCGAAACTGTTCCGCTGAAAAAATGGGAAACTGGGCGATCTTTTTGCCATCGGGACGGGTAATGGTCAGCGATATGGTAGTCAAAATGGGTGTCAAAATACCACCATTCAAACGAGCCCGAGCGGTCTCGGCTCACTGACCATCTTCCCATTCGGCGATCGAATTGCCAAGCCTTTCGCGGGCAAGAAACTCGGGAGTTACGCCAAAAATCACAGGTTTTGTCATCAGGGCTCCAGTTCCCAGGGGGCGATTCCGGTTTGCCCCTGGAGTGATTTACGGATGGGTTCCTTCAGGTCGGGCAGCAAATCTGCTGCGGCGGCCAACATGCCAAAGTTGCCAGAGAGCATCATGTCGCCAAAGGGAACAGCGAAGTAAGGATGAAGGCTGAAGGATGAAGGATGAATCGCCCCCTGAAACATGGAGCGTCTCGGGCCGGTGACGGCAATCTGCCAGTCGGCGTTATCCAGCTCGAGCGGATGATCGCCATAGACGAGTGCGCCGTGGCCCATGTCGTCAAAGATGGTCTGATGCGTCAGCGAGCCATCGGCCAGGGCGCGGATATACCCTTCCAGTTTGGGGCGGTCGATTTCGCCGGTGTGATGCTCAAAAACGCCTTCGACGCCATCGCCGAGTCGAAAAGCTAGGCAGTGGAAGTTGCCCACGTTGACGATGATCTTGCGCCGGCGGGCCGAGACGACCGGGTCAAAACTTGCCCCGAGGATGGCGGCTGGTGCGGTATCCATCACGATCAGCGGAGCGTCGATATCATTGGCAGAATCAGCCACGGCTTGCAGGCGGGTCATGATCGGCGGGACATCGCCTGAGAGAAAGGCGAACGAGGACAGCGCGTTCTTCGCCTTGATGCGCTCGTCGAGATAGTCGAAGCGGAACTGGCGGTCGGAGACTCCTGGCGGGGCGTCGCCGTGATCGAAGACAGCCACACAAACGGCGGCCAGGTCGGTCAGCGAGACGCCGAAGCGCGAGAAGGTTTCGGAGATGAGGGGAAAGTCGAAGTCTTTTAGATCCAGACGAAGGACAAAGGACGACCCTTCAACGCGGCTCAGGGACCGGGCTTCATCTTCGGAGACAATCTGGATGCCCATTTTTTCAACTTTGGCGGGTTCGTCATCCAGGGTTTTGGCGGCTTCGGGGGTGGCATAGGTCGGGATTCCGGCGGCGGCGTGGTCGCGGGCGGCCCAGGCCGAGGGGCCGCCTCCCATCAGCTTGCCGGTTAACAGGATCGGGGTGCGGAGCCGCGTCGCTTCTTTGATCTGGCGGTGAATCATCATCGTCGGCGATGGAATGACCAGCTTGAAGCCGTTCTCCATATCCAGGTTTGAATCGAAAAGAAAAATGTCTTGCGTACCGGTACCAATATCAACAGTAAGGATTTTCATTTTTTGCGTTTTTCCAATTGAGAAACAATAAACTGCACGAGCGCCATGCCGACCCAGGCCAGCGAAGTCACGAACATGAACGGGATGAAAACCATCAGCGCCCAGAACATTTCACCGCGCGCATATTGCCACCAAGTGCAGGGCAATTGGCCCCCGTTTAGGTCGCTGCAGATGCCTTGCCAGTGCTGGGCCGTTGAAACCAGGCCGATCAGCGGAACGGCCAGGCAGAGCAGCAGGGCAATGCCCAGGAAAAGCAGTTTGATGATGCGGATTGTGCGGTTCATGGGAATAGTTTACCGGATTTTAACCCAGAAAAACAATTCCCGCGCTAATTAGCGCGGGAATTGTTAAAAGTTCGAGCCAACACAAGGCCGGGCTTGGCCATCCCGACTTTTTAGGTCAAAAGCACTTAATTGTGATTTGCAAACTGGGCAAAATTGGTGCTTTTCAGGCGTTTGACCAGGTCTTCCTGGGCATCACACCAGATCGGGCGCAGCGGGCAATCGTCGCCAAAACTACAGGCATTGTCATCGTGGACGCATTCATTTAACGCAATCGGTCCATCAATAGCTTCGACTACGTCCAACAGACTGATGTCCTGCGCCGTTCGGGCCAGGGTCACTCCGCCGCGCGCGCCGCGCGAAGTTTGTAGCAGCCCGGCAATCGAGAGCTGCGAGATGATTTTTGCCAAAAATGAAGGCGGAATACGCTGTTCTTTGGCAATTTGACTTGTAGCGGCGCGCTGATTCTCGCTCAGCTTCGAGATATATAACACGGCGCGAATGGCATAATCTGCCTGACGGGTAATTTGCATCGGAACCTCCCCAATAAGGGTATTTTTACCAAGATAAGTCCAATTCTATCGGCCAAATGCCTTGCGCGCAAGTGATGTAGGTCACTGATAAAATATGACCTTTTACTCCGATATGTCTGATTTACTATTCTACAATTTGCAAATTACCGGCGCCAAGATCGACCACAATCGTCAAAACCGGCCCGTCACCGGTCCGCGAGTAAGTATTGCCGTTTTGCCGCCAGCCGCCGGGCACATTGATGCTCGATAGGCCGCCATCTACTGTGATCTGGGCGGTCAGCCCTTCGGGGATGACCAGGGTGATGTTACTCATCCCGGCCCGCAGGGTTACACCGGCATCCTGTTGCAATTCTCCGCCGAAATCGAGCGTGTAATTACCTGCTCCACCTTCAAAATTAAGCGTTGTAAAATTGGCATTTGCCAGATTCTTCAGGGTCACATTCGATGCGCCGGTCTGGTAATTGAGCACATTCATGCGCACCAGGTTGGCTGACGAAAAATCGACCTTCACATCTGCCGCGCCATCGCGCACCGTCAGGTTGACCAGCGACAGGCCGCCAAGGTCGAAAACGCCCTCATAAGCGCCGGCCTTCACCGTCAGATCGAGCGGCATTTCACCCAGGCGAAAATCCCATTCGTTTTTGGTGCCATCCAGGTTCGGCCAACTGTTCATCTTGTATTCGCCCTGGTGAATTTTGACCACTTCACCATCTTCCGTAATAACCGGCTTCAGGTCAGCGATGTTATATGTCGCAGTGCCGCTCAACAAACGAGCGCCAGCGCCGGGGGCGAGATACAAACGACCCGCGCCAAACTCCAGGGTCAGGAAAGCCGTTTCGGCGTCGGGGTTTTGGATTGAAACTTCATCGACAATGTCCGGGCCAGGCGTTTCTTTTTGGGTGTTGATGCGCACACTGCATGCGCTCAGCGCGAATACCAGGACAAGGGATACGAAAAACATTTTTTTTAACATAGTAGCCTCCGAAAATTCTCCGCTTAAAATGCGGATGCAGTTTCATTTACGCGATCCCGTTAAAAAAGTAGCGGCGGAACGCGTCCGCCACAGCCTGTATTCCGTTATTGGGTCAGCTCAAACGCCGAAAGACGAGAAAGCCTGTCCCCTGATCTTCCACCAGCGTTCCGGCGGGTTCAAACGCCAGACGGATGACGATATACAGGTCGCCAATTGCGCCGCTGGCATTGGTGAACAGGGCAAAGAGCAGGTAAAAAAGCCAGTCAGCTGGCGTAAAGGCGGCCACAACCAGCCCGGCCAGGCTTAAGAAAATCAACGGAGCCAACCCGATCAACCAATAAATGCTTTTGTCAAAGTACCAGCCGGGCGCAGTGGCGTAGGCATAGAACAGTTTAAAACCAAACCCCGGCTTTTCGCGGGTAAAGAACCAGAAAAATAATCCGTGGACCAATTCGTGCAGGAGAATGGCAACCGCCATCACTGGCAGCAAAGCCAGGACAGGCCAAAGAGAAATCTCGATTGCGGTGAACATGGCAAATAGATCGGGATTCAGCCAGTAGGCATAGATTCCCAGCAAGAACAGCACAAACAAAGACCAGGGGATGGCGATCACCTGCAAGAGGATCATCAGCCACTTGTCTTTTTCGATATCGGCCGCCCAGGCCAAGCTATAGTTTTCGGGGAGGGTTTTGGTGGCTTTCATGGCGATAAAATTTTGCGCGCCTGGTCAATATCCGCATGGATTTGGGCGACTAGCGCCTCAATCGAAGGGAATTTTTGTTCGCCGCGCAAGCGCTCGACAAATTCCAGGCGCATGATCTTGCCGTAATAATCGGCGCTGGCATCGAGCAGGTGGGCTTCGACGCGCGGGATATTTTTCCCGCTGTCGAAGGTGGGCCGCACCCCGACATTGGTCACCGCCGGGTGTTTTTGACCGTCCACCCAGGCATAGCAGGCGTAAACACCATTCGCGGGCAGGGCCTTGTCGGCGGGAGCTTCGATATTGGCGGTCGGAATGCCAATCGTGCGCCCGCGCCCATCGCCAGGGTTGACGGGGCCGCTAACGGCGTAGTAGCGACCCAATTTGGCGGCGGCCCTGGCCACATCCCCGTCCGCGAGTCGCTGGCGGATAATGCTCGAGGAGACGATCCCGTCTTCGAAACGGATGGCCTCAACTCGTAACACATCAAACCCCGATTCCAGCCCAATTTGAGTTAGTTTTTCGTAATTTCCGGCGCGCCCTTTGCCCAGAGCAAAATCGTATCCGATGAGCAGTTTTTTCAGGCCCAGGTGGCGCACCATCAGCGCCATGTATTCTTCGGCGGTCTGGTTAGCGATGTTTTTATCAAAGGTTTGGGTGATCACGTAGTCGACGCCAAGCGCCTGGATGATTTCAGCGCGTTCATTGGGGGTGGTCAGGCACTTCAGGTCTTGTGCGCCAAAAACGACAGCCGGGTGCGGGTCAAAAGAAAGCAAAACGGCAGGCGCGCTGTTTTGATGAGCGCCTGCCGTAAGTTGGCGGATGATCTCTTGATGGCCGCGATGAACGCCATCGAAAACACCGATGGTCAGCCAGGCGCCGTTCAGGTGAAGGCTTTCCAGGGATGTGATGTGGGGCATAAGGTGGTCTGGGCCGCTAAGAGAAAAATACTTTTTTAGGTTGCAGTTCTTGGGTTTCGGTGTCGAGCTGCATCAGGGCGACCAGTTCTCCGGCCATGCTGACGCCGCGCACGAAATTATCGCCGACGGTATGGACATCCACAGGAGCCGGTACGCGATGGCCGTGCTTGACGGCTTCGACCTGGTCTGGGTCGAGTTCGACGGAGGGCCAGTCAGCCAGGGCTTCAGCGGCGGGAATCAGGTATTGGTACCAGCCGCCCGCCGCGAAGGCTTCCTGTAACTTGCGCAATGGGGTGGCGTCGCGCAGCGAAAAACGTCCGCTTTTGGTACGGCGCAGGCCAACCAGGTAGCCGCCGCAGCCAAGCATGTTACCGACATCGTTGGCCAGAGAACGGACGTAGGTTCCGGAGGAGCAGTGAACATCGACGACTACTTCGGGGGGCGCCCACTCGAGCACTTCGAGGTGGTGGACGGTGATTTTGCGTGGGGCGAGTTCAACTTCTTCGCCTTTGCGGGCCATGTCATAGGCGCGGCGCCCTTGCACTTTAACGGCAGAGTAGGGCGGCGGAGTTTGTTCGATTTCGCCTTCAAATTTCTTAAGCGCTGTTTCGAACTGGTCTTCGGTGACGTTGACCGGGGCGTTGCTTTGCTGGGTGAAGCGGCCATCGGCATCGAAGGTGTCGGTCGAGGCCCCCAGGCGGATAATGGCCTGGTAGCGCTTATCTGATGCGGAAACATATTCGCTCAAGCGAACTGCCGGTCCAAGCAGTACAACCAGTACGCCCGAGGCGCGCGGATCGAGAGTGCCAGTATGACCCGCGCGGCGAATGCCCGTGCCGTTACGGACCGCCTGGACAACATCATGCGAGGTCATACCGATCGGTTTATCGATAACGAGCACCCCAGAAATTGCGTTTTTAAGTTCCTGTGTATCCATACAATCCTCCTAAGCGTAATCCCCTGAGTGAGCTAAAGACTGAGCATTTTGCGGGTCTTGGCCAGCACCAACGGCTGAATCTCGGCCAGATCGCCGGGAATATCGGCCCCGGCAGCGGCAGGATGGCCGCCGCCTTTGAAATACTTTGCAATCGGTGAAACATCGACACCCGGTTGCAAGGCCCGCCACGAAATCTTTACATGCCCGTCTGTTTGTTCTACAAAAATCATACCCACTGTGTGGTCTTCAATGGTCGAGATAATATTGATCAAATCGCCGTCGTCGTTGCCGCCATAGCCGCAACGCTCGCGGTCGGCCAGGGTCAGCGTACCGAAGACGATACCGTCTTCACTTTTCAGGCTCGAAAGCCCTGCTCCCCAGTAACGCGCGCTGGCGATTTTACGACTGTTGAGCGCACGATTGTAAAGGTCGGGCATGTTGATGCCGGTTTCCATCAGGCGCGCACACTGGCGCAGGCTATCGGGGGTGGTGTTGGCTGTGCGGAAACCGAGGGTGTCGGTCACAATCCCAGTAACTAATGATGCCGCAACATCGCGGTTAATGTCAAGCCCCCAATTTGGAAGAAAATCTGTCAGAATTGCGCAAGTCGCCACTGCCTCGGGCGCGATGATGTTGATCTCGCCATATTTTTCATTGGTGACATGATGGTCGATGTTAATATCTGGCTTGCGCATCGATTGGAATTGTGATCCGGTGCGTTTGAAATCAGCGCAATCAACGGTGATATACAGGTCGAAGTCTGTCTGCGGGGTGGTTTTCACCAGTTCAGCGCCAGGCAGGTGCGCAAACAAGGCCGGGACGCCATCATTCAACACCAGTTCGACTTGTTTGCCCGCTCCTTTGAGCGCCAGACCCAACCCCAGCACCGCGCCCATCGCGCCGATCAGCGCGCCTTCCGTCAGGAACAGCGCCGTGATCTGCCCCTGCGTGGCACCCACCGCGCGCAGGATGCCGA
>JAKLPV010000165.1 GCA_022013685.1 Anaerolineae bacterium
CGCGGTAACCCTGACCGAAGCCGAGTCGGAACGATTGCTGGGTGAACTGCTTACCCCGCGCATCGTGCAGCCGGGGGTGCGTATGGGTGATGCCTTGCAAGCCTCCAAGGCTTTGCTTGCCCAAACCCGCCCCGAATTGGTCGATGTCCTGCTCGGTTGGACCTTGATGGGCGATCCGACTTTGGTGATCCAGCCCTAATCTTTTCACAATTGACATTCTGCAGGTTTAGTAGATTGTTGCTTGCTTCCAACCTGCGGAATGTCAATTTTGCGGACAAGATTGTTCAAAATCAGGGCAATCGCATCTATTTTTTTTCGCTGGAAATCTTCAATTTATTGCCGATTTCGGCGCGGCTAACGCCGATACTCATGGCGTGAAAGTCGTTTCGATAAACTCGACGCACCGCCTTCGGACTGGTACTTTTAGCCCCACAGGGACTCCCTGTAATGAGCCAGGGCTTTAGCCCGTTGGCGAATCTGAAAAATCACAGCAAATTTGGATTTAGGTGCAATCGCCCTGTTGTTCAAATGGCTTGTCTGGAATTCGAAGTTATAATTGCTTATAGGTATAATTCTGTATTTGACCTCTTGTAAAATGCGATTTCGAGAGGGTTTCTTCAGCGCAATATGGAGGTTTTTATATGAAAAAGCATTTTTTCTTTCGAATCTTTCCACTTCTATCTGTTGCCTTGTTATCAGTGATGCTGGTAAATCCTGGCGTAGCCAAGCCATTGCAATCGCTGGGTTGGGTGGGGAATATGTGGCCGGCGGGCGGCTCGGTCAGCACCATTACGAGTGGCGATTCTTTCACCGTCTATGTCCAGGTTTTCAAAGCGGGTGTCACCGAGCCAGGCGGGCAAGGCGCGAACATCACCTGTTCGCTGATCTGGTCGCCGGTGGGGCACTTTGGCGGCGCATGGGGAACTGCCACAACAACACCAATGGTTTTTAATACCCAGGTTGACAATAACGACCAATATCGGGCCGCCATCAGCCCCGGCGTTGGTTTGTATGAGTTCACAGCCTTTTGCACCGATACAACCGACAACACGACCACATACCAAGGAAGCGGGAACGGCAGGCTGGTGGTGGATACCGCCAGCGGGGCCTGTAATGCGGCAGTCCAGGGGAACAATGACGTTTACTACAATGGCCTCCTACATGACTCGTTCTCCAGCGCGTATCGCAGCCCAATCGGCCCGGTGGATACCAACCAGGGGACGGTCACGCTAAAATTCCACACCTGTATGGATGATGTCAATGCCCGACCAACCATCCGCGTCTATAATGACCGCGCCAATACATCAAACATCTATAACATGGACTTTGACAGTCACGCCGCCGATGCAACCCTGGGTGGCGTGACTTTTTGGAAGTATGACCTGGCGGTGGGGTCTGACCCGTCGATTTACTATTACACTTTCCGCGCCACCGATGGCACTGGCTCGGGCTACTACCGCGATGATGACCCGAAATTTTATGGCGGCGGCATGGGGGCAGCAGAATCCAACCAGACGACAGCCTACGATAATTCGTATCAGCTAACCATCTACGATCCGGCCTTTAATGTGCCGGAATGGTTCCAGCGCGGGGTGGTCTACCAGGTTTTCCCCGACCGCTTCCGCGATGGCAATTCGGGCAACAATCCGACAGCCGGGCGCTTTTCGTACAACACTACCGGCACGATTGTGCGCTCTAACCAGTCGAACTGGAACTACACCGTTTGCGATCCGCGCAGCACTTACAGCCCATCCTGCGCCGACAAGTATGGTGATAACTTCTACGGCGGCGACCTGGCCGGGATTACCGAAAAAATCAACCAGGGCTATTTCGATCAGTTGGGTGTCACGGTGCTGTATCTCAACCCGATTTTCCGTGCGCCGTCCAACCATAAATACGATACCGCTGATTTCATGTTGATTGACCCCGATTTTGGCACCCTGGCGGATTTTCAGGCCCTGGTGGCGGCGGCCAACAATCATGGCATCAAAATTATGCTCGATGGGGTGTTCAACCACACATCATCCGATAGCACCTATTTTGACCGTTACAAGCGTTATGACTCATCAGGCGCTCTGACTTCAACAACTGAGGGTACGGATGATAACAGTGGCGCCTGCGAAAGCCCCAATTCCCTCTATCGCAGCTGGTTCTATATTCCCGATACGATTGGCTCACCAGCAACCGGTTTGACCGACCGCTGTGACCCGAATGATGGCGATGATACAGCGGGGGCGTGGACGCAAACCTACTCCGCCTGGTGGGGCTATGGTTCGTTGCCAAAAATCGATTCATCCTTGCCGGCGGTGCGCAACTATTTTTGGAATAATGGGATCAACTCTGTCGGCCCCTACTGGACATCCCAGGGCGCGGCGGGCTGGCGCTTCGATGTTGGCGACGATATTGACCCCGGCCTGACCAACGACCCCGCCAACGATTATTGGGAAGGCTATCGTGCCGCCGTGCGCAACCAGGCAGTCACGGGCCGGGATGACACCATGATGCTGGGTGAATTGTGGGGGGATAGTTCAGCCTGGCTGCTGGGCAATGAGTGGGACAGCGTGATGAACTACCGCTTCCGTTCGGCATTGCTTTCATGGTTGTTTACAGGCTGTTCGGGCAATGGCTGCACCAGCGGCACCGAGTTTGCGGACAACGACAGCAATTCAGGCAGTTCCAGTGGCCCAATTTCTTACGTCAGTCCATCGCAGTTCAACGCCCGCTTGCGTTCTATTCAGGAAGATTACCCGCCGATGGCGTTCAAAGCCATGATGAACTTGGCCGGGTCGCATGACACCAACCGCATTCGTTTCCTGCTCAAAAAAGCGAACAATGACAGCGACGCGGCAGCCGTTCAGCGTATGAGGGAACTCTGGCTCTTCACTTTCACCTACCCCGGCGCGCCTACCCTGTACTACGGTGATGAAATCGGCCTGACCCATGATGGAGTTTGGACAACCAAATGGGAAGATGACCCCTACAACCGTGTGCCCTTCCCCTGGGATGATGCCAGCGGCTCGGCCTATTCTGCCGATACAGGTTTGCAGGCTTTTGCCCGCAAAATGGCCAGCATCCGCCACAGTTATACGGCGTTACAGGATGGCGATGTGCAGCACGGTATCGTGATAAACGATACCAATCAACTCTATGGATTTGCCCGCACCAACGCTACGCAAACCGCCCTTATTGTGCTCAATCGTTCCGGCGCGAACCAACCGGTGACGCTCAGCGGGTTGAATGCCGCTCCTTACAACCTGTCCAACGGAACTGTGTTGGTTGATGCCATCGAAGGCAACACCTACACTGTCAGTGGCGGTGCGGTGACAGTCACGGTCAACGCCTCGTGGGGCGTGGTTTTGCTCGAGCAGAATGAAATTGACAGCCCGGCGGTGGTCAGTAATCCGCAAGCCAGCGCCTCGGGGGCAAATGTCACCCTGTCGTGGGACATTCTGCGCCTGGATGGCGGCGGCAACCCCGAAGTGGCGGTCAATTACTCCATCCACCGTGCTACTATCTCGGGATTCACCCCCGGCGTGGGCAATAAACTGGCCGATGTTAGCCCTTCTGCTTACGGCTCGGCCAATGGACGCTTGACTTATATCGATTCCACCCCGGCGGCCAACACCTATTACAAGGTTTGCGCGCAAAATGCGCCCGGCAAGCAAACCTGCAGCGCGGCCTTCGGCTCACCGCTGAATGACTTTGTCATCACTGTCAAGACCGACAACGCGGGGACTTCCTCTTCCACCCAGTTCACCATCCCCACCACCGGCGTCGGCTACAACTACAACGTGGACTGCGACAACGACGGCGTGGATGATGCCATCGCCCAGACCGGCAGTTACACCTGTAACTACGCTTCGGCTGGAACCTACACCGTCCGCATTAAAGATAACAGCGGCGCAGGCACGGGCTTCCCGCGCATTTACTTCAACAACGGCGGAGACGCGCTCAAACTGCTGGATATTGCCCAGTGGGGCACTGGCAAATGGACATCCATGAACAGCGCCTTCTACGGCTGTTCGAATGTGAACATGACAGCCACGGATGTGCCCGATCTTTCTAACGTGACCGACATGTTCAGTATGTTCTACAACGCCAGCGCCTTTAACGGGAACATCAGCGCCTGGAACACCAGCAACGTAACCAGCATGAGGGATCTGTTCCGCGGTGCCAGCGCCTTCAACCAGGATATCGGCACCTGGGACACCGGCAACGTCACCAATATGTATGGTGAGTTCCTCGGCGCCAGCGCTTTCAACCAGGATATTGGCGGCTGGGACACCGGCAACGTCACCAACATGTTCTCCATGTTCTCCGGCGCCAGCGCTTTCAACCAGGATATCAGCGCCTGGAATACTGCCAGCGTGGCGGATATGAGTAATATGTTCTACAACGCCAGTGCCTTCAATCAGAACTTGCCAACCAATGGGAACAATTGGAATACCAGTAATGTGACCAATATGAGTTTTATGTTCTACGGTGCCAGCGCCTTCACTGGGAACATCAGCAACTGGGATACCGCCAAAGTGACTACCAGGCGGGATATGTTCTACGGCGCCAGCCTCTTCAACGGCAATATCAGCGCCTGGAACACCGGCAGCGTGACCAGCATGAGGAATATGTTCCGCGCTGCCAGCACCTTCAACCAAAACATCGGCGGCTGGAACACCGGCAATGTGCTGAGCATGTATGCCATGTTCCGCGATACCAGCGCCTTCAACCAGGACCTCAACAGTTGGGACACCGGCAAAGTGACCGTTATGCTCTCGATGTTCCAGAATAACGGTGTTTTCAATGGGAACATTAGCGCCTGGAACACTGCCAATGTAACGGATATGAGTTATATGTTCTTCAACGCCAGCGCCTTCAACGGGAACATCGGCGGCTGGAACACTGGCAACGCGACCACGATGTATCAGATGTTCTACGGCGCCAGCGCTTTCGACCAGAACCTCGGCAACTGGGATGTCGAAGCATTGACCAATGCACAAAACATGTTTTATGGCGTCACTCTTTCGACCGCCAATTACGACGCCCTGCTCAATGGCTGGGACGCGCAGACCCTTCAAACCGGCGTGGTCTTTTCCGGCGGCAGCAGCAAATATTGCGCCGGGGAAGCCGCGCGCGCCAATATGATCGCTTCGGATACCTGGACGATCACCGACAGCGGCAAAGACGCGGCTTGTCATACGGTCGCCTATGACGGCAACAGCAACGACGGCGGCACCGTCCCCACCGACAACAACAACTACCTGACCGGCGATACCGTCACCGTCCTCGACGGCGGCCTGACCCGCACCGGTTACATTTTTGATGGTTGGAATGACGGCTCGAACACCTACCAGCCAAGCGGTACCTTCACGATGGGTTCCGCAGACGTGACCCTGACCGCGCAGTGGGCTCCGCGGGGCAATGCACTTAACTTCAATGGGCAAACTGGGACGGGTTACGTACAAACAAGTTCAAATATTCCGCTGGGCGGTAACGTCACGTACGAAGCTTGGATTCAAACATCAGTTACCACCGATTGGAGAGGGATTATCAGCACACAGAATCCTTCAGGGTCCGGAAATTGGTTGCAATTTGCGACTAACGCTTCTGGGTATTTGCGCGCCGAAGTTCATAGCGGGAGCGGTGGTAACTATTGGGTAGATGCCACTACAACCAAGATTAATGATGGGAACTGGCATCACGTAGCGGTTACTTTTTCGGCATCCAGTGAAACTTTACATCTGTACGTCGATGGAATTGATCAGACCCTATCCACTACCAACCATACGCCAGTGAGCGGCTTGAATATAACTGCACCACTTAATATTGGACAAAACCGTACGGTTTCAGGTTACCCATCATTTAATGGGACAATAGATGAAGTCCGCATCTGGAATGTAGCGCGAACGCAGGCGCAGATCCAGGCGAATATGGACAATGCCATTGTGCCACAAGCCGGGCTGGTGGCATACTACAAATTCGATCACGGCACGGCGGGCGGCACCAATACCGGCATCACCACTGCCATTGACAGCAGTGGCAATATCTATAATGGCACGCTGAACAATTTCGCCTTGACCGGCGCCACCTCCAACTGGGTCTATGGCTATGTCCCGCTCACCCAGCACACGGTCACCTTCAACGCCAACGGCGGCGTGGGTTCCAACGCCACCCAAACCGCCAGCGCGGCTGCCAACCTGACGGCGAATGCCTTCACCCGCGCCGGTTACAACTTTAGCGGGTGGAATACGCAGGCGAACGGCAGTGGGACTTCGTACACCGACGAGCAGAGTTATAGTTTTACCGATGATTTAGTCCTCTACGCCCAGTGGTTCCCAGCGGTCACCTCCGTTTCTTCCACCACGGCCGATGGCACCTACAACCTTGGCACGGTTGCCATCACCGTGACCTTCGGTGGAAACGTGAATGTCACCGGCGCACCCTATCTGCAACTCGAAACGGGTTCCACCGATCGCACCGCGGTCTACGCCGGCGGCAGCGGCACCAATACACTCACCTTCAACTACGATATCCACTACGGCAACGCCTCCCCCGATCTGGATTACCAGTCCACCAACTCGCTCAACCTCAACGGCGGCACCATCAAGGATACGGGCGGCAACAATGTTGTCCTGACCCTGCCCGCTCCAGGCGCAGCAGGGTCCCTCGGCGCCAACAAGAACCTTGTCATCAGCAACGACTACCCGTTCGGGGCAACCTTAACCAGTTCCCAGGCGTTAGACGGGAACATCACTGTCTCGGGCACGCTGGCGCTCGGCAACCATGTCTTTACCACCGGCGCGTATGTTATCCAACTGGATTCATCTGCAGCCATCACGCGCGGTACAGGCTGGGTCAACGGCAACCTGCAAAAAGCCTTTAGCGCCGGTCTGCACTCTTTTACCTTTGCGATTGGCGACGCCACGAACTACACCCCGGCCGAGTTGACCGCCTTCAACGTCACCACGGCTGGCACCCTGCTTGCCAGCACCACCCCCGAAAAGCACCCGCAATACACGGGCAGCGACTACGTCAACCGCTACTGGACCATCACCCCCGGTGGTGGCCTGGCGACGGGCGGCTACGATATCACTGTCACCTTTGTACCCGGCGATCTTGTGGGCCTGAGCGCCCCGCTCGCTGATAACGTGCTGCAACTTGACAAATGTAGCAAGGACGGCAATGGCATATGCACCTGGACCGCATCTGTGAAGAATTCAACCGGCCTGACCATCACCGGAACGGGCTTCACCAGTTTTAGCGATTTCTTCGGTTACGGAAATGGCACGACCACCCCGGTGACGCTTTCCTACTTCAGTTCGAGCCGCCAGGGGACAGGGGTGGTGTTCAACTGGTCAACCGCCACCGAAACGGGCAACGTAGGCTTCAATCTGTATGTTGCCAAAGGTGAACAAAAGACCCTGATCAACTCGTGGCTGATC
>JAKLPV010000166.1 GCA_022013685.1 Anaerolineae bacterium
CGCGGTAACCCTGACCGAAGCCGAGTCGGAACGATTGCTGGGTGAACTGCTTACCCCGCGCATCGTGCAGCCGGGGGTGCGTATGGGTGATGCCTTGCAAGCCTCCAAGGCTTTGCTTGCCCAAACCCGCCCCGAATTGGTTGATGTCCTGCTCGGTTGGACCTTGATGGGCGATCCGACCCTGGTGATTGAACCTTAACGGTGAGTGTTGTATAGTAAAAAAGAGGGGTTGTTCTGATCCCCCGTAGGACAACTCCTCTTTTTTTAGCGTTTTTAGCCATCTTTGGGAGTATCTTTGAGTGCTTTTGCTGTCATCTGCGATTCTTCAGGCAGCCCGCTTGAGCCGGGCCTGCTTGAACGCGTCATGGAACGCCTTGCGCACCGTGGCCCGGATGGGCGGGATTCCTTCGTCTCTGGCTCACTGGCCATGGGGCATTGGCATTTTTGGACCACTCCCGAAGAAGTTGGCGAGCGCCAGCCGCTTCGGCTGGACGGCCTGCCCTTCACTTTAGTTTTTGATGGCCGCCTCGACAATCGCGAGGATTTGTTTGCATCTCTTTCGATTTCTGCGGAAGAAGGTCGCTTGCTCTCGGATGCCGCTCTGGTCTTGCGCGCCTATGCTGCCTGGGGCCAGGTCTGTGTCGAGCGCTTCATCGGCGAGTTTGCCCTGGTCCTGTTCGATGAATATCGCCATACCCTGTTCTGCGCCCGCGACCACCTCGGCGACCGAACCCTATTCTATGCCCAACAGGGCAGCTGTGTGGTAATTGCCTCCGAACCCTGGGCGGTGGTTGGTGCTCAATTTACGGCGCAGGTCGACGAAGTTGCAGCAGCGCATTTTTTTGCTTTTCGCGCTCCGCAGGATGGAAGAACCCTGTTTAAGGATGTTTTTGAACTCTTGCCAGGCTGCCAACTTAGCATTAAAAATGGTAACTTAGCCGCCCCTTCCCCTTATTGGCAGCCAGACCCCACCCGTACAATCCGATACAGATCGGATGATGAATACGCCGAACACTTTCTATCGCTGATGGATGAGGCCGTCCGCTGCCGGATGCGTGGGTCAACCCAGCCCGCAATTTTGATGAGCGGCGGCCTGGATTCAACCACCATTGCCAGTTTGGCAGCTCGCCAGATTGCTCCCAGGCAGTTATCAACTTATTCCTACGTGTTTGACCAATTCCACGATTGTGATGAGCGCGAGTATATTCATTCTGTTAAGGAGAAATATAACACCCGTTCAGTTGAAATCAATTGTGATGATTTGTGGCCTTTTTATAACTGGCCTGAATGGTTGTTGTATCCCAACTATCCGATTTCCAATTTTTATTGGCCGCTGCGCCAGCGTGTCTATCGTCAGGCGCACCAGGATGGGGTACGGATTTTATTGAATGGCGATTTTGGCGACCATTTATATTATGATGATGCTGGCTGGCTGGCCGACCTTTTTTTTGATGGACAGATTGCCCAGGTGCTAAGAGAATTTCGCTATCATCTATCATCAGAAAAACTGCGTGGATATTTTTTTCAGATACCTTTTCGCCGTTTTGCCAGGCGTGTTTTGAGTTTACTGCCTGGCGGAGCCGTTATTCGACGCACTCCAACACAGGTGGGTAAACCCTGGTTAACACAAGCGTGCAGGAATATATTTCCGGAACAGAAAGAAGGTTTATTTTCCAGTTGTTTTGATACGCTTTTCGATTTGTACTCATCCCAGCTAAGCCCGATGGATCCATTTGCGACAACTTCGTCGGTTTTCGAACTTCGCAAGCCTTGTCGGGATTTCAGGTTGGTGCAATTCATGACAGAGATTCCATCATCTCAGTTATATCAACTGGGTGTGCGCCGCCATATTCTTCGCAATGCCATGCGTGGAATCCTGCCTGAGAAAGTTCGTGCGCGCAGGAATAAAACAGGGTTGTACTCGATGTACTTCTACGGGGTACAGCAGCAGGGAGAAAGTCTAGGCCAGTTTTTTCAAGAAACATTCCCTTTGTGGGGGCAATATGTAGATAAACAATGGTTGTTAGATCGCTGGAATCTAGTTTTTGATTCCGGCCAGGACGGGGCCGAAAAGGTTGTTCCATGGTTATGCTTGGCTTATACTATCTGGTGTAAGAAATTCATCCTTTCGTAATGAGATTATTTTGTGAGGTGCGATATGTCTGAAATAAAAATAAATGCTATAAAAGCAATCCCTGAGAAAAAAGAATACAGTAAGCCTCGCTTGCAGACCTTGGGAGTTTTAGCCAGTGTAACATTAGGCCCTACGCCTGGAGGGGGAGAGAGTGGAGCCCCAGGTGTCTTAAGAGGTGCTTAACCTAGATGTTAGTCCCTGAGAAAATTTCATCGATGTTCTGGGTGCAGGTATCAGGTTTTATCGGAAATGAGAATTGCAACCTTGAAGTCTATCTGTCACATCACGGCATCCTCCTGCGCGTCGAAGGCGGCAGCGACTTCGACATCAGCCCGGATGGGCGTGAGATCACCCGTCCGGGCCGGGAAGGGCAGCCGCTTGAAGGCCTCGATCGCGAGATTTTCCTCGGCCCGGCCCTGGTTCTTGCGCGCTCCATGCGCGAAAACTGGTGCCTGCATGCCAGCGCGGCCCGCTTCAGGGATACGAGCATTGCCTTCCTGGGCGAATCCGGCTACGGCAAGTCGACCCTGGCGGGCCACCTGGGCCGTTCCGGCTGGGTTCGTGTGGCCGATGACATCCTGCCGGTTACTGGCGATGCCGATCGGGTGCTGGCCTGGCCGCATTTCCCGCAGTTGA
Organism: Anaerolineae bacterium; assembly: GCA_022013685.1. GTDB lineage: Bacteria > Chloroflexota > Anaerolineae > Anaerolineales > Villigracilaceae > UBA8950. The sequence goes on from JAKLPV010000166.1 coordinate 2,771, forward strand.
AACTGCCCGAAGAGCAGCAGCCGGCTCACTTCCTGCCCGAAAGCCTGCCCCTGGATGTGATTTGCCTGGTCGCCCCGGCTGGCGCGGACGAGTCCCCACACGTTGAAGCGCTGACCAGCACCGAAGCCGTCACGGCTTTGCTCAGCCATACTGCTGGGACGCGCATGTTCTGGCCTGAACTGCTCTCGAAACACCTTGCCTTTTGTGCCGGGGCAGGTAGTCAACTGAAAGCCTACCGCCTGACCTATCCCCACCGGCGCGAAGCCTTGCCGCAAGTGCAGGAACTTTTGGAAAAAATATGCTAAGCCTCGACAGTCAACTCAAATTCCCGGCCCATGTCACCTTTTCGGTGGTGGGCGCGGATGCCTTCCTGCTCAACACCCGCACCAGCAAGTATTATCTCTTGCAGGATGTTGGCGCGCGTTTGTGGACTCTGCTCAGTCAGCAGCCGGACTTGCGCCAGGCGTATGAGACCCTGCTGAGCGAGTATGATGTCGAGCCGCTTGTTCTTGAGCAGGATTTGCTCGAATTGGTTGCGGATTTGCGGCAAAATGAGCTGGTCGAAATCCTTGCGTCGTAAGCTGGAACTGGCTCGCGGCCTGACCCTGGGCGATTGGCTTGCCCTGCTGGAAGCCTGGCTTGCCCTGCTGGCCTTCTGGATTCTCCTGCGCCTGGTCAGCGCCGAACGCCTGCGCATCCCCTCATCCGCCCAGGCTGGCGTGCTGCCCCTGACTGCGGAGCAACTTGTCCTCGCTGAACACTTGTACCGTTTGGTTGGCTGGGCCGCTCGCTTGCATTGGCCGCCCAAAACCTGCCTGCCGCGCTCGCTGACCCTGCGCTGGATGCTGGCCCAGCGTGAGGTCGCATCTGCTTTGCGCATAGGTGCGCGAAAGATGGATGGACAGTTAAAGGCCCATGCCTGGGTCGAGCTGGGGTCCCATCCGATTGGGGAGACAGCAAATATCGCTGCCGACTTTACCGTTTTTTCGTCAGCAAAGCCTGGAACAAACTTGAATTGAGCATATCCCGCGTCGCGGGTGATCGTTGCCTGGCTTCAGGCTATCCTGCTCAGATTTAGAGAGCTGGGTAATGCAGGCCTTCCTGGCCGCGCCCACTTAAAAAATGTTACAATCCACACCCAAGCAAACTTATTGAAACAGGAGGCTTTTTATGGGTACAACACAAACAGCAACCCTGGCTGGCGGATGTTTCTGGTGTCTCGAAGCAGTTTTCGACGACCTGAAAGGTGTTCTCTCTGTCGAATCTGGATATTCGGGCGGGCAGGTGGAAAACCCAAGCTATAAAGCGGTCTGTACCGGCATGACCGGTCATGCGGAAGTGGTTCGCATCGAATTCGACCCGCAGGCGCTCTCGTTTGCCGACCTGTTACGGGTTTTCTTCAGTATCCACGACCCGACCAGCCTCAACCGCCAGGGCGCGGACGTGGGAACGCAATACAGATCGGCCATTTTCTGCCACGATGAGGCCCAGAAGGAAACCGCAGATGAGATCATCCGCGAGTTGAATGCCGCGGAATTGTGGCCCAAGCCGATCGTGACCGAGGTCTCAATGCTGGCCAATTACTATCCCGCTGAAGATTATCACCAGGAATATTTTGCCAACAACCCTGGTCAGCCTTACTGTGCGGCGGTGGTTGCGCCCAAGGTGGCAAAATTCCGCAAGCAGTATATCGAGCGTTTGAAGAAATAACGCGCTTGTGTTGCAGAAGCCAGATATGAGAATGACATCCAGCAAAAGCAGAATGGGCTACATCCCGTTCCGCTTTTGATTCCGTTTTTCTATTTGCATTGGAGGATTGTCACAACCAGAATCACCCTTTAAGAAAAAACTTAATAAATTGACTCTCATTTTTGGGGATGCTATTCTTATATTGTTAGACAATAACCATCTCTTATACTTTACGGTTTGTGTTATATCTGTTACTTAATTCACCCAAAAGGAGGTCACTATGCTCGGCGGTTACGCAAACAAACTTGCCCACGTGGATTTGACAACAAAAAAGGTCGAATTCAAGCCAGTTCCCGAAGATTGGGCGCGCCAATATATTGGCGGCCGCGGTCTTGGTGTGAAATTTGTTTATGAAAATGGTCCGCAGGTTGATCCGCTTTCCCCGGACAACCTGTTGTGCTTTATGAACGGCCCGCTGACCGGGTCTGAAGCCAACATGAGCGGCCGCATGGCTGTAGTGACCAAATCTCCCCTGACCGGAACCATTACCGACAGCCATCACGGCGGTTGGAGCGCGGCGCGCTTGCGCTGGGCCGGTTACGACGGCCTGCTTTTCAAGGGCAAGGCCGACAAGCCGGTTTATGTCTATGTCCACGATGACCAGCTTGAAATTTTGGATGCAGGCGAGGTCTGGGGCAAAGGTGTTCACGATACGATCAAGCATTTCAAGGAAAAATACGGTGAAAAAGATCTGACCGTGATTACGATTGGCCCGGCGGGTGAGAACCTGGTCAAGTTTGCCTGCTGGATCAACGAACACGACCGCGCCAGCGGACGCGGCGGCACGGGCTGCGTCGGCGGTTCGAAGAATCTCAAAGCGATTGTGATCAAGGCTGAGAAGAAAATTACCAAGGCCGAAGACCGCGATACCTGGAAGGCAGCCGGGAAGCGCGCGCTTGAGTGTATTATGGCCGAGGAAAACATCACCAGCCCGCGCAAGGGCGGTCTTTCGGTCTATGGCACCAACGTGTTGATGAACATCACCAACAGCATTGGCGCATTGCCGGCCCAAAACAGCCAGTTTACTTCCTTTGGCGAGAACGCCGAATTGATCTCAGGCGAATATGTCAAAGAAAACCTACTGGTCAACGACCCGACCTGTCATGCCTGCCCGGTAGCCTGTAAGAAGGAAGTCGAAGTAAAAGATGGCCCTTATAAGGGCCTGCGCATGGAATCGGTCGAGTACGAACCCTGCTGGTCGGTCGGCGCAAACTGCGGTAATAACGATGCCCGCCTGGTTGCCAAGATGATCGACCTGGCCAATGACTATGGTTTCGACGCCATCGAAGTCGGCCACCCGATTTCGGTCTGGATGGAAGCCAGCGAAAAAGGTTATACCAACGGCGCAGGGACCATAGCCTGGGGCGATGGCGACGCAATGACCAAGGCCACCGAGATGATTGCCTACCGAAAAGGCCTGGGCGATGTGATGGCCAACGGCGCCAATGCGGTTGCCGAGCATTTTGGCCACCCCGAACTGGCGATGACGGTCAAAGGTCAAGGCATTCCGGCTTACGATCCGCGCGGACTCAAAGGGATGGGCATGGGCTATGCCACCAGCAATCGCGGAGCCTGCCACCTGCGCGCCTACACGCCCGCGGCCGAACTGGGTGTCATGCCTTTTGGTTCGCTCAAGGTCGATCCGCTCGAATGGAAGGGCAAGGGCGAACTGGTCAAGATCTTCCAGGACATCCATGCCTTTTCTGACAGTATGGACCTGTGCAAGTTCAGCGCTTTTGCGATGGGCGCGGATGAATACGCTGCGCAGTATTCCGCCATGGTGGGCGTTCCCTTCACTGCGGCGGACGTGCTGACGACGGGCGAACGCATCTACAATTTGGAGCGCCGCTTCAATAATTTGGTCGGCTTCAAGGAAGGTTCGGACACCCTGCCCAAGCGCTTTACCACTGAACCCTCGACCATGCCCGGCTCCGAGGGCCACGTCTGCGAACTCGACCTCATGCTCGATGAATATTACAAGGTCCGCGGCTGGGACAATGGTGTTGTGCCCGAAGCCAAACTGAAAGAACTCGGAATCGCCTAGCAAGCTGACCAAGTCCTGTATTTACAAAGACCGCGCTCGCCTGAGCGCGGTCTTTCATATTCTTTTTTGTTATGCCCCGGCTCTCAGGGTCTTCATTGAAAAACGCGTCATGAAATCATCGTAAACATCCTCGCGGATCTCCATCGTCAGGCGGGTCTGCCCGACTGAAAGCGACTTGAGCCGGAACGGCTCCATTTTTTCCAGCCGCACCGACCAGCCCTCGCCTCGTACCTCGTTTTCAGAAGCCAAAGTTCCGCCCAGCTCTTGCAGATATTCCTTCAATAGGAAGTAGGGAATTCCGCGCATCTCTCGCACAATGGTTTTCATGGTCGTTGAAAATCCGCTGCTAGCCGCCGCCGACTGCCGGGAAAATATCCAGTTTGTCAGATTGCGAGATGCGTGTTTCGAGAGTCTTTTCGAGATAGGGGACATCTCGCCCATTGACGAAAACATGCACGTAGCCGTGCAGCTCATCGCCACACATCAATTCTTTGCGCAGGGCCGGGTAAAGGGCAAAGCAGGCATCCAGCATTTCACGCACGGTCACATTATCGGGCAGGTCGAGCGCGACAGTCTTTTTGCCGGTGATCAGGCGCAGGGTGGCGTAAAAATTGATCTTCATTTCATCCTCCATGTTATTTGGCCTGGTTTTGTCTGAATAATTATACCTGCTCTGTTTTACCAAGTATACAGTTAAATTCGACTATAATTCTCCCGGCGAATTTTCTAAAGATCAATAACCGCCAGATTTCTGGCGATAAAATCACATCGATTGCGAGGAAAAACATGAGAATCCCCTTTGTTGCCGGAAACTGGAAAATGAACAAAACCGTCGCCGAGGCGCGTGAACTGGTTTCGACCATGGGCGCCGGCCTGAAAGCCGTCAAAGGCGTCGAGAAAGTCATTTGCCCGCCATACGTTTCCCTGCTGGCAGTGGCAAACCTGCTCGGCGGAACTGATATTGGCCTGGGTGCGCAGAACATGCACTGGGAGGAAAAAGGCGCTTTTACAGGCGAAGTCGCTCCGGCGATGGTCAAGGAACTTTGCAAATACGTCATCCTGGGCCACTCCGAACGCCGCCAGTATTTCGGCGAAACCGATGAAACCGTCAACAAACGTGTGCTGGCAGCCCAGAAACATGCCATCATTCCCATCGTTTGTGTTGGTGAAACGCTGGATGAAAATAAATCCGGCCAGACGGCGGAAGTTGTCCGGCGGCAGACTCTGGGCGCCTTGCAAGGCGTCGACGCAGACTTCGCCCCCAGTTTGGTGATCGCCTACGAGCCAGTTTGGGCCATCGGGACGGGGCTGGCCTCTTCGGGGGACAACGCGCAGCACGTCCATGGGCAGGTTATCCGCCCGGTATTGGTGGAATTGTTCGGGCCGGAAACGGCTGAAAAAATCCGCATCCTGTACGGCGGTTCAGTGACTGGCGCCAATGCTGCGGAATTCTTTTCGCAGCCCGATGTCGATGGCGCACTGGTCGGCGGCGCAAGCCTCAAGGATGATTTTGTTGCCATTGCCCAGGCGGCGGCAGCTTAAGACCCAAAACTGAAAACGCGCGAGACGTCCCGGCTCAGGCAGGGGCGTCTCGCATTTTAGAATGGCCCTGTTTCTAACCTCCCTCGATGGTCTGTTTTGGCTGGCCCTGGCGCTGGTGGCTTTGTTGTACCTGCAACGCTGGATGCACCGTGAAATCCAGGCTGTTTTCCTGATCCTTACCCGCCACCCTGGCATTACGATCGGAATTTTTGCGCTGATTTTTATCCCCGGCGTTTTTTTGCACGAGCTAAGCCACTTTATCATGGCCCAAATTCTGCGCGTGCGCACCGGACGCTTTTCGCTGGTCCCAACCCCCATGCCTGATGGACGCCTGCAAATGGGCTATGTCGAAACCGAACGCAGTGATTTCGTGCGCGATTCACTGGTGGGCGCTGCGCCAATTTTATTTGGCACCCTGTTTTTGGCCTGGGTCGCGGTCGAGCGCCTTCAGTTGGCTGTGATGTGGGATGTGCTGCGTGACAACCAGATGAATTTATTCCTGCTTGGGTTAACCATCCTGCCCAGGCTGCCCGATTTTTGGTTGTGGTTCTACCTGGCTTTTACCGTTTCGAGCACGATGATGCCCTCCGAGTCAGACCGCCAATCGTGGACTCCGCCACTTGTGGTGATAGCAATTTTCCTGGCCTTGCTCTTGCTGGCCGGGGCTGGCCCGTGGATGTTGGAACATCTTGCCTCGCCGCTGAATGAATTTTTACGAGGCACGGCATTGGTCTTGCTGGTCAGCGTACTCATTCACCTGATCCTGATTGTGCCTTTCCTTTTCTTTCACCGCCTTCTGACCCGCCTGACCGGGTTGGATGTGGGCTGACAGGTCTGGAGCCTGAATGAAGACACCTCGTATGCGCGCCCGCTTCTTTCATATTTTGTGGTTTTTTGCGGGAATATTTCTTCGTTTTATTGGCTGGGAGTTGATCCTGGCAAAGATCGGGTTTCGTTTGCAGGTGCGCAGCACCCGTTCGGAGCGTTTCCGGCGCGAAGCGCAGCGTTTCCGCGCTTTGGCCTTCAAAATGGGCGGGGTGATGATCAAGGTCGGGCAGTTCCTTTCTTCGCGGCTGGATATCCTCCCCCCTGAAGTGACCGACACCCTGGCCGATTTACAGGACGAAGTCCCGCCAGAAACTTTCGGGGCGATCAAGCTTCAGGCCGAAAACGAATTGCAGGCTCCCATCTCAGAAAAATTCGCCTGGTTTGACGAGAATCCGCTGGCAGCCGCCTCGCTCGGCCAGGTTCATCGCGCCAGGCTAAGGGGCGACGAGCCAGAAGCGCAGCATTTTCAGGATGTGGTCGTTAAGGTGTTGCGCCCCAATATCGAAAAGATCGTTTCTGTCGATCTGTCTGCCCTGCGCATTGTCGGGCGCTGGCTGACGTATTACCGCCCCGTCCGCGAACATGCCGATGTCCCCGCATTGCTGCGCGAGTTCTCTGAAACGCTCAACAATGAGATTGATTATCGTCTCGAGGGGCAGAACGCCGAAACGTTTTTCGAGAATTTCAAGGATGACCCGCACGTGCGCGTGCCGCGCGTGGTCTGGAGCCGTTCGACCCGCCGCGTTTTGACCCTGGAAAATGTTTACGCCATCAAGATCACGGATTATGACGAGATTACCGCCGCGGGCATTGATCGGGCGCAGGTGGCGCGCAGGCTTTTGGATGTTTATCTGAAACAGATTTTCGACGATGGCTTCTTCCATGCAGACCCGCATCCGGGCAACCTTTTCGTAACCCCTGTCCCGGCTGAAGGCGACTCTCCTGGCTGGCAGTTGACCTTTGTCGATTTTGGCATGGTCGGCCGTTTGCCCGATAACTTGCGCGCCGCGCTGCGCGAGACGGTCATCGCCGTTGGCACCCAGGATTCGGCCCGGCTGATCAAGTCCTACCAGACCCTCGGCTTTTTGCTGCCCGGCGCAGATATCGAAGCGCTGGAAAAAGCCTCGGCGATGGTTTTCGATCGTTTCTGGGGCATGTCGATGAGCGAACTGCGCAACGTCAGCCTGCACGAGATGCATGATATCGGTCACCGCATTCGCGATTTGATGCTCGAAATGCCTTTCCAGGTTCCCAATAACCTGCTGATTTTGGTACGCACGGTCGCGATCCTTTCAGGGATGTGCACCGGGCTGGACCCGAACTTCAACCTGTGGAACCAGCTTGCTCCGTATGCGAAAAAACTGGTTTCTGAAGAAGGCGGCTCGGGCCTGGATATTGTGCTGGAGACGCTCGAAGAGTTGGCCAAGACATTGGTTGCCCTGCCTTCGCAGGCCAGTCGGGTGCTGGCGCAGGCCGAGCGCGAGGGGCTGCTGATCCGCGCTCCGCAGGTGACGCGCCAACTGGGCTTGCTGGAGCGCTCGATAGACCGGCTTTCGGGCAGCCTGATTTTTTCGGCGCTCTTGCTGGGCGGAATTTTTCTCTACAATGCCGGTAATTTGGTTTTTGGGCAAACGCTGCTGGTTTTTGCCGGGATTGTGTTGCTCTGGGTGCTTTTTTTGCCTCGCCGCAGCCGCTAATGTTTCGGGAATCAAAAGACACGGAACTGCTCATTCCGTGTCTTTTTGTTTTAATTTGTGAAGTTAGGCTATCTTTTTGTCAATATCTTCAATAACAGAGTCGAGCATGCTGCGCCAGGCCAGCAGCACTTCTTTGCGGGCGGCGCGGTGATGCTTGATGAAACCGGCAGGGAAGAGGGTTTCGAGACCTTTGCGCATCTCCTCGCGGGCATTGCGGTAGTGCTCACGGGTCTCTTCAGGGATGCGGCTCTTGAATTTACTTTCGCGTGCGGTTTTTTCAGTCATGAGATACTCCTTTTTCAAAATATCCATTCCTATTATAGCACGCCCGGCAACTGTTTTAATTCCGGGCGCAGGCGTTGCTCAAAATGATTATGGATTTACATCTTGACATTCTTCCAAAAAAACATAAAATATAAAAACGAACGTTCGTTCATTTCACGGAGAAGCTATGACCCCCGAAGAAATTTTCAGCAAGGGAGAGCGCACTCGAGCAGTCATCCTGGATGCGGCTTATGATCTGTTTTTGAACCAGGGATACAGCGCCACCTCCATGCGCCAGATTGCCGAGCGCGCCGGGTTGGCGGTGGGCAGCATTTACAATCATTTCGCCGGCAAGGATGAGATTTTCCAGGCGCTGATTATCGACAAACATCCGTACTTGCAAATATTGCCGGTGCTCCAGGAAACACCAGGTAAAACAACCGAAGAATTTATCCGCAATGCCTCGCGCTTGGTGCAAGAGAAAATGGGACATCACCCCGATTTCATCAAGCTCATGTTTATCGAAATTGTCGAGTTCGAAGGGCGGCATTTCCCCAAAGTTTTGGAGACCATTTTCCCCTTGGCCTATCCGCTGATTGAGCGTTTTACTGTGCCCGGAAGCGGCGTGCGTCAGGATATGTCTACTCCCAAGCTGATTCGCGCTTTCATCGGGAGCATCATGGCTTTTTATCTGACCGATTTTCTGGTTGGTGATGCATCTGTCCCGCCCGGCATCCGTGATATGCGCCTGGATGATTTTATGGAAATTTTTATGTACGGTATTCTGGAAGGCAGAAGCCAGAATTCAGAATGATGAATTGCGCGTTGGCCTGTGACTTTCTACTTTTGACCTTTTCCATTTGACTTCTTACATAAGTCCTGCCTGCGTCAGTGCCGCCGGCACAGGTGAGCGGAGCGCCCTTCGACTACGGGCTGCGCAAAATACGCTCCGCCCTCCGCTCAGGACGTGACATTTTATAAAAAAAGCGCAGTCGAAGGACATTTGCAGTCCAACTATTGACGACTTTTGCAAGAGGTCTATTCATCATTCTGCATTCATCATTCTGCCTTGAAGGAGTCTTATGAACTCTCGCCTGTTCTCCATCATCCGCAAGGAATTCATCCAGATCTTCCGCGATAAACGCACGCTGGCGTTGATTCTGGTCATTCCCATTATGCAATTATTCCTCCTGGGCTACGCCGCCACCAGCGATGTGCGCAACGTGCCCCTGGCGGTTTTCGACCAATCCTACTCAGCGGAAGCGCGCGCCTTGCTGGATGCCTATCGCGCTTCGGACTATTTCGAGATCGCCTTTGCGGCTGCGTCTGATGCCGAGATTCAAACCCTGATCGAAACCGGCCAGGCCCGGGCTGCGTTGATCATCCCCCCCGATTATGCCAACCGCCTGCGGGACGGCTCGGCCCAGGTCATGTTCATTCTCGATGGCTCCGATCCGACCGTTGCCGCCACTGCGCTTTCGGCGGCAAAGCTGATCGGGCAGAGTCATGCCACCAGTATCCTCTCCGAACGAGTGGCGCGCTCCGGTCAGGCGCTCAAACTCCAGCCGCCTGTGGATGTGCGCACGACGGTCTGGTACAACCCCGATTTGATTTCATCCTACTTCATGATCCCCGGTGTGATTGGCATGATTCTGTATGCCATCACCGCCATCCTGACCGCCTCGGCAGTTGTTCGCGAACGCGAACGCGGCACCATCGAACAACTGATCGTGACGCCCATCCGGCCCTGGGAACTGGTGATTGGCAAGATACTGCCTTATACCCTGCTGGCCCTCTTCGACACCCTGACCGTCCTGTTCATGGGGAATTGGTGGTTTGGCGTGCCGATTCGCGGATCGTTATTGCTCATCCTGCTGGTTTCATCTATTTTCCTGCTCTCCGGGCTGGGCGTGGGTCTGTTCGCATCCACCATTGCCAATACCCAGCAAGAATCGATGCTGACCGTCTGGATGACCCTCTTGCCGAGCATTTTTCTTTCCGGCTTCTTTTTTCCGCTCGAAGCCATGCCGCAATTCTTGCAGTGGGTTTCTTACGCCATGCCATTGCGTTATTACCTGGCTATAATTCGTGTGCTTTTGCTCAAGGGCGTTGGCCTGGAGAGTATCCTGCCGGATTTTATTGCCCTGACCGTCTTCGGCATAGCCATCATGACCGCAGCAGCCATGCGCTTCAGGAAAAGATTGGACTGATTTTCCATTCTGAATCCGTGCTCGTACTTACGCGCGCCGCAAGTGCCATTCCGTATTCTTTATTCAGGAGTTTCCCATGTCCCACAATCGACCTCCCGTTCCGGTAATCATCCTCGTCGTGCTCATTGTTTTCGGTACTGCCGGTTTTTTTATCTGGCAGCAACTCCAACCCCAAACCGACACCAGCCTGACCGCCAGCGGCACTGTTGAGGCGCTGCAAATTTCCATCGCGCCCGAACTGGCCGGCAAAGTACTCAGCGTGCTGGTGGAAGAAGGGGATTCTGTCCAGGCTGGGGACGTGCTCTTGCGCCTCGACGGATCCCTGCTCGAAGCCCAGCGCGGGCTTGCCAGCGCCAGCCTGGATTCCGCTAAATCGGCAGTGACCAGCGCTGAAGCGGTGGCCGCAACTACCCGCGCGCAATATGACTTGGCTCTGGTAGCTGCCCTGGCTGAAGAGTCTGCCTTGCGCGCCACTGACTGGAAACTGAGCAACCCCTCCGATTTTGACCAGCCTTCCTGGTACTTTGGCCGTGCTGAGCAGTTGGCTGCTTTCGAAGCCGAATCTGTGGCCGCACAGGATGCGCTCGTCAAGGCCCGCGAGCGGCTCGAGTTTTACGAACAGAAAGCCACCAGCGGCGATTTCCTGCAAGCCGAACGTGACCTTTCTGCTGCCCGCGCCGCCTATCAGGTCGCGCAAGATGTACTGACGGACGCAAACAACACCGACTCTGCCTTGCGCGACGCTGCCCAGACCGCTTTCGACGATGCCAGGGCCGAATTGGAAGATGCCCAGGTTGAATACGAAGATGCCCTGACCAGCGAAGGTGCGGAGGATATTCTCACTGCCCGCGCCGAACTGCGTGTAGCGCAAGAGCGCGCCGATAAAGCTGCCGACCGTATCCGCGCCCTGCAAACCGGGTTGAACTCCCCCAAAGTCCTGGCCGCGCAAAAGACTGTCGAGCAGGCCGAAGCCGCTGTCAGCCAGGCGCAGGCAGCCATCCGCCAGGCTGAGGCCAATTTAGCGGTTATCGAGGCCCAACTCCAGAAATTGACCCTCACAGCCCCCGCGGACGGAGTCGTTCTGACCCGTAACATCCAGCCTGGCGAGGTGGTCAATCCCGGCTCTGTCGCCCTGACCCTGGCCAACCTGGCTGACCTGACCCTGACGGTCTACGTGCCTGAAGACCGTTATGGTGAAGTTTCGCTTGGGCAAATCGTCGAGGTGATCGTTGACTCTTTCCCCGGCGAAACATTCAGCGCGGCTGTCATTCATATCTCAGATAGCGCCGAGTTTACCCCGCGCAATGTCCAAACTGTCGAGGGCCGCAAGACAACCGTTTTTGCCATCAAACTCAGGCTCGATGATCCTGAAGGCAAACTTAAACCGGGCATGCCAGCCGATGTTACCTTCAAGTAGCTGATTGGAAGTTCCGCCCATGCCGAAACTGTCCCTTCCGTGGCTTTATCATGCTTTGGCTGTGTCACAGGCTTTGCACTCCACTGAGGAGGTGTTGACCAGCCTGTGGGCCTGGATGCCGCGCGTGACGGCGGTCTGGCACGAAGAGATTGACTGGATTCCGCTCATGCAGGGCATGGGTGAGACGAAATTTGCCGCCGCCAACCTGGTAATTGTCACTATTCTGCTGGCACTGACGCCTTTTGTCTTTGAGCGACGTTCCTGGGCGCTGGCCCTGGCTTTCTGGATCGCCGTTTTGGAAATAACCAATGGTTCGGGGCATTTGCTGGGAGCCTTGTTGGTGCGTGGTTATTTTCCTGGCGTCCTTGCCGGGTTGGGATTGATCCTGTTTGGCGTTTTGTATGTGCGCCAGTTCTTGATGGAAAGAAAGGTTTGAAATGGGTATCTCTGCTTTCGATTGGAGCAAGATCAAGAATGTGCAAAAACTTCATCGCTTTCTGTATGCGATCGGGCTGGGGCCGGTCATCGGGCGGATCGTCCTGCTGCTGACGACCACCGGGCGCAAAAGCGGCCAGCCGCGCATTACCCCGCTCCAGTACGAGGAGATCGACGGCTCCTATTACCTCGGTGCAGCGCGCGGCGTGCAGGCTGATTGGGTGCGCAATATCCAGGCCAACCCGCAGGTCGAGCTGCGCGTAGGAAAAAAGAGCGTATGCGGCCTGGCCGAGGTCATCACCGACCCGTCCAGAATGGCAGATTTCATCGAGGTTCGTTTGCAGCGCCATCCCTTCATGATTGGTTTGATCATGCAAAAAGCGCATGGCCTGCCCAAACATCCCAGCCGGGAACAGTTGGAAAAAATGGCTGCCAATGAAGCCCTGGTCATTATTCGACCCGCTGAAAGATCATCATGAAGAACGAAATCTATTTTCAGAATACCGAACAAGGCTATGACAGCGTTGCTGTTGAATACGCCAGGCAGTTCTTTGACGAGCTGGAGCATAAGCCTCTCGACCGCGACCTGCTCCAGCGGATGGCGCGCGAGGTTGGCGAGCTGGGTGTGATCTGCGACATGGGCTGCGGCCCTGGCCAGGTTGCCCGCTATTTGAAGGATCACAGCGCCGAAGTTGTCGGGCTGGATTTGTCTGAGGGCATGCTTGTCGAAGCCCGCCGGCTAAACCCCGATATATCTTTCCTGGCCGGTAACATGCTTTCGTTAAGTGTGCCAGATTCAAGCTGGGTCGGGATCGCCGCCTTCTATTCCATCATTCACATCCCGCGCCCGCAACTGCCGGATGCCATACAGGAGTTTTTCCGGGTTCTACGCCCTGGAGGCATGTTGATGCTTGCCTTTCATGCTGGCGATGAAACCCTCCATCTCGATAGCTGGTGGGAAAAACCGGTTTCGCTCGATTTCAACTTTCTCCTGCCCGCTGAAATCCGCAGGCAAGTAGAGCAGTCAGGGTTCAACATTGAAGATGTCATCATCCGCGCTCCCTATTCGTCTGAACACATCAGTCAACGAGCATACATCATCGCGCGAAAACCAACTTTGGAATGATTTTTGACTCGGACAGGACTTTTTCATGATAGAAGTTCGCAACATTCACAAATCTTTTGGCCCGGTTCAGGCTGTGGATGGCATCAGCCTGTCTGTTGCCCCTGGTGAAATCTACGGCCTGGTTGGCGCGGACGGGGCCGGGAAAACGACCACCCTGCGCCTGATCTGTGGCGCGTTGCGCCTCGACTCCGGCGAAGCGACTGTCTGCGGGTACGATATCGGCCGCCAGACTGAACAGGCGCGCGGACACATTGGCTATCTCTCGCAGCGTTTTTCGCTTTATGAAGATCTGACCGTGCTGGAAAATATCCGCTTTTTCGCCGAGGTGCGCGGGTTAACGGCCAATGAGTGGCGCCCGCGTTCCATGGAGATTCTCGAATTTGTCGGGCTGGCGGCTTTCAAGGATCGCTTTGCCGGTCAACTATCTGGCGGGATGAAGCAAAAACTTGGCCTGGCCTCGGCGCTTGTCACCCGCCCAACAGTTTTGCTTCTCGATGAACCCACCACTGGCGTCGACCCGGTCACGAGGCAGGATTTCTGGCAGTTGATTATCAAGCTGGTCAGCACTCCCCCTATTTCCGAAGGAAATGGGGGCAGCCGGAGGGGGGTCTCAGTGCTCATCTCTACCCCCTACATGGACGAGGCCGCGCGCTGTCACCGGGTTGGCTTTTTGCGCAAGGGCAAGCTGGTCGCTGAAGGCACACCGGGCGAGCTGCGTTCGACCCTTGATGGTCAGATTTTGGAGCTGCGCGGCAAGCCTCTGGTGAGTATCCGTCATCTTGCGGCGGAAGTTGAGGGCGTGGAAGATGTCCAGATTTTCGGCGACCGGCTGCACCTGCGGGCGGGGCGGGGCGAAGCCCATTTGGTGATGGAGCGCCTGTCAGCGCGTATCCAGGCGGCGGGTGCTACGCTTGAATCGGTTCGCTCCATCCCGCCCACGCTGGAAGATGTGTTTATCATGATGAGTGTGGAATGATGATTTTTTGGCCTTGCGCTTGTTGTTCATTGTTGGAGTTTTCATGTCTGTCATTTCCGTCCAAAACCTGACCCGCAAATTTGGTGATTTCACTGCCGTTGACCATGTTTCCTTTGAGGTCGATGCAGGTGAGATCGTTGGCTATCTCGGCCCAAACGGCTGCGGCAAAACCACCACCATTCGCATGTTGCTGGGCCTGCTCGAGCCGACCAGCGGCCAGGCCAGCGTGCTGGGCTATGACTCTTTCAAGCAATCTGAGGAAGTGCGCGCCCGGGCCGGATATATGTCGCAAAAGTTTGCGATTTACGACGACCTGACCGTGCAGGAAAACCTGGCTTTTTATGGCGGCGTGTACGGCATCAACGACCGGGTGCGGTTGGCCGAGACCCTGGCGCATGTTGGTTTGGCTGGTCACGAGAAGACCCTGACCCGTGAACTTGCGGCGGGCTGGCGGCAAAGGCTGGCCCTGGCGATTGCGATCGTACACCGCCCGAAGCTGCTCTTTCTTGACGAACCCACCAGTGGTGTTGACCCAAACGCGCGGCGCGCCTTTTGGGACTTGATCTACGACCTGGCCGTTGAGGGCGTGACCATTTTGGTCACAACCCACTATATGGACGAAGCCGAGTATTGCAATCGTGTCGGCATGATGCGCGACGGAAAATTGTTGGCGATGGATACGCCGCTGGCTTTGAAGGAGCATTTTGTCCGCGGCGATGTTTGGGAACTGGCTGCTGAACCGCTACTGGAAGCGCTGACGGCGCTCGAATCGACCCCGGGCGTGGAGCGTGTTGTTTTGGCCGGAGATCACCTGCGGGTGATCGCTGCGCCTGATTTGGGAGTGGAGCGATTACGGGAAACTGTCGAAAGTTCTGGGGCCAGGCTCTTGACTATCCAAAGAGGCGAACGCACCCTTGAAGATGTCTTTTTGAGCCTGGCCAAGTAGCGCGAGCGCCAAAGTGCGCTTATAATCATCCCATGACCGATTCAGATAAGCGCCTGCTCGACCCGGAACCCAAACCTGACGACCGCCTCGATCTGTCCCTGCGCCCGCAGAAGCTGTCCGACTTGATCGGCCAGGACCAGGTCAAGGAGAATCTCGCCATCCTGATCGCGGCGGCCAAACACCGTGGCGAGGGGCTTGACCATGTCCTGTTCTACGGCCCGCCGGGCCTGGGCAAGACCACTCTTTCGCATGTGCTCGCCAATGAGATGGATGTCAATATCAAAATTACCTCTGGCCCGGCCATCGAGCGCGCTGGTGATTTGGCGGCCATCCTGACCAACCTGCGGGCGGGGGATATTCTTTTTATCGATGAAATTCATCGCCTGGGACGGGCAGTCGAAGAAGTGCTTTACCCGGCAATGGAAGATTTTGCCCTCGACATTGTCATCGGCAAAGGACCCTCGGCGCGTTCGATTCGCCTGAAGCTGCCGCGTTTTTCGGTCATTGGCGCGACCACCCGCCTGGCGCTGATGACGGCTCCGCTGCGGGCGCGTTTTGGCGCGATCTATCGGCTGGATTATTACGACCAGCCCGCCATACAGACGATCGTCCGGCGCGCCACCCGGATTTTAGGCGTCAAGGCCGAAGAATCAGGCGTAGCAGAGATTGCCCGCCGCGCGCGCGGGACTCCCCGCATCGCTTTGCGTTTACTGCGGCGTGTACGCGATTTTGCCCAGGTGCGCAGCGATGGGGTTGTTACGACTGAAACAGCCTGCGGCGCGCTGGACTTGTTGCAGGTTGACCCGCTTGGTCTGGATGATGTTGATCGCCGGGTTCTCAAAACAATTATCGAAAAATATAATGGCGGCCCGGTTGGGCTGAATACCATCGGCGCCAGCATTGGCGAAGAGCCTGAAACGATCATGGATGTGGTCGAACCATATCTCTTGCAGTTGGGTTTTCTCGACCGCACCCCTCAAGGCCGTGTTGCCACCCGCCTGGCTTATGAACACCTTGGTTTGTCGTATCCCGATGACGCGCCTCAGCCGCGCTTGCTTTAAGGGTTGTTCGTATTTATAATAACGTTTATGTCTTACGTTTGCAGGTGGTGTTTTTATGATTGAAATTGACTTCTCCACAATCCCTGACTCTGAGTTGGATTTGCGGGTTTTATCGCGTCTGGTTGATGAATTTGGCAGAGAAAATCGCATTCGCGTGAATTTGCAGCCGATGACCTGGAGCAACGCCTGGACGGAGCTGATGACGATTGCCTCCCACGGGCGCGGGCCGCACGTTTCCCATATCGGCGGCTCTTGGACGAGCAGCCTGATCATGATGAATGCTTTGCGGCCTTTCCAATCTTCCGAATTGGAGAAATTAGGAGGTGAGTCCGCTTTTGCTCACCCCACCTGGCTGAGCACCTGTCTCGCGGGTCAGGAAACCTGTTACGCCATTCCCTGGACAGGTTACATTTACGTCATCTGTTATCGACGCGATTTACTCAAACAGGCGGGTATCGATGAAGCCAAAGCTTTTGGCTCCATCGAAGCGCTTGACAAGACCATTCAAACGTTGTCCAGGTCAGATATCGAGATACCCTGGCTAAACCCGCCCATTGTTGCTCCTTACAACGACTATTTGCATACCGCCGCTTCGTGGGTTTGGGGTTCGGGCGGTCAATTTTTGGATGATAGCGGCGGCAAACTGGTCTTTGACAGCCCGGAAGCTGTTCGCGGAATCAGCCGCTGGCTCGACACTTACCGCGCTGTCCGCCCTGCTCAGGCGAGTATCGATACGGTTTTGGGGCTTGAATTGTTTTCGCAGGGTAAAGTAGCGGCTATAGTAACGGACATTCGCACTGCCGATTCATTCCTGGCGGCGGAAAATTTACCGTTTTCCCTGGAAAACCTGGGCGTGGCAACCCTGACCGAAGTCCCCTGGTGTGGCGGCGGTAATATGGTCATCTGGAATCATACCCGCGGTGTTCCCGAACAGGAAAAAGCAGCCGTGGCGCTGGTTCAGTTTTTGAACAATCATACCAATCAATTAACCTGGGCGCGTGAAGTCATGAGCATGCCAGCCAGGGTGGATGTGCTCGAAGAGATATATCAGCCGGGCCATCCTCTGCGAGATGCGGTATTTTTGGCGGCCCAGCGTGGGCTATCTTATATGAGCGCCCCGCTTTGGCGGCGCGTGGAGTACCAGCTTGCCATGGCGCTGGGCGCCATTCTGGATGATGCTCGCCAGAGTCCGGAGCAGGAATCTTCCGAAATTGTTCGCGAACACTTGGTACCCCTTGCCCGTCGATTAAACCTTGCCTTTAGCGGCTAATTTTCGCCCAATCTGACAACAGTAAGCATTTTGGAGCATTGCCGATCTCAAAACGGTGATGCTCTTTTTGCTCGTATGAGTTGCGTTAATTCAATCTTCCTGAAACTATCTCAATCAGCCTCCGTATATTATTATTGTTGAATCCGAATTACGACATTGGAGATAGTTTATGAAAATCATTCGCAATATTATCATTGGCATCATTGTGATTGGCGCAATCGCAGGCATTGGCTATTATTTCTGGAACGCGAATAACACTGCACCGCAGGGACAGTACCAAACCACCCCGGCGGCGCGCGGCAGCCTCGAAGCTACTGTTGGCGCGACGGGTACCGTCCGCGCCAACCAGGCCGCTTTGCTGGCCTGGGAAACCACGGGTTCGGTTGAATCTGTCCGCGTTAAAGTGGGTGACCGTGTAAAAAAAGACGATGTGCTGGCCGAGCTTGCCAAAACATCCCTGCCCCAGAACATCATCCTGGCTGAAGTGGACTTGTTAACCGCCCAGCGCAACCTCGAAGATTTGCAAACATCCACCACGGCTCGCGCCCAGGCTGAACTGGCAGTTACCCAGGCCGAGAAGGCCCTTAAAGAGGCCAAGAACAAGTACGAAGGCAGCAATTTTGCGCGCGCGTCTGATACCAAAATTGAAAATGTTCAGTCTGAGCTGGATCTGCTCAACAACCAGATTTCCCAGGCGCGCAAGGTCTATAATATGTTCAAGGATCTGCCGGACGGCGATTCGCGCAAGGCTGGCGCTCTTTCCAATCTCACTTCGCTTGAACTGCGCCGCGACCAGGTGGTTGCCGAGCTGAACTACATCACAGGCCGCCCGGATGATAATGAAGTTTCCCAGCGCCTGAGCAATTATGAGATCGCCAAAGCCCAACTGGATGACGCTAGGTTACGCTTGGAGCGTGTTCAGGACGGCCCGGATGATTTGGAAGTTGCCCGTCTCGAAGCCCAGATTACAGCCGCCCAGGCAACCCTCGATCTCGCGCGGATCATCGCTCCTTTCGAAGGCACAATCACGATTGTTGAGCCGTTGCCCGGCGACCAGGTCTCTCCGGGGCTGCAGGCTTTTCGACTCGATGATCTTACCCGCTTACTGGTGGATGTTCAAATCTCTGAAATTGACATCAATAACATTAATATTGGCCAGCCGGTAACCATGTCTTTCGACGCCATTCTCGGAAAAACTTATGATGGGATTGTAGTCTCGGTTGGGCAGGTGGGCAGTGTTGTCCAGGGCGCGGTCAACTTTACCATAACGGTCGAATTGACCAATGGTGATGCGACTGTCCGGCCTGGCATGACCGCCGCTGTAAATATTCTGGTCAAAGAAGTCAAGGATGTCTTGCTTGTCCCCAACCGGTCTGTGCGCATCGTTGATGGTGAGCGAGTCGTGTATGTCTTGATGGATGGTTTGCCGGTGATGACCACCGTCAGGCTTGGTTCATCATCTGATTCCGTCAGTGAAGTTGTCGGCGGCGACCTGAAAGAGGGCGACCTGGTCATATTGAATCCGCCTGCAACTTTTGGGCCGATGGGCGGTCCCGGAGGAAACTAGCAATGCCTGAATCTGTAATCGTTGCTGAAGGCCTTACAAAAATCTATAAAATGGGAGATGTGGAAGTCCATGCTTTGCGTGGACTTTCGCTAACTATTAATCGTGGCGAAGTGGTTGCGATCGTCGGCCCATCCGGTTCGGGCAAATCGACCTTGATGAACATCCTCGGCTGCCTCGACCTGCCGACTGCCGGTGAATACATGCTGGATGGGGAACGGGTCTCGGCATTGACGGATGACCAGCTCGCGGACATTCGCAACCGCAAGGTTGGTTTTATCTTCCAAAGCTTCAACCTGCTCCCGCGCCAGACGGCGCTTTCGAACGTTGAACTGCCCTTGCGCTACGCAGCCGTCACTAGCGGACGAAAAGAACGCGCCCGCGAGTCGCTGACCGCGGTTGGTTTGCAGGATCGTATGACCCATCGCCCCTATGAACTCTCGGGCGGTCAACAACAGCGCGTAGCCATTGCGCGCGCCTTGGTGAATGATCCGGCCATCATCATGGCTGATGAACCGACCGGCAACCTTGATTCAAAAGTCGGCCAGGAGATCATGGACCTTTTACTCAAGCTGAACCGTGATCGTGGCACAACCCTGATTATTGTTACGCATGACCCGAAAGTGGCAGCCCAAACCCAGCGCATCATCCGCATTCGCGATGGGGTGGTAGATACGGAGACACAAGAATGACCCTTACTCAGATCATTATCGAATCCCTTGAGAGCCTCAACGCCAACAAGCTGCGTTCTGGCCTGACCATTTTAGGCATTGTTATTGGTGTGGCTGCTGTGATCGCCATGCTGGCCATCGGACGGGGCGCTCAGGATTCTATTACCGGTTCCATCTCTGGGATTGGCACCAACCTGTTGTTCGTTTTTTCTGGCAACGATCAGGCCGAACTGCGCAATATTCGCCCGTTGACCATGGCAGATGCTGCCGCGCTGGCTGACCCGTTTGCTGTGCCCTCTGTGATTGGGGTTGCGCCGATCATTCAAAGCAGCAGTGTACGTATGGCATCCTCTTCCGATCAAACCACAGCCACTGTTTCGGGCGTTACTCCTTCCTATGCCTCTGTCAGGAATTATGTAGTTGTTGAAGGTGATTTTATTACCGAGGAACAAAACCTGGGCCGGGCCTCGGTTGTTTTGCTTGGCCCCGAACTGGCCGAGAAATTGTTTGGTCGCAGAGAAGGTTTGGTGGGCGAGACTGTCCGCATTGAAGGCCAGCCTTTTCGTGTAGCTGGAGTTCTCGAATCACGGGGTGGCGGCGCTTTTGGTTCTGAAGATAATGAAGCCCTGATCCCGCTTTCCACAGCCCGCGCTCGCATTATCCGCCGCAGCGGCGACCGGGTCGATGTTATTTTTGCCCAGGCCATCAGCGCAGAGGCAGTGCCGCAGGCTTCTGAAGAACTTGCCCAGGTTTTGCGCGCCCGCCATCGCACCGATGTCGGCGCGGATGATTTTACAGTTTTCTCGCAGCAGGATTTTCTGGAAACTGCGGCGACCATTACTGGCGTGTTCACCACCTTTTTGGGCGGTATCGCCGCCATTTCGCTGCTGGTCGGCGGGATTGGGATTATGAACATCATGCTCGTTTCGGTCTCCGAGCGCACCCGCGAAATCGGTTTGCGCAAGGCGCTTGGCGCGCGTCGCAAGGATATTCTGGTTCAATTTTTGACTGAATCTTCCTTGCTCAGCCTGATCGGAGGCCTGGTCGGGATTTTCCTGGGCTGGCTGATTGCCACGGCGGTTGGCCAGTTTGCAGCTGCCAGCGGCACACCGTTCAATCCAAACATCAGCCTGGATGCGGTCTTGCTGGCTACGGTGTTCTCAGCGGCGGTCGGCCTGTTCTTCGGCATTTACCCGGCCAACCGCGCCGCTTCTCTTGAACCGGTCGAAGCCCTGCGTTACGAATAATATCCCCGGAGTCCAAAGTCTCCCGACTTTGGACTGTGCTTATCAACATCTTTCGCTGTCTCTGTAGCCCTTCACTATGTTCGATATCCTTGAAATTTCCCCATCCGATCTTGCCCGCTATGCTGCCATTCCGATGACCCTCGATGTGCGGACGATTTTTGACATCCGCTTGGCGGACAACGGCCTGGGCGGGGTCGGCCTTGTCGAAACGCCAGTCAGCCCATATACCAAGGACTACGATGAATTCGGCGGTCCGCTCTCGTGGCCGGATGAATTCGATGTCAGCCGCTGGGGCTTTTTCCTGGCCCTCCATAACGGCGGACAGGCCCTGGGTGGGGCGGCGGTCGCGTGGAATACCAACGGGGTCAACATGCTCGAAGGCCGCAGCGACCTATCCGTGCTGTGGGATATCCGTGTTCATCCTGAATGGCGCAAACAAGGCCTCGGTCGGGCGCTTTTTGCGCAGTCTGTGCAATGGTCGCACCAGCGTGGCTGTACGCGCATGAAAATTGAAACCCAAAATATCAATGTGCCTGCCTGCCGATTTTACGCTGCCCAGGGCTGCCAGTTGGGGGATATTCGCCGTTTTGCCTATCAGGACGAGCCTGCCGTGGCGCACGAAGCCCAGTTGAACTGGTATCTGAATCTTTTAGATAAACATCTAATATGATAAAATAAGGCCATCCCATTCAAAGAGAGAACCGATGGAACAAAAACTTGCCCAACTCAAGACCCTGCTCGGCGAAGCCGCCGACCTGTACCAGATCGAAGCCCTGCTCGGCTGGGACCAGCAGGTCAACATGCCCCCCGGTTCTGCCGAATCGCGCGGACAGCAAATGGCGACTCTCGGTGCGCTTGCCCACGACAAAGGCACTGCGCCTGAAATCGGCAAACTGCTCGAGGAACTGCTGCCGTGGGCTGAGAGCCTTGACCATGACGGGGAAGAATATCGCCTCGTGACCGTTTCGGCCAAAGATTACGACAAGGCTACCCGTGTGCCATCCTCATTTGTGGCTGAGGCCTCGCCGGTGATAGCCATGGCGCACCAGGCCTGGGCCAAAGCCCGCGCTGAGTCCGATTTTTCGATCTTCCAGCCCCATCTTGAAAAAGTTCTCGACCTGAAGAAACGCTACATCGCTTTCTTCCCGCCCGCCGATCACCCTTATGACACCCTGCTTGATGATTTTGAACCCGGCATGAAAACCGCGGATGTCAAAACCATCTTCGACACCCTGCGCCCCCAGCAGGTTGAGCTGATCAAGGCAATTGCCGCCCAGCCTCAGGTGGATGACTCTTTCATGCACCTTGACTACGACGAACAGAAGCAATGGGAATTTGGCGTAAAAGTTGCGACTGCCTTTGGCTACGACTGGAACCGGGGCCGCCAGGATAAATCGACGCATCCCTTCACCACCAGCTTCGGCATGGATGATGTCCGCATCACCACCCGCGTTTACAAAAACCAGTTCGCCACCGCCCTGTTTGGCACCATGCACGAAACCGGTCACGCGCTCTACGAGCAGGGCATCGGCCATGCCTGGGCGCGCACCCCGCTTGCCGCCAGCACATCCCTGGCTGTTCACGAATCGCAGAGCCGCATGTGGGAAAACCTGGTTGGCCGCGCCCTGCCTTTCTGGGAACACTTCTACCCCGAACTGCAAGCCACCTTCCCCGAACAACTCGGCAAGGTCAGCCTCGAGAACTTCTACAAGGGCATCAACAAGGTTCAGCCTTCGCTGATCCGGGTCGAAGCCGACGAAGCCACCTACAACCTGCACATCATGCTGCGCCTCGAACTTGAGATTGCCCTGATCGAAGGCTCACTGGCCGTCAAAGACCTGCCCGAAGCCTGGAATGCCAAATTCAAAGACTATCTTGGCCTGACACCGCCCAACGATGCCAAGGGCGTTTTGCAAGACATCCACTGGTCGGGCGGCATGGTCGGTTATTTCTCGACTTATGCTCTCGGCAACCTGATCTCTGCCCAACTCTGGGAGAAATTCAAGACCATCAACCCCGAGATCGACGCCCAAATGCGCCAGGGTGACTTCTCGAACCTGCTTTCCTGGCTGCGGATCAAAATCCACCAGCACGGGCGCAAGTACGAACCACAGGAACTCGTTCAGCGCGTCACTGGCTCGAAAATTGACCCGGTCCCCTACGTGCGCTATCTCAAAGACAAATACAGCGCCATTTACGGCCTGTAGTCTGTTCTCTCAATCCCGCCGTCCCGAAGCCTCGATCTTCGGGACGGTTTTTCGTTTCATAGTGCCCGTGGTCACAAATGCGCAGCATGATATTGCGTGTTTACGCACTTGTAAAAAGCGCAATTTGTGACCGGGACGGGTATATGATATAAATCGGACTTATGAACCGTTTCCTGTGCTTATTGCTGCTTCTCTGCTCCCTGGCTTTGTTCTCGGCCTGTACGCGCACCGATCGCGCCACCCTCAGCCTGCCAACCGTTACCGCGACCGAAGAATCCACGCCTGAGCCGAGTCTTACGCTGAAGCCTGTTACCGCCACCCGCACCCTGACTGCCACTCGCAGGCTGCCTACCGCTACGGCTTCATTGACCCTGACCCCGTCCCTGACCCCAACCGCCACCCGCCGGCGTTGGACGCCCACTCCCACTTTTACCCCATCCAATACGCCCACGCTCGACCCCAACAATGTCATCTTGCGCATCGCCGCTCCCGGGCCGATGTCGAAACTCTCATCTCCGTTCAACCTTGTTTTTTACATCTTGCCCGAATACACAGGGGTTACCCGTATCGAAATTATTGGCGAGGATGGGCGTGAAATTTATCGCAAAGTTTTCCGCACTTACGAGCAGAGCAGCCCCAGCCGGGTGACCGAAGATGTCAGCTTTGAAATCTCTGCCGCATCTGAAGTTGCCCGCCTGCAAATCAGTACCCAGGACGAGTTTGGCCGCATCATGGCGCTAAATTCGGTGCGCCTCCTGCTCATGTCGGTTGGCGACAACCAGTATACCCCGCCATACGAGGCCTTTGATCGCGTCGTATTGCGCTTTCCACGCCGCGAGGCCGAGGTAACTGGTGGTGAAGTGCGTGTTGTTGGCATGATTCGTCCTTTTAACAATGGCCCGGTCATACTGGAACTGGTCGACCGCCGCGGAACGATTATCTCATCACGACTGCTATATTTTGACGCCAGTCTGACCGAATTTCAACACTTCGAGAGCAGCCTGCCCTATCAGATCAGCGAGAGCCAGGTATATGCTCGCATCGTTTTGCGCCAAAGTGACGACCGCATCCCTGGCCCGGCTTATCTGTACAGCCACGAAATTTTAATTAAGCCTTGACTTTGAACCTTGTAGGTGATATTATTAGTTTTCGTAAACGACGCGGGGTAGAGCAGTGGCAGCTCGTCGGGCTCATAACCCGGAGGTCGCAGGTTCGAGTCCTGTCCCCGCAACTTTTCACAAACCGTAGACCCTAGGTCTACGGTTTTTTGCTAGCCCGATGGTCTGAGGTTGGTCATTTTTCTCTCAATGGAGGATTTTGCCATGAACCACAGACCCCCGGGTTCGTTACCTGTAAGCAAGGCCATCGTCGGCTTTTTAAGCTTCAAAACTGCCGAAGGCCTTGCTGATCGCACGATCGATTCGTATCAACGTCAGCTGCAAAAGTGGCTGGAATATCTGGGGGATAAAGATGTTGCCACGATCACGGTTGCCGAATTAACCCAATATTTTAGCTGGCTACGTAACGAATATGTTCCGCATAGTTTTGGGGGTGGGAAGGATCGATTATCTCCAAAAACGTTACGAAATTTCTGGATCACACTTTCGGCTTTTTTTACATGGGCATGTCGAGAATTTAAAATACCTAACCCGATGAAGGAAGTTCCTTCGCCGAAATTCAAAAATTCCCCGGTGGAGCCTTTTACCCAGGATGAAATGCAGGAGATGCTGAAAGTGTGTCTTTATTCTCGGGAAGCCAAGCCCGGCAATCGCAAGAGCTTTGTAATGCGTCTGCCGAATGGCTATCGCGACCAGGCCATTATCATGACTTTGCTTGACACCGGTTTGCGTGCCATGGAATTGTGTTCATTGAGAATTAAGCATGTCGACACAAAAACCGGCAAGGTTGAGATCCAGCATGGCCGCGATGGCGGGGCAAAAGGCGGCAAAGGGCGCATCGTATACCTGGGTAAGGCGGCACGACGCGCTCTTTGGCGCTACCTTGCGGATCGAGAAGATGGGGAAGAACCCACCGCTATTGTTTTTGAAGCCAGGGATAGCCGGCCATTCAACCCTAACTCTTTGCGCCAGTTGATCCAAAGCATCGCTGAACGGGCTGGTGTGAAAAAAGCCCATCCGCACCGATTTCGTCATACCTTTGCGATCACATATCTGCGTTCAGGTGGCGATGTCTTTACACTTCAGGCCCTTTTAGGGCACAGCAGCTTGGACATGGTGCGGCGCTATGCCATGATCGCTGACCTGGATGTTGAGCGTGCCCATCGCAAGGCCAGCCCGGCGGACAATTGGCGACTGTGAAAGTTACTTTGCCAGGGAATTTACCAGGATGTTGATCGCGCGCGGGATGTCTTGCTTGGAAACGCCAAGCAGGAATTGCTCGAGTTCACCGTCTGGTACACAGGTAGGCTGAGCTGCGAGATTGGTCATGCGATTGCGCAGCTCTTCCTGCTTCAGGTGCACATAGATGCTGTCTGTGATTTCCAGGCTCTCGTGCATCAGGTTGAGTGAAAGCGCCTTGTAGTCTGCCATCGTCTGGCTGTGTAGCAAGCCATAGGCGGCGTGCCCGTGGCGGAACTTGTGAGCCGAGCGGAAGGGAAGGTTTGCCTGTTTAAACAGCAGACCCAGGCGTTTGTTCATTCCAACGTTTCGATTTTTGCCAGGAGTTTCACCTGAGAGTGTCTGTTCACCCCATTGACTGTTAACTGGCGCATACCAGGGCGATTCGGGCGGCAGGTTGGCACGCACATAATCATCCCAAGAACGCGCGACCGCGATCAGTTCGGGAATATTGAACATGAAGGTGGTCGCCTTCTTGCCATTTTTGGTTTTGACACCCAACTCCGGCCATTGCTTGAGGGACAGGTCATCGAAGTTGATGGCCGAGATTGGTGACGTAACTGCCGCGCTGGCGCGCTCGCCGGTCAGGAACAGACGGGCAGCCATGGCCCGGTCGCGCCAGTGAGCCAGATCATCCACTTCTCCCGGCAGGGTGGCCAGTTGGATGGTTTCGTCCAGGCTGACGAATTCTGGCTCCCGGGTTGTTTGGGCTACGTTTTTCTTGTTGAATTTGAGCTTTTGGATCCAGGTGGGTGGCAGGCCGCGAAATTTCGCGGCCTGCGTCATTTTGCACCATTCGAAGAACTTGCGAGCATTCTCAACGATCTTCTTGCGTGTTTCGCCTGCCAGCGGCGCGCCTGACTCGTTCTTGATTTCGTCCAGATATACGAAGAGATTTGGCTTGATCGTGTGCGCCTGGGCGAACGGAATATCTGCCGCCCAGAGCAGCGGGTAACGCAGGTAGAAGCGATAGCGCTCGAGGGAGACTTGTGCGATTTGCCGTTCATCGCCGAGTTCTATCAGGTATTTTTTGACCAGAAGATAATTGTCGCGGTTAACCAGTGCGTTCATGCCGACCTCCGCGATTGATGGTACATCCGCAGTGCGGGCATGCGCCTTTGATGTGGATCAGCTTCCCCTTGATGGGAATAATCTCTGCGTGGGTGAGTTCGACAACTTGTTTGCAGCGCAGGCAGTATGCCTGGTTGTCTGGCAGCCTGGTAATCTTTTTCTGTTTTCGCTTGGATTGTACCCAATCGGCAAACAGACGTCCGTTGACCCACAGGTTGTTGCGTTCATCGCGATGGTGGGGTGCGCCTGCGGAAAGCCAGTCGCGCAGGGTGCGTTCGGGGACTTTTAGTTCGTCCGCGATT
Source organism: Anaerolineae bacterium (assembly GCA_022013685.1). GTDB lineage: Bacteria > Chloroflexota > Anaerolineae > Anaerolineales > Villigracilaceae > UBA8950. Next base: position 29,755 of record JAKLPV010000166.1, read on the forward strand.
TCGCTGACTTTGTAGAGCATGGGCAGCAAGCCGGGGGCTTTGACGATGGCAGTATGCGGCAGGTTCATTGTTTTACTTCTCCGCCTCGCTGCTGTTTCCTGGTTTTTTGACTGGGTCGTACTGACTTCCTGGTTTGCTTTGGGAGCCAGTTGAAATCAGAGCGGCATTTTTTGAACCCCGCTCATGGTTCTTGATCATTAAAATTGACATAGGGTACTCTCCTTTCGGGGGAAGAAGGAAATGAAAAGAAGCCCATCTGCTTGAAGCAGCGGGATATGCCCTGTGTCCTCGATGTGAAAATGATAATTCTTTCTCGTTTCCAGGGCGCAGCCTGTGTTGCTGCGCCCTGGAAAAATCTGTCGTTGTGTGCTTGTGTATGAAACGTCTTGATTGGTTTGTAGAAACTTACAAGTAGGATTGCCAGCGCAAAATTAGTGCGCTGTGTTTTGCTTGTTTGGTGAATGTTCAGTTGTTAAGGTTCAGGTGCGAAACAAAAATTCGCGTTACAACTTGGGTTTAATACGGACTTTACTTGCCGGGTTGGATGGCCGCGACCTGGCTCAGGTTTTCTGTGATGTAGCTGTTTAGCAGGTACTCCGGCACACGGATGGACTTCCCAAAGGTGAGGGACGGGATTTCACCTGTCTTGACCAGGCCGTAAGCGGTTGAGCGACCTAGGTACAGGCGCTTGAACACTTCTTCAATGGTCAGGAATACGACATCTTCACCGTTATAGGGGGCCGGGATTTGGCCGATTTTCTCGGCGATGTATTTATCCAGCAAGTGTTTGGGAACGCGGATGGAATCTCCAAAACGCACCGAAGGGATTTCTCCCGACTTCACCATTTTGTAGGTCATTGAACGCCCCAGGCTGAGATACTGCCTGACTTCTTCGATGGTCAGGAAGATGACTTTTTCGCCTTCATCGGCGGTGGGCACAGGAATCTTTTTTGATGTCATTTTGTCTCCTTTTGATGGTTATCGGAGAACCGATGACGCCTTGGCCAGGAAATGCAAAGAGCAACCTTTGGAAAGGTCGCTCTTTGCCCTGTCTAGCTCCATGTGCGAACAGTGTGGGTGGTTACTACCCGTTTCCCCTGTCTTCTTGTGTGCTTGCGGTGGTTTTGCTGTTGTGGTCTTGCGTATTGCCTGTGAATTCTATGGGACGCCGTGTGCTTGCTTGCGTCAACTCGTTGTGTATGTTCAGAAAAATACTTGTCTGCGGCAAAGAACGTTGCGGTTCTTATAAATTAATTGTACCAGACCGGATTGGATTGTTTTGTCCATCCTGTCCGAAAATCTAAACGTGCGGGAATTTCATGGTTTTGTTCTCCTTATTGAGAAAGATGGATAAGAAGAACCTTGACCTGCCAAACGTAAAAAAGCAACCTTTGTAAAGGCTGCTTTCTCGTTGTGTTGGTGTGGCGCAAAAAAATGCGTCTGCAGGTTATTTTGTAGTGGCTTGCTCGGGACTAAGTCCTCTTGTGCTCGCGCATCTTTGTTGGCGCGAAAAATTCAGGTGGTTTCTTGTGTTTTATGGCAATGTTTAGGTTCTGTTGCACATTATACCCAAGGCAAACGATTTTGCAAGCACTTTTTTGTCCATAGCGTCCGAAAGTGGCAAGAGTGCGACTATATCCTCATCTCTAAATACAAATCCACTTTTTCCAGCGCCTCGCCAAAATTCTTGCGCCCCAGGCCGATGCGGAAATGCTTGCCGGGGATATCGAACAAATGCCCTGGGACAATCATCACGCCTTGCTGATCGAGCAGGCCCTGGGCGAGTTGCTCGATGGTGCCGGGGCCGTGCCATTCGGGGAAGGCGATAGAACCGGCTTTAGGCAGGTGACAGGCGAACTTGTCGCTGTGCTGCGCGAAAAAAGCGGTGGCGATGGCAGTATTCTCGCGGATGATGTCGAGATTGCGCTGGACAATTCGCGCGGTGTTTTGCAGGGCGATGATGCCCAGGATTTCGGACGGGGCGCTGTTGCAGATGGTGGTGTAGTCTTTGAATGCCAGCCAGTGCGGAATCAGGTCGCTTCGTTGGCTGACCAGCCAGCCGATGCGCAGGCCTGGCAGGGCAAAGGACTTCGACAGGCCCGAAAGCGCAATCCCGTTTTCGTAGGCGTCCGCCAGCGAGGGCAGGCGCAAGCCGGTGTCGGATTCGAGCAAGCGGTACATTTCGTCCGAGAAAACGGTCAGGTTGTGTTTGCGGGCCAGGGACAGGATATCGTCAAATTCCTGGTGCGAAGGCAGGTAGCCGGTCGGGTTGTTGGGGAAGTTAAGAACCAGCAGTCGGGTTTTGTCGGTAATACTGGCTTCCAGTTGTTGGATGTCCAGCGCCCAGCCGGCCGGGGTGGATTGCAACGGCCAGGGGGTGACGTGACAACCAATCGAGCGGGCAATCTCGTACAGGGATTGGTAGGTGGGCGAAACAGCGATGGCATGCTCGCCGGGCTGGAGCAGGGTTTGCATGGCGACGAAGATGGCTTCTTCCGGTGCGGCGATGAGCACATTTTCAGCCAGGATGCGCTGATATAGTTTTGCGACTTCAGCACGCAGGAGTGGGTGGCCCTGCGATTCGGTGTAACCGAGTTTCAGGCCATCCCACAGGGCGCGGCTTTCGGGCGCGGCCATGCCGAACAGTTCATCCATGCCCAGGCTCTCGCAATCGGAGGAACTGAGCAGATACTTGACGCTGAATTCGTAGCGGGCAAAGTAGCGTTCGAGTTTGAAGGGTTGAATGGTCATGGGGGCTATGGGGGTATCTATGGATCAATGAGCAAGCTGGGGCAGGTGATGCGGTATGGTTTGTCTGGAATATATTGGTCCCATTCAGCATTAGTTAAATTACGCCCTGCCATGTGGCAGGCTTTTGTAAGCCAGCTTTCGACACGTAGATCCCAGAGCACAACATTTCTTTTCTCACCTACAAAGGCTAATACATGTCCATTTGGGCTAATCTTTACTCCGGCTCCGGAAGAATTTATGCCTGAGATGTTAGGGCCTAGTTGAATTATCTGCTTTGGATTGGATACATCCCATAACAAAAATACACCAGAATAACTTTCTGCGACTAGTATCTCGCCATCTGGAGTAAAAACCAAATTGGGAACATTAAACGAAGATAGTATAGGGCTTCTAATAAGAGATGGGTTGAATATATTATTGATATCCCAGAGTAAAATTTGTCCGTCAAAACCTCCTGTAGCAAGAAGGGTATTTGTTGGACTGAAAACAGCACTTTCAACAAAAGCGTCATGACCGGTTAAGACACTTATAAATTTGGGCACATGAATATCGCTTATGTCCCAGAGTTTTACAGCATTTTCCTGCCCAATAGTAGCTAATGTGTTGCCGTCCAGGCTAAAACTAATATTGAATATGTTTTCTTTATGTTCAGTCGCGAAACTTGACACACGAATAGGCTGTGGATGATTTGAGATGTCCCACAATATTACATTATGGTCGCTATCTGTTGCCGCTAATACCCTTTTTGTTGGGCTAAAAGCAACCAAACTAAATACTTTGGCATTTTCAGAAGATATGCTACTCATCAGTACAGGCACATAAGGATTTGTTACATTAAATATATTGATGGCATCACCGGTGCTGGCGGCAAGAAGCATACCATCGGGCCCGAAACTTGCAGCATTACCGCTGATACTTTGATAGGCAGGTTCGAGCGTATAGTTATCTAGAATATTCCAAAGGCCAATCCAAAAATCTTTTGTTGTAATTGCTAATACTTGGCCGTTAGGGCTAAATTGAATACCATTTTTTTCTATAATGCCAATACTCGTGTTCGAAAGCACCAATGCTTGGTTTTCTTCCGTATTCCATGATACTAAGTGCCCATCAAAGCTAGTGGAATATAATTTTTTTGAATTTTTGTCAAAAAACAATCCGGTGATTGATTTGGTGTGCCCATTAAGGCTTGTTGAAAATTTCTTTGTAGGGGTATTGAAATTTGTTATGTCCCACAAAAATATACTATTGCTAAGAGAATCCGCAACTGCAAGGTTAGTTGAACTATGGTTGAAAGCTATTTTGCTTATAGATTTCTCCACTGAAAAAATCTGTTCACTTTTTATCGGTTGTGTTGGAATGCTAATGTCCCAAATTCTCACCCCGCCAAAATTGCTCGCAATTGCGAGTAATTTTTTGTCGGCACTTATGGCGGTTACCAGGCTAGAATACTCATAATAATCACTGCCAATATCAATTGTTTTAGCTAAAGTGGGAGATGAAATGTTGCGAATATCCCAGACGTTAAGTTTTTTATCTTTACTATCAACTGATATAAGAAAATTTGGGTCGTAAATCCAATATGCCGAAGAGTGTTCCGTTTTATTAAGCAGAACTAAACTACGTGGATGATATATATCTTCAATCTCCCAAATTTCTATTGACTTGTTGTAAGAACTGATTGCCAACAAATTTCCATTAGGGCTGAAATCAATAGATGATGGCGTTTCGTCCAAAACAAATTCTGATGTGGATAGAAACTCATTGTTAACTGTAATTGTCCAAAAGGTAACAAAATTCTCTTGGCAACTAATAAACGCCTCATCAGAGAATGGTAAAAAAGTAATACAGCCTATTTTCCCCGTATCTATGCTGATATGACTTAAGATTTTTGCGTTTTCAATATCCCATAAAATAATAGTACCCCTATTTATAACAATAAGTGCTTTTTTATTTGAGTCACTGATTGTAAGATTTGTAATTGGCAGGTCGTTTTTCATAAGAAAACGGTCTAATTGCGGTGAGTAAAGAATGCTGCTGAGTAATGCGTCCCGTGTTTCAGCAGTATTACGAATTTTTAAACCTTCAATAGATAATAACAATGCCAAATCTAATTGTTGCTCGGTAAGTGAAGATGACTGGGCTGCAAGTTGTCTGGCTAAAGCAATGTCTCGTTGTTCTTCGGCACTTGCTTGAGCTGTTGCACGTAAATTTGTTTCTGCAATAGCTGTGGCTTTTTGATATTCGGATTCTATTTTGGCAGCATCCGACGTAGCAACTTGATAACTTAACTGCTTTGAATTCTCATTACTCGACCAACCCCAGCCTGCGAGAATGACCATAATCACCAGTAGTGCCGCAGAAACCCCAGCAATTGTATACTTTCTTCGCCTTGCCGCCGCGGCCTTTTCTCGCTTCATCAATGCCACGCACCCATCCAAATACGCCTGCTCGACCAGGTTCAGCCGGTAGCGCGGATTCTTGCTCATCGCCAGTGCCAGTTCGAGGCGCGCGCCGCGGTGGTTGAGCAGAGATTCGTCGCGCTGGCCGTTTTCCCAGCGGCGGGCATCGTCGCTGACGCCTTCGCGCAGGCGCAGGTTGTCGCGGTCGTCGTTGAGCCAGGCGCGCAAGCGTTCCCAGTGGCGGATGAGGGCTTCGTGGGCCACTTCCACTTCGTCACCGTTAACGACCACCAGGCGGGCATCGGCCAGTTGTTTGATCAGCAAAGCTGTCGCGGCAGGATCGCTATCAGCGGGGATTAAGTCACGCAGCAGGACGCGGCGACGGGTGTCGCGCCCATCGGCGCTATCGTCCAGGCGGGTCAGGCGCAGGAAAATGTCACGCAGGCGCTCTTTTTCAAAATCAGAACAGCGCGCGAAGACAGCCTCGGCGGTCGAGGCAATCGCCTGTTTGACGCCGCCGAAGGCGCGGTACTCCTCGGCGTGCAGCCAGCGCCCGTGACGGCGCGTCCAGAGCGTCCACAGGGCGTGCTGCAAGAGCGGCATCGCGCCCGGCTCGCCCGAAACATCGTCGAGCATCTGCTGGCTCAGGTCGGACTCGAAGCGCAGCCCGGCGCAGGCGGCCTGGGCCTCCATCGACCGGCGCAGTTCGGCCTCGTCCATCGGGGGGATGATGACTTGATGGTTCTCGACTTCATCTTTGAGCGACTTGAAGGGGGCCACCTCGCCGAGGAAGTCGGCCCGC
>JAKLPV010000167.1 GCA_022013685.1 Anaerolineae bacterium
GACACCGGTGCGCCTTTCAAGGTCGAGCTTTCGGTTCCGGCTGATTTTGCTGACTGGCTTGGTTCTGCTGAAAATGCTGCTCAGCAATTAAAGGCTTTTGGCATCGATGCCACCGTCCGTGGTTACCCATCGTCTGAACGTGCCACTCTTCAGAAGGAAGCCAAGTATCAGATTCTTGTTGACCTGAGCATCTACTACAACCCGCCTCATCCGCATACTTCCTTCAATTACTATCTCAACACTCCGCGTAATGCCCCTGAGACCACCGACAACCTGCCGGGTATGGGTTTTTCCTGGAAGCAGACCGTGGATGGCGAGGAAGTAAATATCATCGATTTGCTCACAGAAGCATCCACCGGTTTCGATTTCGAAGCCCAGAAACCGGCTATCCAAAAACTGGCATTGATCATCAATGAGCAGCTTCCTGTCTTGGCTATGTTCGAGCGCTATTCGACTGATATCATCAATCAAGACACCCGCATTACCGGCTGGCGTGATTTCAGCGACCCGATTTATCAGAACAACCAAGCCGATCTGTACATTGCCTACCAACTGGTTGCAGGTGAACTCAAGGTCTCCCCAACTGGTGATGGCACTTTCCACACCATCTATCCTTACCCTCAGCCACCTAACTACGACCTGAACTACTTTACCACCACCAGCCTGCCTGGTTTCGTGGGCAACCCATCGTACAATGCCATGTACCCGCCTCTGTTCTACTATATGTGGGCCGATGCTGAGTACGTACCTGGCGCTGCTGAAAGCTTTACCTTGCGCTAGTTTCCTTGCCCGGTTTATGCTTGTCACCAATCCGGAATTCCGGATTGGTGACAAGCCGGGATGTGTCGGAGATGATGCCTGCGCAACGAATATTTTTTATTATCCTGTTATTATTCATTTTCTTTGCAGCTTGTATTCCGAGAACGGAACTGACTGCTACGCCTGGTGCTACACTATCTCCTCATAATCTACCTTTCACGAAAACGCCTATGACTAAGCCTTCTGCTACTGATCTTCCATCTGCCGATGATTTGCTCGCCGCGATGAACCTTGAACAAAAAATTGGACAGGTAATGATTATTGGCTTCGACGGAACAACTGTCGACGCTGACCTGCGCCAAATGATCGCCGAATACCATGTCGGTGGTGTTATTTTATTCGCTCGCAATGTCCAGTCTCCGGCTCAGGTGGCCGAATTGACAAATGAGCTGCAATCAATAGCTCGTGAAAGTGGACATCCCGGCCTTTTTGTTGCTGTTGACCAGGAAGCTGGTCGCGTTGCACGCCTGACGGATGCAACCGGCTTCACCGAATTCCCATCTGCAATGGCATTGACAGCTACCGGAAACCCGCAAAACGCCCGACGCGTGGCTGCTGCCATGGCCGCTGAGATGCGAGCTGTTGGTATTAATGTTGACTTTGCGCCCGATCTTGATGTGAACAATAATCCATCTAACCCGGTTATCGGCATTCGCTCTTTTAGTTCTGACCCGGCCAAAGTTGCTGAATACGGCATTGCCTTTGCGAATGGTTTGCAGGAAAACGGTGTGCTTGCTTTTGGCAAACATTTCCCTGGTCATGGCGATACCGGTGTCGATTCGCATATTGACTTGCCGCTTGTCCCGCATGACCGTACTCGTCTCGATCAGATTGAACTTGTTCCTTTCAAAGCCGCGATCGAGGCCGACCTTGCTGGGATCATGTCTGCGCATGTTACTTTCCCGGCTATCGATGCCACGCCTGGCCTGGCTGCTACTTTATCACGCCCTGTCTTGACCGGTTTATTGCGCAATAAGCTTGGTTATGACGGACTGATTGTTACCGACTCACTCGAAATGGGGGCGCTGGCGGCCAATGGTTACCCCCCGCCTGTTGGCGCACCGTTGGCCCTGGCCGCTGGAGCTGACCTGCTGCTTTTCAATCGAGACCATGCCATGCATTACGAGGCTTTTACCAATCTTGTGCAGGCTGCCAGGGACGGAAAAATTGCTCAAGAACAACTGGATGCTTCAGTGCGACGCATTTTACAGGCTAAACAACATTACGGAATCCTGAAGCCTGTTCAGGTGGATGCGGATGCTGCGACAGATTCTGTCAAAACAGCGGAGCATCTTGCTTTGTCGCATGAACTTGCTGCAAAGTCCATCACGTTGATCCGTGATCCGCAAACCTTGATTCCGCTTGATACAAACTCGCCCACTCTCGTTGTTGAAGCCGCAGCTCTGCGCGGACAGGCTTCTGGCTTGGGCGGTACAGTCCTGTCCATTGACACCCAGCCGGCCGTGTCCCAAATAGCTGATGTTATCCATGCCGCTCGTGATGGGCGGACGGTTATCTACCCGGTGTATGATCTTGCCCTAAATATTCAACAACTGAAACTCATCCAGCAATTGATTAAAGCAGGTAATCCGGTTATCGCCATTGCATGTCGCAACTCGTTTGATGTTGCGCACCTGCCTGAAAATGTTACTGTCCTGGTTTCTTATGGATTTAACTTGCCTGCCCGCGAAGCGCTAAAGGAAGTGCTGGCGGGTAGGGTTCAGCCGACTGGTGTATTGCCTGTTGAGTTACCCTAAAACAGTATAAAGGATATCTGTTTTGAATTTGATTCCTTTGAGTTTGCAAGATACTGATGTAATCAAAAAACTGCTTTTTATTTGGAATTCAGCCTCGCATCCCGATTACTTGCTCAACGAGCGTTTTCTCGCTTATAACGCATTACCTTTCTCTGGCGAAACCATTGGAGGTCGGCTAGCCATCCTGAACGGCGAATCGGTGGGCTTTGTGTTGACCTGTTGTGTGACGGATGATTCAGCAATGATGCTCGGCTGGGTGAGCGCGATTGCTGTTTGTCCGGCAGCACAGCGACGAGGGATAGGTTCTTCGCTTTTGGATTGGGCTGAAGATTGGCTAAAGATGCAGGGGGGCAAACGTATCCGTGTTGGTGGCAACCTTCGTCCTTTTGCTCCCGGTTTGCCCTACGCAATGCATGAAAATCTACTGTTTTTTGAGAAGCGTGGTTACCAGCCGCCGGTGGGGCAGCCTTATGAATATGATATTGCTCACAGTTTAAAAGATTACCAATCCCTCTACGCCAAACCCATCCATGCTGATCTGGCGCCGATGCAGTCGGGCCAGGAATCGCTCCTGCTTGATTTTCTGAAGCGCGAATATCCGGGGCGCTGGGAGTTTGAAGCTCGAGAGTTTGTGAAAAATGGCGTCAGACCACAAGACTATCTTTTGCTACGCGTAAACAACAAGGTGGAAGGTTTTTGCCGCATTACACTTGAAGATTCAGAGCGTCCTATCGAGCGTTTCTACCCGCAACGTTTGCCTCGCCCCTGGGGGCAGTTCGGTCCGCTTGGGTTGTCGAAGGCTGTCCGGGGACAGGGTTTGGGGGGCTACTTGATTGACGCTACTGCGCTTCACATGCAGTCGCTCGGTGTGAATGGCTGTGTTATTGACTGGACTACATTGGTTGATTTATACGGCAAATTTGGCTTCAATTTGTATAACCAGTATGTCAGTTTATACAAGAATATAGGCGCTTAATCGCGAATATATCGGAACCGCTTTTTTGTTTTCTCGACAACCTGATGGTTCAAAAGGTTTTGAAGAATGAACTTCTCCGAAGCAGACTCAATTCTCTCCCAGGCTATCGTCTGTATTACCCCGGCGGCGCAGTTGACGATACGCCACAGATGCAAGCTTGTCCATGCCGCCGCTTTTGGCTATCTCGACCCTGAAACACGTAACTATCCAACCCGCCTTGATTCGCTCTTCGATCTGGCTTCGATCACCAAGCTGTATACCACCACTGTCTTTATGTTACTTGTTGAACAAGGTAAGGTCAGCCTCGACACCCCAGTACGGACAGTCTTGTCGGAGTTCGACGGACTGCGCCCCATCCAGCCGTACGAAAACCCGCTTGACTGGGGTAAAACCGTTAGTGTCAGTGAGCAAGCCGGGCAAGTTGATGCTGGGAAAATCACCTTTCGTAATCTTCTAATTCATAACTCAGGGTTGCCAGCCTGGCGTCCCTTCAAAGATCAGCCGGATGCCGAATCCGCTTTGCGGCTGGCTCTCGGTACATTTTTTTCGTATCCAACCGGGGAGCGGATCGTGTATAGCGATGTCGGGTTGATTCTGCTCGGTTCGGCTGTGGAAAAGTTGACGGGAAGTCCGCTTGATGAGGCCATTCGTGAGCGCGTCACCCGCCCATTGGGCCTCGAATCCACCCGCTACCTGCCTGTTGCTAATGGACCTCATAACACAAGCAATATCGCTCCGACTGAGTTTTGCCAATGGCGCAATCGCCGTATCTGCGGCGAAGTTCACGATGAAAACGCCTGGCGTCTTGGCGGGGTCGCTGGGCATGCGGGGATGTTTTCGAATGCGGGTGAGGTTGCTGCGTTTGGACAAAGCTTTCTGGATGGGCGTTTATTGCGTCGCAAAACGATTGTCGAAATGACCCGCCAGCAAGTGCAATTCAATCTTATGCGGCGCGGCATTGGGTTTGTGTTGTGGAGTCCCGACCCGGAGGCCAGCAGCAACCCGTTTAGCCAGAGCACTTTTGGACATACCGGTTTTACCGGAACCTGCCTGTGGGTTGATCCGCAGCGCGAACTGGTTGTTGCCCTGTTGACCGATGATGTTTATGGCGGGCGTGATGGGCGTGGTATTGCTCCGCTACGCGTGCAAGTTCACCGGGCGATTGTCGAAAGTGTGGATGCGGCATGATTGTCGTTGGTTTGATGTCTGGTACGTCGGCAGACGGGATTGACGCCGCGCTAGTGCGGCTGGATGGCGCTCCGCCGTGCCTCGACTGGGAGCTGATTTCTCATATAAACATCCCACACTCTCCGCAGCTGCGCGCTGAGATATTTGCCTGTTTTCGCCCTGAGACGGGTTCAGTGGAGCGCATTTGCCGCCTGAACTTTGCCCTGGGCGAGGCCTTTGCCAAAGCTGCGCTGGATGCTATTGCTGCCGCAGGTCTAACTCTAACAGATGTTGATTTGATAGGTAGTCACGGACAGACGCTTTGGCATATTCCGCCGGGGAGTGCAGATGTGGCCTCAACCTTGCAAATTGGTGAGCCCGCGATGATTGCTGAGCGGACAGGGCTTCCCGTTGTCAGCAATTTCCGCGCTCGCGATATGGCTGCCGGTGGGCAGGGCGCGCCGCTCGTCCCGTTCGTGGATTGGTTGCTGCTTTCACACCCTGTCCATACTCGCGCTGCCCAAAACATTGGCGGAATTGGGAACGTAACCTATCTGCCCTCTCTTACACAGAACAGCGTTTCTGAAAAAATAGATGTGTTTGCTTTTGATACTGGCCCTGGCAATATGCTCATTGATGATGCTGCGCGTCGTGCTACGGACGGAGTGTTGGCTTACGACAAAGATGGCGCTCTGGCTGCACGCGGGAAGTTTGACCCAGGTTTGCTCGAGACCTTGTTGCGTGAACCATATTTTTCAGTTCAACCGCCAAAGACAACCGGTCGTGAGCGTTTTGGGGTACAGCTAGGTGAAATAATCTGGAAGGATGCCACTGCACGGGGACTTTCCGCGCCGGATATTCTTGCCACGCTGACAGCATTTACCGCCGAAAGTATTGCCCGTGCCTATCGTGACTTTTTGCCTGTTTTCCCCGACGAAGTCATTCTTTCTGGCGGAGGTGCGTACAACCCGACCATGAAAGCAATGCTGGTCGAACGACTATCACCAGCCCGTTTGTTGACATCCGATGAGATTGGCATTCCCGCCGATGCCAAAGAAGCCCTGGCTTTTGCCGTGTTGGCTTATGAAACATGGAACCGCCGCCCAGGAAACCTGCCTGCTGCCACTGGCGCTAATCGCCCTGTGGTTTTGGGGACAATTACTTTCTAAGAGAATTTATTTATGCAAACCCTTACCGAACAAGCAAACCCGTTTACTCGTAACATTGATATTGTGCCCACCATCGAAATGGTTCGGCTCATCAACCAGGAGGATGCGCGCGTTGCCGCGGCGGTTGCCATAGAATTGGAGCATATCGCCCGGGCGATTGACGCTATCGCCGACCGTATGAAGCGTGGCGGACGGCTGATCTATGTTGGCGCTGGAACATCTGGGCGGCTGGGTGTGCTGGATGCTTCAGAGTGCCCGCCTACGTTTAGCACTCCGCCTGAGCTGGTTGTAGCACTTCTTGCGGGTGGAAAGCGTGCCATAACCGATGCGGTCGAAGGGGCCGAAGATGATGCGGAAGCAGGTGCGAAACAGATCGCTGCACTAAATGTGACAGAGAACGATTCGGTTGTGGGCGTTGCGGCCAGTGGCGGGACGCCCTATGTGTTGGGCGGTATTGCCGAGGCGCGCAAACGCGGTGCGCTGACTGTCAGTGTGGCCTGTAACCGGCCGTCCAAGCTGGAGGAAGCCGTTGAAATTGGCATTGCTCCACTGGTGGGGCCAGAAGTTATTGCGGGTTCAACGCGTTTGAAGGCGGGTACTGCCCAAAAGCTGGTTTTGAATATGCTTTCGACCGGTGCAATGATCAAGTTGGGAAAAACTTTTGGCAATTTGATGGTTGATGTCCAGCCAACCAATGTCAAACTGCGTGACCGGGCGCGCAACATCGTTGCCCAGGCCTGCGGTATTTCTACAGAACGTGCCGCGCAGATATTGGAAGCCTGTGCGGGTGAGGTCAAAACAGCAATTGTTGCTGAACTTGCCGGTGTTTCTCCCGAAATTGCCCGACAGCGGCTGGAGCAGGCAGGCGGGCTGGTTCGGGAGGCGTTGACGCTTGAGACTGGGCTGCTTCCATGAAACGGTGGGCAGTTGTCGGGGTGGATGGGGGTGGTACCAAAACGCTCGCCCTAGCTGCATCTGTCGATGGTCAGTGGCAAGGCCGAGGCCTGGCAGGCCCTTCCAATCTTCATTCTGTTGGGTTTGAGTCTGCCTGTACTGCGATTGAATATGCAATTTCAGAAGCTCTGGCTGGTGCAAATTTGTTGGCGCTGTGCCTGGGTTTGGCCGGGGCCGGACGGAAAGACGACGTTGACCGCTTTATAGCCTGGGCACAGGTGAAATACCCTGGCGTGGCGCTAAAAGTACTCAGCGATGCTGAGATTTTGTTGGCGTCAGGGAATCTTTCTGGTCCCGCATTGGCGTTGATTTGTGGTACTGGCTCAATCGTTTATGGACGGACAGCAGCGGGTGAGTTGCTGCGTGCAGGTGGTTGGGGATATCTGTTTGGAGACGAGGGCAGTGGATACGCTATTGGCGCTGCAGCGCTGAGGGCCGTGATGCAGGCCGAAGATGGGCGCGGCGTACCCACGCTGTTGACCGGCTTGATCTTGGATCGATATGGACTGGAAAACCCACCAACCCTGGTGCAAAGTATTTATGGAAGCGAGTCGCCGCGGACCGAGATTGCCGGGTTGGCCGATCTGGTCGAGCAGGCTGCCTTGCGGGGAGATACTATCGCTATTTCGATTTTGGAGACGGCGGCAGTTGATCTTGCGCGGATGGTACAGGTGGTGTATCAAAAATTGGAAGGTGTTCCCACACCGTTAGCACTAACGGGTGGGGTTATTTTGCGCGGGGAATATCTGGCAAATACATTTCGGCAAGCTTGCGAGACGATGGAGTTGGTGTTTTTAACGGTTTTAGAAGTTGCTGAACCGGCTGAAGAGGCCGCGTTGATTGCTCGCAGCTTGATTGCATAAGAAATGGCCATCCTGACAATGGGAAGATTTTTTTTCTTGCCATCATATCTGGCGAAAATAAATAGCGGCACTACCAAAGCTGGTAGCGCTATTTATCTAACTTCTTGACTAAGCCCAGATTGGGATGAAAGCGTTTTCTGCCTGCCGTAAAGGGCTCTTTAGCCAGAGAGAATCATGTTTAACCGGTTGGCTTGGGCAACAACGGAGTTTTGAACGATGGCGTCCAATTCGCTCTCCGGAGAAGCCAATATTTCACCCCATAGATTTTCCAGCATTAAACTTAATTTATCTTCAACCAGGCCTAGCAGTGCTATGGCCGGGAAAGAACGTCCTTTTTTTGCCGCCAGTGCCAGAATACTGTGAGGTTTGACTGTGTACCTGCTGCTGGAGAGCAATTCTAGACGGGCGGGCATCAGATCGAATTTATTGGTATAAGAATCAAGGGTCACGGGGTCGGTTAGATATTTAACCAGATCAACAGCGGCAGCAGCGTTGCGGGAATGCTCCCAGACAACCAGGCTTTGCGCGCCAACAAAAGATGGCCCCGGCAAGGGCGCGGCAGCCATATTTTCTCCAACGATGACAGAATCGGGTGTTGATGTAAGCAGCCATGAGCCGCCTACAGTCACCGCGGCTTGACCACTCCAAAATGCCTGCGAATGATTGATGGTTTTATCTTGCTGGTTGACCATATCTTTATGGAAATAACGGCACAGATCATAATAGTCTTTTATGGCAGCCAACGCGGCTGGCTGGTGAAAAGTTACTTGTTTCGCTACCGGATCAAGAAAGTCGCTCCCCGCGCCCCAAATCCAACTGCCGATGTTGTGCAGCGTGCTGTATTGTGAGCGATGCACTGGTAATGCCAACGGCATTTCCCATCCACTAGCCTGGATTTTGGTCAGTGTTTCACGGAAAGCCTGGAAGGTTTGGAAGCCAGTCTGTTCGTCTACCCCTACTTTTTGCAAGAGATCGCGTCGATAAGCAATGATGATCGGGCTCACCACCCACGGAATTGCCCAAATCTGTTCATCAGGGATGGTTTTCCCAGACATCCAGGCGGCAGGTACAAAAGCCTGTTGACCGCCCATTGTTTCGATTTCTATTGGCGTGAATGACCGCAATCCGTTCATTGCAACGAAGTCACTGATCCAAGTGGAGCCAATTTCTGAAACATCAGCGCCATGGCGATAAATAGCCATTTTCACCAATTCTGCGCGCGCTGTTGACCATTTTAGCCACTGCACGTTAACATGAATGTGCGTTTGTTTTTCGAAATCTGCGAGGCAGTTTTCAAGAAATTCAACCTGAGAATGTGTTGTAAAAATGGCAGAAAAATCGAGTTCTCGTGTCATATAGTTTATCCAAATAGGGAGCAATAACTCTGATTTTGTGTTTTGCTTGAGATTATGGCAGCGTATAATAAATCTATTCTTTACACCACGCCGTAAAAACGTAACAAATTTATTATACAATATCTTTACTGTGAAATCAGAAAAATTAGAGAGTGGTTCAGGGCTTTCTTAATTTCTGTCATGTTAAGAATCTCTTCTACACCCGTCAAAGATAAAAAGTGGCACTTTTTCGGCCACTTGCAGGCATAGCACAAATGCCACTTTTCATGCTTAACCGGTATATGTTCAGTAAGCACCAGCGTCACAACTTCTGGGTAATTTTGCCTAACCCAGGCTTCGAGTTCACTTGGTCGCGGCTCTGGCATCTGCAGATCAAGCAGGAGAATTTGGGGCAATAACTCCTCTAGCATTTCTTGGACATCAAAGCCGCTAGCCGCTTCGCCAATTACTTGAATATCAGGCGCGGTATTCAAGATAGCCCGAATTCCAGCCCTGGTTACGGGATGATCATCCGCAAGCAATACCGTGATTTTTTTCGGTGAGGGGAATTTCAATTCCATGATAAATCCTGTCTATAGTATGCGTGAGCATGAAACACAACGCAAAGTCATACTTCGCGAGGCCCTGCCTTTGTCTGGTTCATGCGAAATTTCCGGTTACGTATGCTCGCAGAATGGTATTGTATGACGGTATTCCCTGCAAAACGCCTGATGATTGCGCTAACAGGGATATTCATCGCGGAATTTGACGCCAGGTAGTGTTTCTATGGGAAGATAGATAAAAAAGATGACCCACCAATCCCCGCAATTCAAATACTCTTAGTAATCCTTATGCAGAAAAGGCCCGAAATCGGGGCTTTTTCTGTTGAATAGGGCGGAAAAAGGATGACTGATAAAGGGATGACTATGTTTTGAATAGAGAAAAATGACACAACCCGCTAGAACACCTGTATAATTGACAATACTCGTTAAACGAACAAGCCCCACCGTTCGTACCGGCAGGGCCTGACATTGACGTCACTACGCGAGTTGGGCGCGTAGCGGTAAAACGGATTTATAGCACACTCCATTTTCGCCGCCCGTGCGCTCTGTGCGAGGCGGTTTTTTTATTCAAGACAAATCGAACAAATAGTTTCATCTGTAAATCTGGTAATCTACCATGAGCCTTGACAAAAAATCTCTCTCGGAACGCGATGTTTGCACCAAGTTAATCACCCCGGCGATCAAGGATGTGGCCGGGTGGGATTTGACGCAGTTCTTTGAAGAGTTCACGCTCGGGAAGATCCATGTGCGCGGCAAGTCGGTGGGACGCGGTGTGCGCGACCGGGCGGATTACATCCTTTTTTACAAGAAAAACCTGCCATTGGCGATCATCGAAGCCAAGGATAACCATCACGAAATCGGGGCGGGGATGCAGCAGGCGCTGCGCTATGCCGAGATGCTGGATATTCCATTTGCGTACAGCACCAACGGGGACGGGTTCGTGGAGCACGACCGCACCCGCGCGCAGGGCCAGTTGGAACGCACACTGGGGCTGAATGACTTTCCGTCGCCGCAGGAGCTTTGGGAACGCTATAAAGTCTGGAAGCAGATTCAGCCCGAAGAAGAGAAAATCATCACCCAGCCGTATTTCATCGGCGAGAAGCCGCCGCGCTATTATCAGCAGGTGGCGATCAACCGCACGGTGGAAGCGATTGCCAAGGGTCAGAATCGCATTTTGTTGGTTATGGCGACCGGCACCGGCAAAACCTACACAGCGTTCCAGATCATGTACCGGCTGTGGAAGGCCAAAAAGAAAAAGCGGATCCTGTTCCTGGCCGACCGCAACATTCTGGTTGACCAGGCGCGGCTGAACGATTTCAAGTATTTTGGCGATGTGATGACCAAGATCAGCGACCGCGAAGTGGATAAATCCTTCGAGGTCTACCTGGCGCTCTACCAGGCGGTTTCGGGCACCGAAGAAGCCATGAATGTCTACAAACAATTCTCGCCCGGTTTCTTTGACCTGATCTTTGTCGATGAATGCCATCGCGGCAGCGCTGCGGAAGATTCGGCCTGGCGCGCGATTCTGGATTATTTTGCGCCTGCCACCCAGATCGGGTTGACCGCCACCCCCAAGGAAACCAGCGAGATTTCAAACATCGATTACTTTGGCGAGCCGGTTTACACCTACTCGCTCAAACAGGGGATCGAAGACGGTTTTTTGGCCCCGTATAAGGTGGTCAGGATCGAGATCGACCGCGATATCGACGGCTGGCGGCCGCGCGCCGGTCAGAAGGATGCCTACGGGTACGAAATCCCGGATGAAGTTTTTTACGGCCCGGATTTCGACAAGACGCTGGTGATCGAGGAGCGTACACAATTGGTGGCGCACCTGGTGACGGAGCATCTCAAGGCCAGCAACCGCATGCACAAGACAATTTTGTTCTGCCGCGACATTCAGCACGCGGAGGAGATGCGCCGGGCGCTGATCAACGAAAACGGCGATCTGTTTTCGCAGAATTTCAAATACATCATGCGCATCACCGGCGACAGCCCGGACGGCAAGCGTGAGCTGGACAACTTTATCGACCCGAACGAACCCTACCCGGTGCTGGTAACCACCTCGAAGCTGCTCGGCACGGGGGTGGATACGCAAACGGTGCAATTGATCGTGCTCGACAGCATCATCAACTCGATGACCGAGTTCAAACAGATGATCGGACGCGGGACGCGCGTGCTGGAGAAGAAGAACAAGCTCTATTTCACCATTATGGATTTTCGCAACGCGACACGCCTGTTCCGCGACAAGGATTTTGACGGCGATCCGGTTCAGGTTTACGAGCCGACGCCAGCAGACCCGGTGACGCCTCCTGAAACGGAAACAGATGACGGGGAGTCTGAATCCGGCGAGGAAAACGATGGGGACGAGACCCCGCGCAAGTACCTGGTCAAAGATAAGGTGGGCGTGTATGTCAGTTCATCCCAGGTGCAGTATTTGGGTGTGAATGGCGAGCTGGTGACCGAATCGTTTACCGATTACACCCGCCAAAACCTGGTGACGAGGTTCCCAACTGTCGAAACGTTCCTGACGGCCTGGTTCAACGCCGAACGCAAGGCGGCGATCGTGGCCGAACTGCTCGAGCAGGGTGTCTTTTTGGATAAGCTGCAAGAAGATGTCGGCCTGGACCTGGACCCCTTCGACCTGATCTGCCATGTGGCTTTTGACCGCAAGGCGCAGACGCGCAGCGAGCGCGCCAACCATGCCCGTCAAAAGCCGGGCTATTTCGAGAAGTATGGCCCGGCGGCGCGCGTGGTGCTCGAAGCGCTGGTGACCAAGTTTGCCGACGATGGCTACGCCACGCTCGACAAGGTGATGGACGACGGCCAGTTTGTCAGTTTTTTGAGCTCGCCGCCCTTCGACCAGATCGGGCGTCCGCTGGAAGTAATGCGCGCCTTTGGCGGCAAGGATGCCTTTCGCGCGGCGATGCGCGAGTTGCAGGAAGTGATTTACGAGAGTTGACCCATCACAGCAAAGGACAAAATAGCAATGACCACCAAGAACACCTTTGACATTGTCTTACTCATCGCCCGGCCGGGCGCGGGCAAGAGCGAGATCATCGATTACCTGAAAAAAGTCTCCCAGGATGAGCGCATGGAACGCTTTAAGATCGGTAAGTTCGATGAGATCGACGACTTCCCGATGCTTTGGACCTGGTTCGAAGAAGATGCGCTACTCGAAAAAATGGGGCACTCGCGCCTGCACTCAGACCAGCAGGGAATGTTCCTTTACCAGCATCTCTGGGACCTGCTGATTGAGCGGATCGGCCTGGAGTATCAGAAAAAACTGCGCGACATTGCCGGTTACGCCGAATCGTTTACAACGATTGTCGAGTTCTCGCGCGGGACAGAGCATGGCGGTTATCGCTCGGCTTTTTCTCACCTGTCGCCGCAAATGATCGAAAAAATGGCCGTCTTGTATATCGATGTCTCGTGGGAAGAATCGCTGCGCAAGAATCGCAAACGCTTCAACCCCGAGAAACCCGACAGCATCCTCGAGCACGGACTGGAAGACTGGAAGCTGGAGCGCCTTTACAAGGAAATCGATTGGGCCGAAATCAGCAGCGGCGACCCGCAGTTCCTGACCATTCAGGGTGTTCGGGTTCCCTATGCGGTCTTTGACAATGCGGACGATGTCACCAGCCAGCGCGGCGCGGCCCTGGGCGAAAGACTGGAGCAAACTTTGAACAGGCTCTGGGCAAGCTACAAAAACCGGTAACCGAAGGAACCCAATGTCGATTTCAACCACAATCAAAGCCATACAAGACATCATGCGCCAGGACGCGGGGGTGGATGGGGATGCCCAGCGCCTTTCGCAGTTGACCTGGATGCTGTTTTTGAAGATTTTCGACGACCGCGAGTCGGAATATGAGCTGGACAGCGCCTACCAGTCGCCGATCCCGGCCCATTTGCGCTGGCGGGCCTGGGCGGCAAACCCCGAAGGGCTGACCGGCGAGACGCTTTTGCAGTTCGTCGACGGGCAGTTGTTTCCGGCGCTCAAAGACCAGGAAAAAATGCTCGCCAGCGACAATCCCCGCGCGCGCGTCGTCCACGATGTCTTTGTGGATGCCTACAACTATATGAAGTCGGGCACGCTGCTGCGGCAGGTGGTCAACCGGATCAACGAGATCGACTTTACCTCCAGCCAGGACCGGCACCTGTTCAATGATCTGTATGAGAAAATCTTGCGCGATCTGCAAGGGGCGGGCAACGCCGGCGAATATTACACCCCGCGCGCCGTAACGCAGTTCATGGTCGATATGACTGACCCGCAGTTGGGGGAAGTGGTGCTCGACCCGGCCTGCGGCACCGGCGGATTTTTGGTGTGCGCGCTGGAGCACATCCGCAGCCAATATGTGCGCAACGACGCGGATTTGAAAACGCTGCAAACTTCGATCCGCGGGATCGAGAAGAAGCCGCTGCCGCACCTGCTGGCGATCACCAATTTGATCTTGCACGATATCGAAGTGCCGCAGGTGATCCGCGATAACACCCTGACCCGCCGCCCGTACAAGGATTACGATGAAGCCGACCAGGTGGATGTGATCCTGACCAACCCGCCCTTTGGCGGGATGGAAGAGCCGGGCGTGGAGCAGAACTTTCCGCAGAATTTCCAGACCAAAGAAACCGCCGACCTGTTCCTGGCGCTGATCGTCAAACTGCTCAAAAATAAGGCCGGGCGCGGCGCGATCGTGCTGCCCGATGGCTCTCTGTTTGGCGAGGGGATCAAGACGCGCTTGAAGGAACATTTGCTGAGCGCCTGCAACCTGCACACGATCGTGCGCCTGCCGAAAGGCGTTTTCAACCCGTATACCGGGATCAACACCAACCTGCTCTTTTTTACCAAGGGCCAGCCGACCCAGGATGTCTGGTATTTCGAGCATCCGACCCCGCCTGACCGCAAGAATTATTCGAAGACGCGCCCGATCGAGATCGCGGAATTTGATCTGGAAAAGGCCTGGTGGCAGAACCGTGTCGAAAACGAGTATGCCTGGCGGGTGAGCATCGATGAGATTCGGGCGCGCAACTTCAACCTGGATATCAAAAACCCGAGCACGGTCGACCCGACCCACATTGACCCGGCCATTTTGCTGGCCAGCTACCAGAAGCAATTGACCGAGATCGCCAGCCTGCGTTCTGCGCTGAAAGACGAACTGGCCCAGGCATTGAAAACAGATTAACCACAACGGCAACTACGGAGCACGACGGAAAAGCTTTAAAAGGGTTTCCGTCGTGTAACTTCGTTGACGTCGTGGTCAATGATTTTGACCTTTCAACATTCAACCTTAAACCTTAAACATGACCCTTCTTCTCGAACACTTCGACACCCTGCTCACCACGCCCGCGGATGTGGAACACTTGAACCGCGCTATTTTGACGTTGGCGGTGCAGGGCAAGCTGGTAGCGCAAGACCCCAATGATGAGCCTGCAAGCGACTTACTTAAACGCTTACAAAAAGTAACCAACAGAAAAGTTCAGCCAATCAATTCTGCTGATGAACCTTATAAATTGCCAAAAGGTTGGATTTGGGCCAAAACGGGCGAACTTTACGAAATTATTGGCGGTGGAACGCCGTCAACTAAAGCACCTGAATATTGGGATGGGTATATTCCCTGGATAACCAGCGCTGATATTCTAGGCCCCAAAGAAATCAGAATTAGAAAAACAATTACCGAGGCCGCCCTTAAACAATCAACAACCAATCTTGTACCAGCAGAAAGTATCGTTGTTGTTACCAGGGTTGGGTTAGGAAAAGTCGGCCTGACTAGCGTGCCGCTGTGTTTTAGCCAAGATTCGCACGCTTTAATTGCGAATAGTGCGTTTATTTATCCTGACTATGCCTTATATTGTTTGTTGGTGGCCGCGCAAAGTTTTCGGGAAAACAGCCGTGGCACAACTATTTTTGGTATTACACGTTCACAACTGGAAAATGTGCCTTTTGCTTTACCCCCATACGAAGAACAAATTCGGATTATTCAAAAAATTGAGTTGATGTTTACCCAGACCAGCGCCCTGGCTGAGAAGCTGGCCAGCGCCGAGAGCGAACTGGCCGGCCTGAACCGCTCCGCGCTGGCTCATTTGCTTTCATCCGATTCGCCCGAAGCTTTCAACCAGCAATGGGACTTCATCGCCGCCCACTTCGAGAGCCTTTTCACCCGCCCCGAACACATCGCCCCGCTGCGCCAGTCCATTTTAGAGTTGGCCGTGCGCGGAAAACTGACCCGCCGTGAAGCGGGGGATGAATCCGCGCGCGAGTTGTTGAAAAGGATCAGGGAAGAGAAAGAAGAAAGTGGAAAGAAGGAAGTTCTTGCGCCGGTCAAGGAGAGTGAAAAGCCGTTTGCGCTGCCGGATGGGTGGGAATGTATCAGACTGGCTGAGATTGCAGACATTGGAACAGGGGTCGCCAAGGGGAAAAAATACAATCCCGATGAAAAGGTGATTAGTTTGCCTTATCTCCGTGTTGCCAATGTCCAGCGTGGATATTTAGCTTTGGAAGAAATGAAAGAAATAGAAATTCGAGAAGATGAATACGAAAGATATGCGCTCCAAAATGGCGATTTACTGCTAACCGAAGGCGGGGATGCTGATAAATTGGGCCGTTCTGCAATTTGGCATGGTGAAGTTGAGAATTGCATTCATCAAAATCACATTTTTAGAGCTAGACCGTACTCTGAATTGAAATCAGAATGGCTCATGCTTTATACAAATTCTCCGTTGGGCAGAAACTACTTTTTGGGTGCATCAAAGCAAACCACCAATCTCGCATCAATCAATAAAACTCAATTGAGCAATTGTCCTGTTCCCATTCCCCCACTCGCCGAACAAGCGCGGATCGTGGCCAGGGTCGAGCAGCTGCTGGGGCTGTGCGAGGCGCTCGAGTCCCGGCTGCGGGCGGCGCAGGAGGAACGATCCCGGCTGGTGGTGTCGGTGCTAAATAACGTTCAAGTCTTGCCACCCATAACGTAGAGCGTGGAATGCCGGGTATTTTTGATAAAGAATTTAGGCGAAAATTATGATCGTGGAAGGGCAAAAAAACTGTTATGCCTGCCGAATATAAGTTTTTCATCCGCATGTTTATGGCCACTTTTTGCGCCTGGGCCATTCCTCATATTGCCTATCGCGTAATCCAACTGCAATTGGGGCAAATTAGCGTAACCTTTGGCATCAACAGCATGTTTTTGCTGGCATTTGGCCTTGCGTTAGTTTCCGGCTTTGGGGTTGGATTGCAGGTTTCCTT
Organism: Anaerolineae bacterium; assembly: GCA_022013685.1. Classification (GTDB taxonomy): domain Bacteria; phylum Chloroflexota; class Anaerolineae; order Anaerolineales; family Villigracilaceae; genus UBA8950. Next base: position 16,837 of record JAKLPV010000167.1, read on the forward strand.
GCTGCAATGGATGGCTTTGCGTCCTTACATCCAATCCACCTGGCGCTGGCTGGTCGGGTTGGTGGTTGCCTGGTCCCTTGGAGATGTAATCAATATGGGCCTGCTTATCTTCATAAGAAAACTTTTTCCAGGCTGGGGCCATGAGCAATACGTCTTGCTTCGCATTGTTTTTCACGGTCTGGCCATTGGAATTCCCGTGGGTCTTATCCAACAGGCTTTGCTGCAAAAGCGGAGCAATATTCGTATTTGGTGGGCGCTGGTTGCGCCGCTCAGTATCATTGGAGCCATTTTGCTGGATCGAGGCAACCTCACCATCCGGGAAGGATTTGCAATCATCGACCCCATATACGCCAGCCTTTTGGCCGGGCTGTGGATGGCGACCCTGGCGAGTTTGCCAACGTTATTGCTTCAACCGGTCGAGAAGGCCGAGCCAAACATCCCTGTGGCCGAGAATTTGGATCTTCCTGATTCTGTTTCCGCCAAGCCCCTCGATCATTGAAGATGTTCTGGAAACGGATTTTCCCCTGTCTGGCCATCTGCCTCCTGGCTTTTTCTGCCTGTAGCAAGGCTGAAGAGAGTCTGCCGCTTTCGCCCGGCCAAACTGCGGCGGTTGAAACAGCGCCTCCTGCTGCCTCTCCCAGCGCAGCGCCAGCCACATCCCAGCCCACCGCGACTCAGGACCCAGGCCTGCGGGAGCGCCCGGTTTTTTTGGCCTGGCCGTTGCCCGCTTTGATTGGCCTCGCGCGCATTTCACAGTATCCCAACTCCGCCTGGACCTGGAATTATCTGGGGCTGAACCCCGGCTATGAATGTCCACCCATGTTTGGCTACCTGCTCAATGTTGATTCGTGGCCCTATTGGCGCGATCCTGCCATCCCCGAGGCGGAGGATAAGGCTCAGGCTGACCCGCATAACTTCGAGATGGTGGCCTGTTATTCCACTTCCAGCGGCGGGCCAAGCGGGCATGAAGGGACCGACATCAAGGCTCCGGCAGGAACACCCGTTTATGCTGCGGCAGATGGGCTTGTGCAAGAATGGCGCGACGCTGGCTTGAACAGTATGCTTGTCCTGAAACACTGTCTCTCTGGAGCATGGGATGAAAATTTTCAATGTCTGAACGGTCAGCAGTGGTACACAACCTATATGCACCTGGTTCTCAATCCACTTCTGTTGAAAGAAAACCAGGCGGTTGCCCAGGGCGAAAGCCTGGGAACCATTTACGATCAAAGCATCAATTCCCACCTGCATTTTGAAGTCGGCCACGAACAACGCAGTTACGCCAACTTTGTTAATCCGTGGGGAGGGGATTCTGCACCCTGGTTGGGCTGTCTCTGGCAGGATCAGGCCCTGTGCATCCATCCGAACCCGGCTTTCAAACGTCTCGCTTTTTACAGCGACGGAGAATTTCTGATCGCACGAGGTGATGGAACTCAGATCGAGATCCAAAACGCCCAGGGACTCAAGAAAATCTTGCTTTGGGGCGAGCGGGTAGCCGTGCTGGATTCTCAGGGTCAGCTATTTGCCCGGGATTGGAAAGAGCCAGCCGATTCCCTGCCCGAGGTTTTATCCACCTGGCAAAGGCTGGCAGAAAACGTGCTCGATTTCCAGATCACAGATACCCGGGTCGCCATTCTGGATCAAAACAGAAATCTGCTGGCCCAAGAAGGTGATTTTGGTGGGGAATGGATACCGCTGGCGACAAATGTCCGCACTTTCTCGCTTGCAGATACCCGACTGGGCTACCTGACCGACCAGGGCGATTTATACGTTCAAACTGGCGCACTGAAAAGCGAGTGGCTGCTGATCAAGAACCAGGTTCTGGCTTTCCAACTGGTAGATAACCGCATTGCTTTCGTGGACGAGCAACGCAATCTCTTCGTGAACGAAGGCGACCTGTCTGCAGAATACCAGCTTATGGCCGGTAATACTCGAACTTTTCAATTGTCAAATGCGCGGCTGGGGGTGGTTGATATGCAAGGCAACTTGCTGGTCAAGGAAGGAAATTTACGCGCAGAATGGGTTTCCCAGGCAGAAAAAGTCAGGTCATTTCAATTGACAGGGATGCAGATCTTGAAACAAGGCGAAGACGGCAGGATCAGTTTCAAGGAAGGAAATTTGTATCAAACCTGGGCCGACCTGCCAGATGCTGGATTCTCGCAAGCTTTGCTAAATGGGGAAATGCCTGTGATAGTACCGTGAGTACGCAATAGCAACTGGTACCGGAACTTCATTAAATTGCAGGGTAAAAGCGATTCATTTCAGCCGCTTTACCCTATGTTTTTAGAAAGTTACAGCACTGTTTTTCGGGAATCTTTTTTTTAGTTGGTGCCTAATTGTTTGGAATATAGCTCCCAACCACATCAATGCGATTTGGGACTGGAACCTGTTGAAGACCCGGATGAAAACCTGCACGCGCTGGCGCAACGCCACAAAGAATTGAGCGGTTCGTTTACCAACTGGCTTGCCACGTACCAGCACGCTGCGCAGGCCTGGCGTAAGGGATTGAAACACCGACCGTGACAAAAAGCCTGGCCAGCCAGACCTATCGCGGGGGTTGCCCAAAGATTTGGGCAACCCCCGCGATTTCAAGCCCGGACCACTTCTCCCCGTTCCGTCTTGGGCTTCGAGCCAATCTCCACCAGCTGCATCAACACCTGGCGGCGCTTCTCGCCAGTGGTTATCGGGCCAGTTGTATGGTTTGTCTTGCTTAACTCCTACGATAACCCTGACACTGGCGCACTCTCTTGTTCCCCGGCTGCGCTGACTTCATCCATTTCTAGGTTTTCTGTTTTTGGCTTCTGTCGCCCCGAAAGCTGTATCATGGCCCAGGGATGGCCTTTTTCTTGCATGGTCTGCTCGGCATCTTCCAGATTGCACAGGTAGATGCCCGGTGGCCGGACATCAAAGCTGGACAGGATAAAGCGCAGCACGTTGCGCAAAACCTGCTTGTTCTCGCAAAAAACATACAGATCGTCATGGATGGTATTTTTGCAATCCTTGCTCCAGAAGGTTTTGTATTTATCCCGCGCATCTGCCACCAGGAAAGGCTCAGGCTCAACCAGCGCATAAATGAGCCTCCCATCTTTTTTTGCAGTGATGTCAGTCGTGCACAGGATACCACTGTACACGCGGGGAGCATGGGTGCAGATCTTGTAACCCACCTCCTCCATCAACCCCCGTGCCTGGCGGACAAGCGCCCTGGTTGTGCTGTTCCGGGCTTCATTCGGGCATCCAAATTTTGAGTGCCCAAATACTAATTTGTAAATGCCCAGGGGGGTCAACATGATTTGCTGCCCAATCCCTGCCACATCCTTGTCCGGGTATCTGATTTCGATCAGGTCTTGCTGCTCGAGTGAGCGCAGGCGCTCTTCGGTTTCCAGAGAGAAACCGGTCTCCCGCCACAGATCAACCCAGCCCCGTTGATACAGGCTTGAGAAAATCTCATCGCCGAATTCCTGCTGCTCGTTTTCCTGTTCGGACTCATCTTCCGGCTCTTCGTTTTCGTAGGCTTCATCATCCGGAAACAGCTCGTCCTGGTCTGCATCTTCGTCGGGGCTATCCTGGCTGAAAGGTTTGCGGCCGCTGGCCGGGTTGACCGTTTGCTCGGGTTCGTCTTCAGGAAGTTCATCGATCTGAACCAGCCCCCTGTTAATGGCGGCTTTCAGGTTTTGCAGGAAGTAGTTCATGACTCCATGAAAGTCATCGATCTCCCGAAGCGGATGCATGTTGGTGAGACTGATTTGCACCAGCCCCGCTTGCATGGCCTGCTCGATGGCATCATCCACCACCTCCAGGAGTTCTTCATCAGGCAGGCCTTTCAACTCCACATGGGGCTGTTGGTCGATCAGTTCGATAATGCCGGGGTGCATCGGGTAATGCTTTGTCATTTTTTTTGTGCTCCTTTGCTTTCAGGTTGTTTGTAAGCCGGCTGTCTTGTATTCTGCCGGGAATTCTTGATCACAGGCTTGTCAGGAAAACGGGCAGCCAGCAGACTGGCTGCCCGCTCCACAGACCAGTTTCGCGGGGAACGAACAGGATTTAATCAGACTAACTTCCTCCCCCCGATTTTCGCGGAGAAAAATCAATTTATTCCGCTTATCAGGAGAGAAATCAAACCGGGCCATCGGCGGCCTCATCTTGGTAGGTATCATCCGAATTTGGTTCATCAGGCTCCTGGTCTGCGTAAATATCACCTGAACCTGGATCATCCGCCTTCTCATCCATGCGGTAGTCTTCCAAATCCAGGTCGGAGATGTAGAACTCCCAGGGGGTGCGCCAGAAATCGGTCTGCCCGGCGTTCAGGTCGTTCTCCATTTTCGCAAGGGTGGTCAGGTAGAGCGTACAGGGTGTCATCTGCACGGACATGGCATCAGAAACCTCTATGGCGATATCGGCTAGCATGTGGCTGGTCTCACAAACCACATACAAGGTCCCGGACGATAGTTCATTCAGGTTGATCCACTTTTCAGGACGGTCGGATTTGTGAACGCCACGTTCGACTTCGATGTAGTAGAACCGGTCGTCTTTGCGGGCGGTGATGTCGGGCACTGCCTGGCGAACACCGTCCAGGTAATAACGATAGGAATCGGCCAGGAGTTCGTATCCGGCTTTCTCGAGACATTGCTTGGCGCGTATGTTAAGAAGCAGGTGCTTGTCTGACATATGCCCGCTGATTGCGAGCAGCTCGCTCGGCACAGGACTCTGATCGGTGAGCATGATGTAGGCAGACTGGCCCAGTTCTGTCAGCCAGAGCTTCGTCGATGGGCGTCCCCGGCCTATACCAGTTGACTCCTCCTGGTCGATGAGTCCGCGCTTGATACAAGACTGGATGGCGGTGGAAATGTTGCCTGAGCTGTCTGTTTTATATCCGAAGCGACTGGCGATTTTTTTGCGCACCGTGGACATGAAGCCTGCCCCGCTGCTGCCGATGATCTCGATCACGGCAGCTTGCTTTCCAAACCCGCGCGATTTGCGCCAGGTATCCATCCAGGTCGCCTGCGGAACTGAGTGCGCGGCTTGAGAGCTTTTCTCAACGATAAGGGGATGTTTGCGCGCCATGGCGATCTCGCGGCGCATCTTTTCGAACTCGTTATCCTGACGTTCTAGCCTGTCTCTTAGCAGCCCAACGAACTCCTCGATTTCATGAGATCGGTTTTTCCAGTATTCTGTTGCGGCGCGCTCCTGCTTGAGTTCATCGGGTAGGTTTATTTCCATCTGCTCAAACAATTCGTCGACCCGCCTGGCCAGGTTGTTAATCAGGTCAGCTTTCTTCTGTATTGTCCAAGCCCAACCCAGGTCAGATTCGGTCAGGCTGCCGGGCATCAGGCGGTTGGCCAGCGGCATCAGATATCCAGGGAAAGTGGGCTCTGGTTTGTGCGGGTCCACCTGTATCAGATCGCTCATTTCAGCCATGCCCTAGCCCACCAACCCGGCCACTGCCTCTTCCAGATCGCGCTCTCCAGGGGTGACGTACAAGCGGGTGGTATCCAGACTCTCATGGCCGAGCAGGGCCGCCACCTTCTCCAGGGTCACGCCATTATCGAGCAGCGACTTGGCGAAAGTATGGCGGCAGATGTGCGGGGTGACACCCGAGAGCCCGGCCAGATCTGCCAGCCTGGATACCGCCAATTGCACCGAACGTACCTGCATCTTCTCGCCGCGCTGGCCGAGGAAGAGCATCTCGCTGCCGCTGTCCGGGCGGATCGAGATCCACTCATCCAGCAAACGCCGGGCTTCGGAGTTGATCGGCACGCTTCTTTGCTTGCCACCCTTGCCCGCCCGGACGGTCAGGGCCGCCTTGCGCTCGGTCATCAAAATATCGGCCACGCGCAAATTGGCAACTTCGGAAACCCTTAACCCGGTATTCAAAAGCAGGGTCACCACAACCGCGTCACGCAGGCGCAGCAGCCACAAACGCGGATAGCGGATGCGCGCCTTCTGCAGATCATCCTTCATGGCCTGGACGAGCGCGTTGTGCTGCTTCTTATCGAGCCACTTTGGCGCGAGCGAGACCGTCTCGACACTCTTGATGTTCAAAGCCGGGTTGCCCGGCAGGATTTTATTTTGGGCGGCCCAGTTGCCAAAGGCTGCGATGGCGGCCAGTTTGCGGTTCACGGTCTGGGCGGCTGCGCCCGCTTTCAGCAGGGATGCGCGATACTCGCGCACATCCGCAGGGCCGAGAGTGGCCAGGTCACGGGCCAACCAACGGCTGAAAACGGATAAATCAGTCAGATATCCGCGCACGGTGGCGGGCGAACGATCCAGGGAAACAAGATACTCGGAAAATTGGGTCAGCAGGTTCATGGTTAATTCAACTCCACAGTGCGCGTCACTGCGCTCTCGAATTTGGTGGTGGTCTTGCGAAACAGACAGGGAATGTTGCCGGTTGGGCCGTTGCGATGCTTGGCGATGGAAAGTTCCATCGGCTGCAGGCCGTTCATGGCGGTCTCATCCGGCTTGTGCAGGAACATGACCACGTCCGCATCGGCCTCGATATCGCCGCTCTCGCGCAAGTCGGACAATTGCGGGCGGGATGAAGCGCGCTTCTCCACATCCCGGTTTAGCTGGGCAGCCGCGATGATCGGGACGCTCAACTCTTTGGACAGCGCCTTGAGCGAACGCGAAATGTAGCCAACTTCCTGAGTGCGGTTCTCGGTCTTTACCCCGGCCCGCATCAACTGTAAATAATCGACGATCACCAGGTCCGGCTTGCCCGCCGAGAGATGCAGGCGGCGCAGTTTGGACTTGAGCTGCAAAGGCGTGATGGCCGGGGTATCGTCGATGAAAATCGACAGGTTTTCGAGAGACTGCACAGCCTGAACCAGTTTTTCCCAATCATCGGCCCCCACCTTGCCGGTATCGAGCAACTGCACATCC
>JAKLPV010000168.1 GCA_022013685.1 Anaerolineae bacterium
AGGGCGGTCGATGGCAAACAAATACGAAAGCAGCTGCCCCTCCCAATACTCTGGCTTCTGCCTAAAGACTGCCTGGGCAATGACATCCGCGCGGTTTTCCCACTCTTCATCCAGGCGATGTTGAATCGCGTGCTTCAGCGCCTGCTCAACTTTTTCCTGACCAAGTTTATAAATAAGATTAGTCAGTTCTTTTTCATCCCTGGATGCGTACTCCAATTCCACTAAATTTTTCAATTCTTCGGAAGCAGCAGCCCAAGCCGCTTTCACTCGGTCCTTGTTCTCACACAATTTCATAAATCCTAAATACAGCCGGGCAGCGTCGGCCGGTTTTTCTTTGATCAGCGTAGTCAAGCTCTCAACCTGCGCACGCTGTTTTTTCTCCAGTTCGTCCAGCGTATTCTTTCTGATTATTCGTTCGTTATCTTCCTCTTTTTTTTTCTTAGCACGATCATCCTCTGCCTTCCCCCACTGCTGGATTGCCAGCGTAGTAACCGTTACCAATAAAGTACCGATCAGGGTAGGCGTTAATGTCAATGACAGGAATAGCCTCCACCAGGCGGCATTCTTCGTTTCAGGTTCTACCGAAAAAGCCGGCAGGATTTGGAAGCCGTTTGCATCCCTAATGGATGGGACGATGGTGAGCGCCACATTCGGGCTGTTGGCGTTGAGCTGCAGATAAAGAACTTCAGGGGTTACCCCAAATCTGGAGGGGGTCAGCGCAATTTGCCCGGAGACGGAACGCCCATCCTTATCGGTAAAGGTGATCGCATCCCAACTGACACCCAAGTTGAGCAAATAGGAATAAGCCGTGGGCGTGGCGGTAGGCGGCGCTTCCGTGGATGTTACGACCGCCCCCCCCACCGCGTTCTGGGTGGGAGTCGGCGAGACGGGCATGGATGTCGCGGTAGGACCGTTGAAGGTAGGGGTTGGGCTGGGATAGGGGCTGGCATAAGATAACCAGACAGACAGGGGAGCTTTGGCGTTGCCGGGTTCCTGGTAATCCAGATCGGCGGGCGCGGCGATGTGCAAGACCAATTCACCGTCAACCTGGCTGGTTACAATAGCGGTTCGCTCGATGGAGATTTTTTGCGTATTCTCAAGCGTATCACTCACCTGGAAGTAAGCGCTTATCAGGAGAAGAATAAATGGAATCAATAACAAACGAAACGGCTTCAACCATTCCCACCAAGGTTCCTTTCCGGGCTTATTTTCCCTAGAATCGGCTGCGCCCTGGTTTGTGCTATCCAAACTGCCCAGCGTTCCGTTCTGCGAACCGGAGGACTGCTGCCCCGCACTATTATCATTCGCTGCCATGATCCCTCCCACCGCATCAACTGACCAATAATATTCTAGCATAAATAAATCAAAACGCATCCCCATTGTGGTGAGATTCTGGTGAGATTGTACAAATAGTACGGCGATGTATCTGAAAAGGCAGGAAAAATAAATCGACGTAGAATAAGTGCAATCCTAAATAACAACTACCGCAAAGGAGCAAAAAACACAGAGATACGCACCCCATAAAAACCACCCGGCACAAACCACCCAGTACCATGCTGATTACAACATCCTGATCATATTCAACGAGGTGCACACCAAGAGATATACACAACCTGACGCCCGCCTGCTCCACTCAAAGGCAACCCCAACCAAACCACATTCAACGAGGTGCACACCAAGAGATATACACAGCCTGACACCAACCTGCTCCACCCAAAGACATCATCAATGAGTTTTTATAACCACCAAAAGGAGGTGACCCACACCCAGGCAACAAAATACAACACCATCACAGCCAAGAGCAACTCGACACAAAACTTATCAAACGGATTTCAGCCTGATCGGGCTCACAATCCAAAAAAACCATAAGTGTGCAATGTAGTTCGCTCCATCACGCAATTTTCAGCGCCGGCCCAGAGCCGGCGCTGATTGATTCTGCGGCCAGGTTCAAGGCCTGCCAGCCTTCTAACTTAACAAATCCGTAAGGTGCGGGTGAGAATCAAAAAATCTACACGTATTGTTACCGTCAGCCACCTGCATATCAAAGCGAAGAGAACAAGCCGGTGAAACAGGTATGCTAAATCTGCAAGACCAACCCAAACCACTTTCACCCAATAAAGGAGGCCCAAATGTCATTCAACCCAGTCAGCACACCCATCGTAGTGATCCTGCTGGTTGCAGGCCTGATCGTAGGATTGTCTATGGCAAGCATCGACCTGCTCAACCCGTGGACTGCCGGAGCAAACGCAGCACGAATTGCCGCTGAAACCAATCACCAGCAGACCATCTACACGCTGCACGAGCAACAAAAACAAGCCGAACTCAATGCCTATAAAGAGCAAACAGCAATTGCGCTGGATAAGGCTCGCCAGAAATCCGCAAGCGACTTGGCTTTTGAGCAGCGCATGAGCACCATCAAGATCCAGGCGAGTGAAATGCTCACCCAACTGGGATTGATCCTGATGGCAGTGACAAGCGCGTTACTTGCTCTGGGGCTCTCGGCCATTCCCTTTGGCCTGGCAGTACGGATCGCGCACTCCGCGCCTAATCAGACCGCAAACCAACCACAAACCGCTTGCCAGGCAGCGCCGGTTCCCGCTCCAGCCCCCGTACAAGCCAGCCAGCCCACAGTCCAGGACAGATGGGATGACCCTGACTACCGCAAGTGGCGCAAGGCGCTTGCCAAGCAGCGCGAGCAGCAAAACAACCTGCTCAAACTCAACCAGGATGAACCAACAGCACTGAACCTGACACCAATGCAAAGCGCCCCCCCGCGCCATGACCAGTGTGGTCCACGCCACTACGCTGATTTACCCTTGGTCGGTGACGACTAACAAAAAAGTCTGATTCTGCTGGAATTTGTGGTTAGCGTCTGATGCCAGACATGGAAGTTGAGATCATCAGGTTATGCAGCCAATTAGCGTGATAGATGAAGCCATTGAGCTGGTGAGCTGGTGAAGAAAAAGGTTGCATAGCGCTGGCTCGCGGACAATAAGGGCCAAAATTATGCAGCAAAGCCCAAGCACGAATTGAACGTTCGGAAGAAGACCAGTGTCCATGAAAAAAGCGTGAACTGAACAGCCAGCGATCCATCAAATTCATATGCCGGTCAAGCATATTACTCGTGCGGTGAGCGCCAGGATAGTCATAGGCTAGAGCGAAACGGTCTACCTTTGAACAGAGTTTTCGTACCGCTTCCAATACATAGCCAGTTGTATTAGTTTCAGCCCAGGGCAGTAATTCAGCGATTTGTGAGCGAAAAGCATTGGCATCAACTGCGTGGTAGACCTCCCATACTTTTTTGGAAAGCTGGCGAAAGGTTTCTTTCAAGTGTCTGCCTCGCCCACGTATTTTGATAAAAGCGTGCAGGAAGCACTCGATGATGATAATCAGCGAAAACAAGCTGTGCCAGGCTTTTTGGGTGGCTTCCCAGCCATCGGTATTGACGGTTTCAGGTTGATAGCTTGGTTCGAGTTGCAACGCTTCGTCTTTGAAGTGTTGGTAGGCTTCTGTGAGATTGGGTGTGTCAATGCCCAAAGCCACCGAAACGCCGAGAACACAGTCATCGCCAACAGTGGTTGCGATAACTACTTCTTCGCCATTCAACCAGGTCACTTTTTCATCGGCCAACAAATGCCTGGGGAGCTTCTCTGGGTCTTTGACGGTCGTTTGAACCAGGTTGTAACGCCCAAAATGGTTCTCCAGTCGATACCAATACTGGTCATCGCGCCCAAACACATAGGCCAATGCCCAAAAGGGCACATCGAAACGCCGCAGGAACAGGGCTTTTTCGATTTCATCGGTCATACCAACAAAATATGGCATGATCGCACTCGGCGCAATCGTGAAAACTTGTTTCTTGCCCATTACATCGCGTGCTTTCAGGCAAATGCGGCGCAAGCGAAAATCTTCCAATTTGACAGAACTACGGTCATCATGCAAGACATAGCCATCACTGATGTTTTCGGGAAACAATTCTGGATGTTTGATAATCATCTCATCAAGCCAGTTCCGATAGGACTGGCAATCATCCACAATTTCGTTGTATCGCTCTTTTTCGATTGGGAGCGTTATTCGCTTTTGCGGTCTTGTAACTTTTGTCTTTGTTTTGGTAGACTCTCGTTGAGGCATGTTGGCTATTCTCTTGGCGGAGTTTTTGCCCAATCATGCCTCATTTCTCGCTAAACCACAAATTCCGTTAGAACCAGAAAAGTTATTCCGCCTTCATCGTTTTAGCAAACTCTTGATCCGCTCCATCGAAAAACTCTACGGCACTATTTCTGCCATCCCTACTCACCAATCACCGCAATCTGTGATTTACTGAATTTGCCTTCCGGTTGCACAAGCGTTACGTTAAGACTTTGGAGAGCCTCATGGAAAATAAAATCCGCATCATGCTCGTTGATGACCACGCCGTGGTACGCTCCGGCCTGGGCGCCTTTCTGAGCGTTAACCCTGACTTGCAATTGGTAGGTGAGGCCGAAAACGGTGAACAAGCGGTGGTCCGCGCAGGAATTCTGAAACCGGATGTGATCTTGATGGATTTGATGATGCCGGTCATGGACGGCGTTACCGCCACACAGGCCATCAAAAAGCAAAATCCCGGTATCCAAATCATCGCCCTGACCAGTTTCCAGGAGGATGAACTGGTGCAGAACGCCCTCAAGGCCGGGGCCATCGGCTATCTGATGAAAAACGTCAGCGCCCGCGAGTTGGCGGCGGCCATCAAAGCAGCCAAAGACGGCAAGACAACGCTTTCCCCCGAGGCCGCGCAGGCGCTCGTTCGCGCCAGCCAACAGGCGCAGCAAACCGAAATCCTGACCGAGCGCGAACGCGAAGTGCTGAAATTGATGGTTGAGGGCTTGAACAACGCCGAGATCGCCGAACGGTTGGTGGTGAGTTTGTCGACCGTCAAATATCACATCAGCAACATCCTGATGAAACTCGGCGTCGATAATCGCGTGGCGGCAGTCACAACCGCCATCCAGAAAAAGATGGTGTAAAAAAAGGTATCAGGTTTCAGGTGTCACGTCTCAGGTTCCTCCTCCGGGATGAACTTTTTGTTTAACCTGACACTTATACTCCCACACCTAAAACACCAAAACACTATCCACTCGGCCAGTGCCACACTGCCCCCTCGGTTGGGGCACAGAATGTATAGAAAGCGTAAACTATTCTCAGAAAGAGAGACAAAATGAACCGCATCCTGCTTGCCGATCCCAACCCCTCCCTGCGATCAGCCCTGGCGCTCCTGCTGGAGACCCGTCTCGACGCACAGATCGTCGGACAGGTTAGCAGTATGGAAAGCCTGCTGTGCGAAGCCGCCGCCACCCACCCAGACATCATCATTATTGGCCTGGGGTTGCCTGGTGAACCGGCCCATGAGCGGATCACAGCCCTACGTAAGAAAGCCCCACGCGCGAATATCCTGGTCGCGAGCGCTTTTTCTGATGGGCCAAATCTACCCGAAGGAACAGATGCCTTCCTGTGCCAAACCGACCTGCCCGAGACCATTCTTCAAACCATCCAGGCGCTGATCAAGCGCACTCAACAAAAGGAAGTCCGCCATGTTTGAAACCCAACCCAACACCTTTGCCATTGGATTGGCCTCGCCCGCTTACGCCGACCACGCCAGCCTGCTAAATGGTTCCATTAACCTATTCAATCGCTCGCGCTGGAGCGCCGCTCTTGAAAAAGTTAAATCCGCCATCCTGCGCCGCAGTTGGGCCTTACTCGACCTGCAAATCATTTCAATGAACCAGGTACGCACCCAGCGCTACGGCGGAATTTCGTCTTGCCGCGCTTCTTTTCTGGTGGTTCCATTGGCGGTGGGTTTGCTGCTAATCCAACCTTCAGCACGTCATCATAGCACTGGTTGAAGCTCAAAATCTGCGTTTCGCTAAACTTGCCCGGCGCACTCTCCACCACTTGCTTGATTTCCAGCAATAAATCTGAGCATTCTGTGGCCCAATTCTGCG
>JAKLPV010000169.1 GCA_022013685.1 Anaerolineae bacterium
GGTCGATGTGCCATTCAGCCACCGTCTGTGGAAGCAGGAGATGTTCCTGCCGATCGCCACCATCGGCAAAGTGGACAGCCTTGAGCAGGCCATGGGCATCGCCAACGATGTCAACTACGGCCTGACGGCTGGTTTCTACGGCGCGGAAGATGAAGTCGATTGGTTCTACGACAAGATCGAAGCCGGTGTGACCTACGCCAACCGACCGCAGGGAGCCACCACCGGCGCCTGGCCCGGCTTCCAACCCTTCGGCGGCTGGAAAGGCTCCGGCTCGAGCGGCAAGAACGCCGGCGGCCACTACTACCTGCCACTCTACTTGCACGAACAGATCCGCTCTAGAATCAAATAAGCGTTTATGCTCTAAAACACTTATATACCCGACAAATTGCCCTAAAAATATATGACACTTGGACATTGACGGTCTTTGTTATATTCGATAAACTTATCGTGAAATAAATCACAATAAGTTTTACTAAAATGAGGAAAATATGGTTCAACTTACCATCGATGATAAACAAGTAGAAGTTCCTGAAGGAACGACCGTTTTAAGGGCGGCTGAAATGGCGGGTATTCATATTCCGACCTTGTGTGACCATAAAGAGCTTACTCCCTATGGAGGCTGCCGTCTTTGTATTGTTGATGTACAGGGCTTTCGCGTCCCGATCGCATCCTGCACGTTACCGGTCAACAACGGCATGGTGGTCAAAACCCAAACGGAATCACTCAGAAAATCGCGAAATTTCATTTTGTCGATGTTTTTCAGTGAGCGTAACCATTTTTGCCCGTTTTGCCAGGTCAGCGGCGGGGATTGTGAGCTGCAAAATGCTGCTTATCACGAAGAAATGACTCACTGGCCAATTGAACCCGGCTGGAACAACTTCGTTGTCGATACGACCCACCCCTATTTTGTGCTGGATAACAATCGTTGCATTTTATGCCGCCGTTGTGTGCGCGCTTGCGCCGAAATTACCGGCAACTTTACTCTTTCGGTAGCCGAGCGCGGCGCAGCCAGCATGATTGTTGCGGATGCCGACGGTTTGCTTGGAGAAAGCTCTTGTGTAAAATGCGGCGCCTGCGTCCAGGTTTGCCCCACTGGGGCGCTGATCGACCGCACCAGCGCTTACCAGGGTCTTGACCAAAACATGACTGAGATCAAATCGATTTGCGTTGGCTGTTCGGTAGGTTGCGGGATCAAGATTATCGTGCGTGACAACCGCGTAGTGCGCATCGAGGGCGACTGGGATGGAGTGGTCAACCGCGGGGCCATGTGTGAACACGGACGCTACCACCCAATGACTGAACAGCGCACGAGAATTAGCTCCCCGCTGATGCGTAAAAATGGACAACTGCAACCCGTCTCGTGGGATGAAGCCCTGGGTGCAGTGGCCGACAAACTCAAGCCGCTGGCCGGAAACGCCCATAACGGCGTGGCTGCCATTGCCTCGACCCGCTTACCGGCGAAAGCGCTGTCCATGTTCCGGGAACTCTTTGTCGATGGCTTAAAAAGCGATCTCGTAACCAGCACGGAAGAAGGGATGACTACTGCCGCAGTGGCGGCCCTGGCCGATAAAACCGGCGCGTTTGAAGGCAAGCTGGATTTGCTCAAAAATGCGGATGTAGTCATGGCCCTGGGCGCAAATATTGCCAAAACTCATATGGTGGCCGGTTTCATGGTCAAACGCGCTCGCCCTCGTGGAATACGCCTGGTCTCAGTTAATCCAAAATCCGAAGATATGGATGAGTTGGCGAATATCTCGCTTAAGAACAAACCAGGGTCAGACCTGGCCTTGATTGAAGGTTTGAAAGCGATCATCGTCAAAGAAGGCCTGGGGCGCACGCCGCTGGTAATCCAAAACCCTGAAAAAGTGATTGCTGACGCAGTTCGTGAAACAGGCCTGGAACTTTCAGAATTATCTGATGCTGCCCGCATGTTGGCGCATGGCGTCAGCCCGGTAATTTTGTATGGGAAAGGCATTACCGCTCAGCGTGATGCGCATTTGATCGAGTCTCTGCTCGGTTTGGCAACGCTGATCGGGGCCGTGGACAAGGAGCGGGTCGGCTTGCTTTCAATGAAGGGTGAAGCCAACAGCGTCGCTGCCGCCCAACTCCACCTGGATGGCCAATTTAAATTGAACGGTCAACAAGCGATCTATGCCGCGATTGGCGATGATTATGTCTCGAAAGGACTGGCGGAGCGGCTGGCAAATGCGCCCTACCTGGTGGTTCAGGCTGCTTACGAATCGAGCTTGACCGAAAAAGCGGATGTGGTTTTACCGGTGACGATCTGGTCGGAGCAGGAAGGCCATTATGTGAGCATGGATGGCCGGGTGCAAAAGGCAGAGAAAGCCGTTGCTGCGCCGGAAGGTGTGCGCGAAAACAGCGACGTGCTTGCTGAAGTTGCGATGCGCATGAACATGCCGGTCAGCACGGATTGGAAGAAATCGATCCACGCGCGCAAATCGAGTGTGGTGTTGAGTTAACGGTAAGGAGATTCCTATGGCTAAACCAAAAATTGCTTCAGACTGGATGTGTGGTTGTGCTGGCTGTCATATGTCTTTGCTGGATATGGATGAGCGCATTTTGAAAATTATCGAGCTGGCTGATCTGCGCTCTACGCCGATTACTGACCTGAAAGAACCGGATGAAAGCGGCGTGGATGTGGGCGTACTCGAAGGCGGCATTAACAACACAGCCAACGAAGAAGTCGCTCACAAAATGCGCGCGCGCGCCAAGATTTTGGTGGCGCTGGGAGATTGCGCGGTATTTGGCGGCGTCCCGGCCATGCGTAATTTTTGCGGCGTGCAGGAAGCGCTGCAACGGGCGTATGTGGATGCAGAGAGCAATGAGCCTGGTTCGCAGATTCCGAATGACCCCGAACTGGCAACGATGACCAAAACCCGCGCGATTCAAGAAGTTGTGCCGGTCGATTATAGCGTTCCGGGTTGCCCGCCCGATGCAGATGTTATCTTTTACGTTCTGAGTGAACTGGCCCAGGGCCGCAAACCAGAGCTCAAGGATGAGTTACTACACTGGCACTAAGAATTTGCGATATTTGATGATTTGATACTGGTAGAGCGCTTCTAATCACAAATATCGAATGTCGAGGAGATAAAAAATGAGCACCCAGAAAATTACCATCGAACCCGTTACCCGTATCGAAGGCCATGCCAAAGTCACCATTCACATGAAAGATGATGGCTCGGTGGATCACGCTTATATGCATGTTAATGAATTTCGCGGGTTTGAAAAGTTTTGTGAAGGCCGCCTGTATTTTGAAATGCCCCAAATTACGCCGCGCATCTGCGGCATTTGCCCGGTCAGCCATCACCTGGCTGCGGCAAAAGCCAGCGACGCGTTGACTGGTCAGATGCCGCCGCGCCCGGCCAACCTGCTGCGCGAATTGATGCACATGGGGCAGATTATCCAAAGCCATGGAATGCACTTTTTTGAATTGGCCGGCCCCGACCTGCTCCTGGGTTTTGACTCTGATCCCGCCACCCGCAACGTGGTCGGTTTGGTTGGGGCTAACCCTGGTCTGACCGTGAAAGCGGTTATGCTGCGTAAATTCGGCCAGGAAATTATCAAAACCCTCGGCGGCCGCCGCATTCACCCGGTCTTTGCCGTGCCGGGCGGCGTAAACAAGTCGCTCAAGATCGAAGAACGCGATTCGATCCTTAATGGGGTAGATGATGCCATCGATGCCCTGAAAATTGGCCTGCAAATCATGAAAGATTGGGCCGCGGCCAACATGGAAGACATCAACAAGTTTGCCGTCTTCCCAACCGGCTATTTCGGTCTGGTCACCCCTGAAAATGGCCTGGAATTATACGATGGCGACATTCGCCTGATCAGCCGTGCAGGCGTTGAAATGGAACGTTTTGATGGCGCAGATTATCTTGAATATATTCAGGAACATGTCGAACCCTGGTCCTATCTCAAATTCCCGTTTTACAAAAAGATGGGCTATCCCGATGGCGTTTACCGCGTGGGACCGCTGGGTCGACTGAACATTGCCGACAAAATCGATACCCCGATGGCGAACGAAGAACTGAAACTATTCAAGGCCCTGAATGGGGGCAAACCGGTTGAAAACACGCTCTATTATCATTATGCCCGCCTGATCGAAGCCCTGTTTGCCGCCGAGCGTGTGCGTGTTCTGTGCGAAGACAAAGACATTATGAGCACAGACATTCAGAATACCCGCCAAAATTACACGGGGCATGGCGTGGGAATCATCGAAGCCCCGCGTGGAACCCTGATTCACGATTACACCGCGGACGAAGATGGCAAACTGCTCAAGGTCAATCTGATTGTTTCGACCGGGCATAACAACTGGGCCATGAGCAATGCCGTTGACAGCGTTGCAAAAACCTACGTCAAGGGCCCGGACGTACAGGAAGGTATGTTGAATCGGGTTGAAGCCGCGATCCGCGCATACGACCCCTGCCTTTCGTGTTCAACCCACGCTGTCGGGCAGATGCCCATCCAGCTCGATATCATTGGTCCGGATGGCGTTTTGCTAAAAACCTTGCAGCGCGACTAATATTTATCCGTCACGCAACAGAAATGAGCATCAAAAAACGGGTACAATGCCGGCTGGCCTGTATCCGTTTTTTTATCAATATTTTGAACAAAGAGATGAGAAGTAACTTATGAACAAATGGTTGTTGGTTGGTTATGGAAACCCTGACCGGCAGGACGATGGGGTGGCCTGGCACATCCTGTGCGCCATTGCAGTGCGATTTGGATTGCCGGCTCCAGAAACGTATGATGATGATTTCCCTGAAAACGACAAACTGGATTTTCTTTTCTGCCTGCAACTAACCCCTGAATTGGCAGAAGATATTGCCGGCTACGAACGTGTCTGTTTTGTGGATGCTCATACGGAAAACATCCCTACGCCCGTGCAGAGGATTGAAGTGGAAAGTGAATTTCAGCACTCTCCATTCACCCATCACCTGACCCCGCAATCGCTGGTTTCAATGTGCGAAAATTTGTACAAAAAAAAGCCCGCTTCGGCGCTTGTTTCTGTGCGCGGTTATTCTTTTGGCTTTACCAGGGAATTGTCCGACAAAACCGCAGCCCTTGTTTCGCAGGCCAGCCAACTGGCAATCGATTGGTTATCCCAGACCTGAAATCAGCCGATCAACAAATCCGTGGCAGCATCTCACCTGCCAGCATATCCACCACGCGCGTCGAGCCGAAGGCGGTTTTCATCAGCACCCGGCCCTGCGGGGCAGCGCTGATCTCGCCTATCAGCACCGCATCTGCGCCGTATTCCGTGGCGCGCATTGCCGCCAGCACTTTTTCTGCATCGATACGGGGCACCAGCACCAGCACTTTGCCCTCGTTGGCAATATAAAGCGGATCGAAACCGAGCATCTCACAGGTTGAAGCCACCGCCGGGCGCACCGGCAGGGATGTTTCATGGAGGGTGATGCAAACCCCGGACTGTTTGGCGATCTCGTTCAGGGTCGTTGCCACCCCGCCGCGGGTCGGGTCGCGCAAAACGTGAATATTCTCGCTCGCGGCCAGGGCCGCCGCAATCAGGTGATTAAGTGGGGCGCAGTCGCTCTGCACACCGGTCTCAAACCCCAGTTCGCCGCGCGCCGCCAGCACCGCAATCCCGTGGTCGCCCATAAAGCCGCTCAGAATGACTGCATCCCCGGCCTCGGCCCGCCTGCCGGAGATTTGACGCCCCTCGGGCAGAATCCCGACACCGCTCGTGGATACGTAGATCCCGTCGCCTTTGCCGCGCTCGACAACCTTTGTATCGCCGCTGACAATTTTGACTCCGGCCTCGTCTGCGGCTTGTTTCATCGACTCAACCACCCGTCGCAGGGTCTCCAGCGGCAGGCCCTCTTCAAGAATAAACCCGGCTGTCAGGTAGAGCGGAGTCGCCCCCATCACCGCCACATCGTTGACCGTGCCACAGACCGCCAAGCGGCCAATATCGCCGCCCGCAAAGAAAAGCGGAAAAACAACGTGCGAATCGATGCTGACGACCAGCCGCCCGGCCGGAAGCGAGAGCACCGCCCCGTCATCCCCGGCGCCGAGGGCCGGGTTATCGAAAGTCGGCAGGAAAACTTTGTTGATCAGATCGTGCGCCATTTTGCCGCCCGCGCCGTGCCCCATGACGATTTGCTCATTGTGGGCCAGCGGAACAGGGCATACCGCGCCGGTAATATCGACTTCGTTCATTCAGCCATCCTTGCGTAGGGGCGAAGCATTGGGTTGCCCCTACCCATTAACGTCCATATTTGTAATAGGCCGCGCAGGCCCCTTCAGAAGAAACCATCGTCGCGCCCAGGGGTGTTTCGGGGGTGCACTGCACCCCAAAAGCCGCGCAATCGTGCGGCTTTTTGAGTCCTTGCATGATCTGCCCGGCAATGCACAGCGGCGACTCTTTGGTGACAATATTGCCGACATCGAAGCGTTTTTCGGCGTTGAACTCGTCAAATTCAGGGCGCAAGCACCAGCCCGAAGCCGGGATAACGCCAATCCCGCGCCAGGCGCGGTCACATTCCATGAAAACCTGCCCGATCATCTTTTGCGCAGGCTGGTTGCCTTCAAAGCTCACAGCCCGCGAGTAGGCGTTGAAAATTTCCACCTGGCCGGCTTCCAACATACGCGCGGTTTCGTAAATGCCCTGCACCAGATCGAGCGGCTCGAAGCCGGTGATCGCCATCGGCACCTGATATTTTTCGAGCAGGGGCGGGTACTCGTGGTAGCCCATTACTGCGCAAACATGCCCGGCCAGCAAAAATCCCTGCACCCGGTTGGAAGGCGAGCCCAGAATGGCATGCATGGCCGGCGGCACGCGCACATGCGAAACCAAGACGCTGAAATTCTTTAATCCCAATGCCTTAGCCTGCGTCACCGCCATGACATTGGCCGGGGCGGTTGTCTCAAAGCCAATCGCAAAGAAAACAACCTGTTTCTCGGGGTTGGCCTGGGCTATCTTGATTGCATCCAGCGGGGAATAAACCACGCGCACATCGCCGCCCGAAGCGCGGATAGAGAATAGATCACGGCTCGAGCCGGGCACGCGCAGCATATCGCCATACGAGGTAAAAATCACATCCGGGCGGGAAGCAATGGCCAGGGCGCGGTCGATTTGTTCGAGCGGGGTCACGCAGACCGGGCAGCCAGGCCCATGCACCAGTTCAATTTCGGGCGGCAAGAGCTGGTCGATGCCATAACGCACAATCGAGTGTGTTTGACCGCCGCAGATCTCCATCATTGTCCACGGGCGCGTCACCGTCTGGCGGATTTTCGCCAGCACACCGCGCACCAGATCGGCATCGCGAAACTCAGTTACGTATTTCATCTGGGCCCAACTCTTCCCCCAAACTTTCCATCTCGCGCAGCAAGGCCAGGGTTTCCATGGCGTCTTCTTCGCTCAAAATGCTCAGCGCAAAACCAACATGGATGATGGTGTAATCACCCACCTGGACTTCGGGCACATAGGCCAAACAAGCTTCGCGCAGTGTTCCTGCGCCAAAATCGACCTTGGCCATTGGCAGGCCTTCTTTTTCATAAATTTCGACGATTTTTCCCGGTACACCTAAACACATAAGAAATCTCCTTTCCGATTCCAAAACCCGAAGATTTTGGAAAAACTGCTATGGATAAAAACCAAACATCAAGGGGCGTTTGACCCCAAATATTTTGCCGCGATCACGGCCTGGCCAAGCGCCAACCCGCCGTCATTGGCCGGGACCTTGCCGTGAATGTATACCTGAAAACCATTTTTTTGCAGCAGCGGGATGGTTTTCTCTAAAAGGGTGACATTTTGCCACACTCCTCCACTCAGGGCGACGCGCGACACGCTCGATTCTACCCTGATGCTGGCGCAAACATCCCGAACCAGGTGCGCCACCCCATTGTGGAATCGCGCTGAAACCAGGCTGACAGCTTTTCCTGAAAGCACATCCGCGATCAGGGCTTCGATGGCGGCGGAAGGGTTGATCTGCCCATCGGCGAACTCAAACGGGTAATAACCAGTTTCAGCGGGGTCAGCCAGCGCTTCGAACTCGATGGCCGCCTGGGCTTCGTAATTGACGTTTTGGCGTACTCCGGCTAGCGCGGCGGCGGCATCGAACAAACGGCCCATGCTGGAGGTGAGCGGACTGTTGATCTTGTGCTCCAACTGCGCCCGCAAAGCAGTGCGGTCATCGTAGCACAGATCGCTGTGGGTGGGCAGGGCATCGTCCCAGTCCAGCCCCAGGGCGTGGAGCAGGCCCAGGGCCGTGCGCGACGGGCGGCGGGTGGCCGCGTCCCCGCCTGGGAGCGGGAAATAGCGCAGGTGGGCAAAACGCCGGTAACCGGCATAATCTGCCAGCAGGAATTCTCCGCCCCAAATTTTGCCATCCTCGCCGTAGCCGGTTCCGTCAAAGGCGACCCCGATCACTGGCTCGGAACCATCCAGCCCGTGTTCGGCCATCAGCGCGGCGATGTGGGCGTGGTGGTGCTGGACGGGGATGAGTGGCAAGATTTCGCGCTCGGAGCGTTCCTGAGCATAGCGGGTGGCGAGGTAGTTGGGGTGCATGTCGCAGGCAATCGCGACAGGCCTGACGCGGAAGAGTTTTTCGAAATGGGCAATGCCATCTTCGAAAGATTTGAGCGTTTCGTAGTTTTCGAGATCGCCAATGTGGTGACTGAGAAAAGCGTAATTTTCGTTGGTGATGCAAAAGGTGTTCTTCAGTTCTGCGCCGGTCGCCAACAACGAAACCTGGTTTTTGGGCAGGTGAACGGGAAACGGCGCATAGCCGCGCGAGCGCCGGATGGGATATACGTGAGATGTGGCTGGCTGTGGAACTGAGGCATTGCTGTTTGCAGGTAATTGCAATACGCGCATGACCGAGTCATCGGTGCGCATGTGAATATCGCGGTTGTGCATCAGGAAGGCATCTGTCAAACCTGCCAGGCGCTGGCGGGCCTCGATATTATCGGTACAGATCGGTTCTTCAGAAAGGTTGGCGCTGGTCATTACCAGGATTTGGGCGGCCGGCAAATCAGAAAAAAGCAGGTAATGCAGGGGCGTATAGGGCAGCATGACCCCCAGTTGGTTTTGGCCGGGGGCAACCTGTTTGGCAAGGGTCGATTCTGGGCGGCGGCGCAGTAAAACAATCGGTCGGGCCGCGGATTCGAGCAGGCTGCGTTCGTCAGAATTGAGGTAGCAATGCTGTTCAATCGTTGCCAGGTCAGGCATCATCAGCGCGAAGGGTTTGTCGACCCGCAGTTTGCGGGCGCGCAGCGCGTCAACCGCAGCAGGGTTTAGCGCATCGCAAGCCAGGTGAAAGCCGCCCAGGCCTTTGATCGCCACTGTTTTGCCCTCGCGCAGCAGGTGTTGGGCCGCCAAAATGGCATCGTCGCTAGGAATGTTTTGGGGGAGAGTGTCAGGCTGGGCTGCTTCAAGCCAGATATGCGGACCACATTCGGGGCAGGCCACCGGCTGGGCGTGGAAACGGCGATCGACCGGGTCGCGGTATTCGGTTTCGCAGTTCGGGCACATCGGGAAAACCGCCATGGTGGTCTTGGGCCGGTCATAGGGGATGTCTGTGATGATGGTAAAACGCGGGCCACAGTTGGTGCAATTAATAAAGGGATAACGATGGCGGCGGTCGTTGGGGTCCAAAAGTTCACGCAAACAGTCCGGACAGATGCTGACATCCGGCGAAATGGGTTGGAAAGCGCCCAAAACGCTCTCGGAGTGCAGGATTTCAAAGGTTTTGTAGCCGACAAGGCCATCGCGCGGGGTGACATGCACCTGGTCGAGATATGCCAGTGGCGGAGCATCGGCGCGCAACCGCTGGATAAATTCATCCAGTGCTGGGGTTTTGCCTTCGAGTTCGATATCCACGCCTGCCGAAGTGTTGCGCACCCAGCCGGCCAGTTCCAGGCGGGTGGCGAGGTTATAGACAAAGGGCCGGAATCCGACTCCCTGAACAATACCGGTAATGTCGATGGAGAGTCTGTTCATGATTATGGTGTCAGGTACCAGGTATCAGGTCTCAGGTGTTGCGCGCTGAGGCAGGAATTAGCTGAATAGTACCTGAAATATTTGATTTGAGCCAGTCATAGCAGGCTTGCAAATCTTTTGGGTGTGTTTTATTTGAGTTGGGTGCGTTTCAAATGAGTTGAAAGCCAGGCTTCAATCTGATAAAGTGAGTTTTCCCAAACCACTTCAGGAAAGAAACCATGGCTTCCAACTCAAAAGCACAACGTCATCTCCGGCTCTATGGAAAACCGTGGTCGGCACCCAAGATGATAGCATCTCAAAAAAATGGCTTGCCGACCACAGCTTTAGAAGTTGCCGCTATTTGCGAACCACAAGTTTATGCCGAGCTACCTTTGGCTGTCTGACCAGTCTTCAACTCAAATGAAACACACCCATCGGATTTTGAATTATTTCCCCTGGAACAAACGAGGAATCCTTCTCACAAAACTTATTCAAAACAGAATGCCACCCTGTTCAGGATGGCATTCTGTTTTATTGTAAAGCAGGACTCCTAATGGTACAGAACTCGCACGCTCAACCAGTCGAGCGAGAAATCGCGAGCCGTCGAGCTGGCGATGTTGATGACGCGAATCCGCAGGTTGGCCAACTCGGACGGGGTCCAGGAGCGGCCCCACAGATCGGCAAGACCGCCCAGCAAATAGGTTTTCTCTGTTGTCGAAAGCACGACTGTGTTCTTGGCAGCCGTCCAGGTCAGGCCGCCATCCCAGGAGAGCTGGACACACATCCTTGGCGAAGCACTGGTGCTGTCCACTTTGGATTGAAGCTGAACTTCGATTCCATCCACGGTTGCCCCGGATGGAATTGCAAAGCCAAAACCATAGAAAACATGCTTATCCTTGCCAGCGTCCGTGCAAGATGTACTGGTGTTCGTGCCACTGTCGGTATCGACAGCAAAAGCGGCATTGTCTGAAAAAGCATTGGCTGGATTGGTCTGGAAGCCGTTGCCATCCCCGCCCGCCGCTACTGCTTGAAGTGTCGGGCTGAGGTAGGCGGTTGTAATCGGGTTGGCGCCGCCCTTGGTCAGGGTGCTGGTGGCTGTCGACTGCCACACCCCACCGCTGGGAGAGCGGTACCAGGCCAGGTCGGTGGTGGTCGAGGCGTAGGTCAGGCTGTCCAGCACTGCGACAGCATCATCCATCAGGAAGCGCACATCATCACCGGTATTGTTGAAATAGCTGCTCAGGTCGAGCGTCCAATAGCCGTTGGCCGGGATGATCGTATTGGCCGGGATCTGGTAGGGGCTGCCGCCGCTGCTGGCAATGTCATCGATGATACAGTAGCCGAGATCCAGGTCGCCGGAAGTCGTGTTGTACAACTCGACCCAATCCACGCCGCTCGCGATTGATGGAGCAATCTCGTTGATGAGTACCTGTCCGGACGAAATCGAGCAACCCGTACAGTACTGGTAAGGGGCATCGCAACCACCGTTCGGAGCCGGTTTTTGGAAGGGGTTGTTATCCCCTGGATCAACTTCGGCGAAGTAGCCGTCGCCATCCGCATCGATGCGGACCGGCTCGGTGGCTGTGTATATGTTGCCATTCACTGTATAGGTTGAGCCGTCTGTCGTCTTGATGACAATATCCCCAACCACTGCCGCGCCACCGATGTCGGTCAGGGGATCGCCGCGTTCGGTCATGTAAACATCACTGGTAAAAAGCAGGTCATTCATCACCGTCTGGCGGGGGTGGCCATAGGTGTTGTCACTGCCCACCGAGATGATCGATACTTCAGGATCGAGCTGGTTGATGAAAGTAGCGCTGTTCGAATGGTCGCTGCCATGGTGGTTGACTTTGTAAACATCGATATCGCCCACTTCGGGAGCGACGCTCAGCTCGATGTCATGGTAGTTGTAGTTGAATCCGCTGGTGTAGAACTGGCCGTCCAGATCACCACCCAACCATTCATCAAAGTCGCCATAGCGCAGAACCGCGCCGATACTATAGTCGTTTTCGGAAACAGGCAGTGGATCGGCGCTGAAATCGCCGGGGCGGATTGCGCCATTCCCATCGACGGTGACAATGTCAAAGGCCACGCCGTTTCCGAGATCCACCTGACTGGTGCCTTCCACTGCGATGACCGGATTCAGTTTGGCCTGGCCGCTGCCTTCGAGATAGGTTTTCCAGTTGGTAAAAGTACCGCTGGTGGTGCCCATATAGGTGTTGTAGTCACGGTGCAGGGTTTGGCCGATGGTGAAGTTCTGAACTTCGATCAGATTCCAAAGCCCACCATAGCCAACATAGCCAATGTGATCGGCGTGGAAATGGGTGATAACCACATAATCCAATTCCTTACAGCCAAGTACAGCTTCAACATACGGGCCGATCTTTTGTGCGTCGGTACTGGAGTTCCAGTAGGTTTCGCCGGCGTCGATCAGCAATGACTTGCCGGTTGGGCCAACAATCAGGGTCGAATCGCCCTGGCCGATGTTGATGTGGTGAATCTCCAGGGTGCCGGGTGTCCAGGAACCGGTACCGCAAGTGCTCGCCTCGCCATTGGTGGTACCTTTGGTGGGCGAACTGGTGGCAGTTGCCTGCCAACTGACGCCATCTCCCAAACGATACCAGGATAGATCATAGGCGGTGGAGCCATAGGTATAACTATCCAAAACAGTTGAAGCGTCGTCCAGAAGCAAACGGACATCGTCGCCGCCATTGTTGAAATAGCTGGAACGATCCATTGTCCAGAAACCGTACGGGGCAATGGTTGTCCCGGCAGCGATCTGGACAGGGCTGCCGCCGCCCCCGGCGATATCGTCGATGTAACAATTGCTCAGGTCGAGTGTGCTGTCCGTTGTGTTGTACAGTTCGAGCCAGTCCACCCCGTTGCTGGCAGATGGCACGAACTCGTTGATCACAACCTGGCCCGCGCTCAGGGCGCAGGTTCCCACGGCTTGAACAGGTTGAGAAACAAAAACTCCTGCGCCCAGGATGAGCGCAGTGGCAAGCCAGACTCGCCAGATAAAACGAATGATATACATGATGGTGTCCTCCAAGTTTGCAGATAGGCTGGTAGATATCCAGAAAAAGTGTAGCGCAAAAGAGGCAAGGAAACAACCACCAATCTGTGGGATTGTTCACAAAGCGGCTCAGATTTTGCCTGGCAAAACCCTTGATTTATTTAGAAATACCTGTAAAATTCATCTTGTCACACGGTAGGATGCCCCCCTCATCCTGCCGTGTGATGCTTTAAGACAGGTGTACGACTCCAAGGAGTGCTCTTTCGGTTCCAGATTGATTTGCAAATCAAGAAAGCTGCATTAAGCGATAATTTGCTGCGAAATGCTGAAAAAATAAGTTGCATTGCACAAAAGCCCCGCTCGAAATAAGCGGGGCTTTTGTTTAAGTTCCACTTCAAACTCACTGGTATGCGTAACAGGAAGGCCTTACGGGGATTCAAACCCCGGTTTTCATCCCAATCTTGTGGAAATGGGCGTTTTCATAATCAAGTTGCAATAACTCCAGTCCAACCGCCATCATCTTTTGTCTGCCTGAAAAGGTTGAACAAAAATCCATTAATCCTGCGCCCAGAAGCGTGTCAATTTCTCATTTATCTCGCGTGTGCTTTGGACAACTTGATAACCCTGCCAGTGTGTAGGGAACAACTGGCGGTAACGGGCATGGGTAAATCGGTCATCAATCAAAACGATGACGCCCCGATCTGTCTCGGCGCGAATGACCCGACCGGTGGCCTGCAACACCCGGTTGAAACCGGGATACTGGTAAGCATAGGCAAAACCACTGCCGCCCCGGCTGTCAAAGTAAGCTTTGACCAGGTCTCTCTCCAGCCCCAATTGCGGCACCCCCGCACCAACAACCACAACCCCGATCAACCGCTCTCCAACCAGATCAATCCCCTCGCCAAAGATGCCGCCCATGACCGCCAGCCCGACCAGCGTTTCCTGATTGCTGGCCGAAAACCGTTCCAAAAACGTTTCGCGCTCTGTTTCCGACATGCCCCGATCCTGAACAAGCAGCCGCCCTTCTGGCAGCTTTTCTTGGAGTAGTTCAAGCACAGCCGCGAGGTAAGCATAGGATGGGAAATAGACTAAATAATTTCCCAGATGCGCGCTGCAGATGGTCTCAATGGCATCGGCAATCGCTGCATAGGAATCGGCCCGTTGGGCGTATTTGGTCGAGATTCTGTCGTGGATTAACAGGCAGACATTTTCCTGCGGAAACGGGGATTGGAAGATGCGCTTGGGATGGGTTGTCGCGCCGGTCAGGAGCTTCATAAAATATTCGATCGGCAGTAATGTCGCCGAGAAAAAGATGGTCGAGCGGGCGCGCTCCAGCGGCATGGCCAGCATCGGGGCAGGATCGAGACAAAAGATTTTTGCCTTGAGATTGGACTGCCCCAGCCGCTCAAAGTAGGATACATAGAAGGAGTCGAAATATTCGGCTGTGCGCAGATAGTTAAGACACAGGAAATAAAGCTCCAGCAGCGCCTGCCGAAAGTCGGCGGGAGTATTTAAAGCCAGCCAGTCTTCGGCCTTCTGGCTGAATTCCCGGATTACCTTGAGCAGCGTTTCCGGAAGCTCGTACTCCACCAGGGCATCTTTGCCTTCCGCCTGGCAGGCTTTGCGCATCTCCAGCAGAAACTTATTGATCGCGTTCAGGTTTTTTGCCAGCTCTGGCAAATGCGGTTTCAGGGTACGCTGTAGTTCCAGCACGGCATCTTTGTCCAGTTCCGCCGAGTACATTGCCCTGGCCCGGTCGGGCAGGTTGTGGGCCTCATCGACCAGGAAAATGTAGGGTTCTGTATCGAAGTCAAAAAAACGGTGCAGATAGACGCGCGGATCAAAGACATAGTTGTAATCACAGATGATGCAATCCATCCACAACGCCAGATCCAGCGAAAACTCGAAAGGGCAGATCTCATACTGCCGGGCGAGTTCTTCTATGACCGGGCGGGTGAATGCCTGGTGCTGGTCGATCTCCTCCAACGCCAGCTTGACCTTGTCGAAATAGCCGCGGGCAAATGGACAGATTTCCGGGTCGCAGTTGACCGGCGGGCAAAAACAGATCTTCTCTTTGGCAGTCAGGGTCACGCTGCGAAGTTGCAGGTTGGCCTGACGCATATCATCCAGCGCTTTTTCTGCCACCAGGCGGCCAGGCGTTTTCGCGGTCAGGTAAAAGATTTTGGCTGCCAGGCCCTGCCCCAGGGCTTTCACTGCCGGAAAAAGGGCTGCGATGGTCTTCCCCACCCCGGTTGGCGACTGCACATATAGACGGTCTTTGTTTCGGATGGCTTTATAGACTTCCACTGCCATCTCCCGCTGTCCTGGGCGATATTCTTCATACGGGAATTCGAGCTCTTGAATCGATTGATCGCGCCTGGACTGTAACGCGCTGATCTTTCGAAACCAGTCCAGGTAAGAAGTGATCAAGCCGTGGAAAAAGGTTTCCAATTCGGCCAGTGTAAAATGGCGTTCGAAAGTCTTTTCTTGTTTGCTGTCCAGGTGGTAATACGTCAAGTGAACACTGATCTTGCTCAAATTCTGCTGCCGGGCAACCATATAGGCATAGCACTGTGCCTGCGCCCAATGCAAGGGATTGTGATTATCGCCCACCAGTTCCAGGCTCAGGGTGGTGGTTTTGATCTCCTCGAGGATAACTGGCTCTGCGTTGGCGTATAGGCCATCTATTCGGCCACGCACTTCCAGGGGTGGGTCTGCGCCTTCCACCCGGCAGGAAATCTCCACCTCGGCCTGGTATCCTTCGGGGCGGTTGCTCTGCACCTGCTTATGGCCCTGAGTGCCGGCCTGGGCGCGGTCCCGCTTTTGAAACCCGCCAGGGGTGATGTCGCCCGATTGCAATACAAATTCCACCAGACCGTGAACAGAGACAACACGAGGTAGAGATGTTTCAATCGGAGAAACAGGTTCAGTCTGCATTTTGTTGGAAGATTCTACGCTTTTTCCGAGACTGCGCTCGGGAAAAGTGGCCCCTACGGGGCAGTAGTTGACAAATAAGGTTTGGATAAGTATGCTCAAAGCATCCCAACTGGCGGGATACAAGGAGCATCAGAGATGAACGATCAGTTGAGCA
>JAKLPV010000170.1 GCA_022013685.1 Anaerolineae bacterium
AACCAAACAACGCCTGTTTGAGCGGGTTTTGTCGTTCTTTTTGACGCCAGAACATAGCGGATTTCGTATCCGTCCTTTTTGTATTCCTTGTTTGGGAACTTCTCTCACAATTGTCACAGCACGACTTAGCGGAAACTAAAGCATAACATAACCCACACATGTCTTGGCACATGTGTGGGTTATGTTTGTTTATGGCACCGTAATTTCTATGTAAATGGTTTCTCCAAAAGGCAGACCGTTCTGATCGTAGGCCTGCCAGGCTGAACGGTACACACCACTGATAGTTGGGGCCGTAAAGAAGATTTGGATGGTTACCTGATTGTCGGCGCGTGCCGGGAATAGTAGTTGAGTGGTCTCAGCGCCGAGCGGCTGGAATCCGTTCACCAGTTTGAGCCGGTAATTATCGTCCCAATTACAGGTTCCGCTATTCTGCACCAGCCACTGTTTGTCGATCTTTTCACCGGGGTTGACCGGACTGCCGTCTGGCACGGTCAGGTCGGTCAGGTATTTCAGGTCGTTGGTGCAATTTTCTGGCGTTGGCGTTTCGCTTGTGGTCGGGGGTGGTGTGAATATGGTTTCGGGTGTGGGGGACTGCTCCCGGCCCGTTTCTTCGGTAGGCGTTGCCGTCCATAGGCTGATGATCGTGGCGGCGGAGGGTGGGCTGGCTGGCGCAGTCGGCGGGATGAAAAAGGCTGTCTCAGCGGGCGGGGCGCAGGCTGTCAGCAGGGCAAAAACAAAAAAAACGGCAAACACAATACGCCAAGCGTATCGTGTTTGCCGTTCAAATTTCATGACCCAACTATTCTTCGCTGCCGCCATCGTCGCCGCCCATATCGACCGGCAGGAGAAGTTCGCCGCCCAGGGCTTTTTGGCGGATGATGGTTTCGATTTCCAGGGCTACTTCGGGATTCTGGCGCAGGAATTCTTTCGAGTTTTCACGTCCCTGTCCGAGGCGGATATCGCCATACGAGAAGAAAGCGCCACGCTTCTGCACGATTTCCAACTGGGTCGAAAGGTCGAGCACGTCGCCCTCTTTCGAGATGCCTTCGTTGTACATGATGTCGAACTCGGCGGTGCGGAAGGGCGGCGCAACCTTGTTTTTGACCACGCGCACGCGGGTGCGGTTACCGATGATCTCCGCGCCCAGTTTAATGGACTGGATGCGGCGCACATCGAGACGGACAGTGGCGTAAAACTTGAGCGCCTGGCCGCCGGTGGTGGTTTCAGGGTTGCCGAACATGACGCCGATTTTCTGGCGCAGCTGGTTGGTGAAAATAACCATCGTCTTGGTCTGGTTAATGGCGCCAGACAGCTTGCGCAGCGCCTGACTCATCAGGCGCGCTTGCATACCCATCGTCGAATCGCCCATGTCGCCTTCCAGTTCCGAGCGTGGAACCAGGGCAGCGACCGAGTCGATCACCACCACGTCCACAGCGCCGGAGCGGACCAGCGTCTCAGCGATTTCGAGGGCCTGTTCACCGGTATCCGGCTGCGAGACGAGCAGGTTGTCGATATCCACGCCCACCTTGGCAGCGTAGCCGGGGTCGAGGGCGTGTTCCATATCGATAAAAGCTGCCGTGCCGCCCAATTTTTGCGCTTCGGCTACCAGGTGCTGGCAAAGCGTGGTCTTGCCCGAAGATTCTGGCCCGTAGATTTCGGTAATGCGCCCGCGCGGCAAGCCGCCGACGCCCAGGGCAATATCGAGCGAGAGCGAGCCGGTCGGGATGGCGTCCACGACCATGCTGTGGGCTTCGCCCAGGCGCATGATCGAGCCGTCGCCGTAGCGTTTGACAATATCGCCAAGGGCCTTATCGAGCACTGCGCGTTTGGCGTCATCCATGCCGGTAACACGGGGCATTGGTTCAGCTTGAGGGTTTGATTTACGAGCCATATTTTTCTCCAAAACAGGATAAAGGTAACGATAACGAGAGTATAGCACATCTGTTCAGTACGTCAAGGACTTTTCGGACTCCAAAGTCTTTGCGAAGCACCCTGCGGGCCAGAATTTGGGATTATTCGAAGTGTGAAGCCGGGAGATTTTACGCTCCCTGACCGACCAGACTCGACAGCGCGTACCACTCTCCGGCTTTTTCCGGCCAGATCGCGCCACCCGTCACCTGCCCGCCGTTGACCAAACGCTTGAGGGCGCGGACGGTCAACTCGTTGCTCCAGCCAAACAGACGGGTCACATCGCGCAATTGGGCCGCCCCGACCGAGGCGAAGAACACTTCCAGCAGCTTTTGCCGCGCTTCAGCTTCGCCAATCGCCCGCGCTTTTTCCGGCAAATCGGGATAGTGCCGCGCTGTCAGATCGTAGATGAAGGCATAGCGCCAGGCGCCGGCCTCGGCCACCCCGACCGGTAGGATTTTGAATCCGGTCTGTAAGACTTCCAGGGTGCGGTTGAAAACCGAATCGCTGCCCTTGCTCGTCAGGCGCGCTTCGCGGCGCAGGTCGAGGGTGTGCAGCGGACCTTTGTCCAGGATGGCTTCGTAGATCTGTTTGGCCTCCACGGTCAGGCGGCCGGCCTGGTAGGCGATGATGTGATCTTCTTTGGGCGAGCCATAGTTATCTGAAAGCGCATAAAAATACGGAGCAATCTCGAGCGAGATCATGGTCGCCTTGCGGCGCAGGAGCTTGGCGTAATACCACTGGCGCTTGTCGAGCGCGGAATCTTTCCAGCCCCAGGTGACGTGGCCGGGGTCGTCATGGGCATCAGCCACAGCCCTTTCCCCGGCGACCGCTGTCCACAGGCTGGGCAGGTCGACGCCAGTGATCGGCCAGAAATAGATGAATCCGCGCTCGTTGACCCAATCCAGGGCCGCTTCAGGCGTACTGATGCGCGGCGCGGGCGGCAGGTGAAAGGTTTGGGCGCGGTGGCGGGTGAGTTGGTCCAGATCGATGGTGGGCATGGATGTATTTTACTCCCATCCAAGTTTAACTCATTTGTCGGGTAATCATCGGTTAAGCATAGGGCAAGCGTCAAGCACGCTACGGCCTGCCGTGCTATATTAAGCACAGACGAACGGTGACTTCTCTTCTCCTCCTTCAAGCAAGAGCCAGGGCCAAGACCCTGGCTCTTGCAATTTAATAGTAGAATCACGCTCATTCCTTAACCACACATTCCGCAGCTAAAATCATGGAATTTCGGATTTCGCCCCCAAATGGCTGCAAAAAAGGCATTTTCTGACAATCTTCTCCGACTTGCCACGAAGCCTAGATGCAGATTTGCACCCGGATTATGCGGTTTCTCGGAAAATGGGGGTGTCGTCTTTGTGGCTGTTTTAGTGCCAAAGCGGTGCGGAGTGTGGGAACATGAAAGAGAGGCAACGATAATGAAAAAAAGCTTGGGAACGCTTCTGATTTTGCTACTTTCGCTTACCAGTTGTTTGCCCCAAGTTGCCCCGAATGGCCCTGTAGTGAAACATCAGGAAACTCCAATCCGAACGCCCGAGTCAACAAATACCATAAAGCCTTCCCCATCGGCAACAACAACTGTTACTGTAACAGCTAGCCCCTCCTCTCGTTTGCAGAAGAATTGTGTATCCGTCTCGTCTGCTTTTGACGGCAATGCAATTGATGGAACCGCAGTGTTTTTGGATCACTTGGGTCAAAGCATCGTGTTAATGGGAGAGAATAATTTGCGGATTCCTGAAAATTTCGAGGGAAATCCTAGAAATTCCGAGCAAAGCGTTTCCCCTGATGGAAATTTATTAATATACCGTCAATCTAAATACAAAACGGCTCAATCCAAGATTGTGATAGTTACTTCAAATGGGCAAGTGGTGCATGATTTTCCCGATCAGGATAATTGGGTATCAGGCGTAGCCTGGCTCTCTGATGAATATATTCGCTACCCAATACAGAGTAAAACAAATAGTGAGCAAATCAGGCTGTATGCGCTAAATATTCAGACCGGACAACTTCACGAGTTGCGTACGGATTTGCCTAATATCGCAGATACAGACACTGGATATCCCGATTGGGGTGTGGATAGCTGGTTAATTTATTTTGGGATAAAGAAGGGTGTAAATATAGTCTATGATCCATCGCTTGCCCGCGTTGTTTACCCGAGAATCCGAGATCAATATCCCTTTTATCCTGTATCCCTATACGATATTCAAAATGACAAGGAATTAGCTGTATTAGACATCGCGTCTGCGGGTGATGCGAAGTGGTCGCCTGATGGGGAGCATTTTTCAATTATTGGGAGTGAGCAAAGTAGATTAGAACAAGATATTTACGTTGTTTCACGCGATGGTGGACAGTTTACACCCCGGACGAACCTGGCAAAACTCTACCCTAAGCTCATTATTCGATCTTATAGTTGGTCACCGGACAGCCAGAAGATTGCCGTTTGGATTGATGCCGAAGGCACAGACAAGACGGAAGCAAATGACAATTCCTTGATTCTACTGGATCTTGCAACTAAGCAGATGGTCGATTTGTGCATCAAAGGATATGGACACAACCTTCCATACAATCTAAATTCGTCAGTCAGTTTCATGATGCATGGTCAACCGGTCTGGTCTCCAGACAATAAGAAGTTATTGGTCACAAGCTATGATGCGGATATCCAAAAGATCGTAACTTTTTTAATAGATCTCGAAAATAATACAGCTTATCAAGTGGCTGTAGATCTTGAGCCAATTGGCTGGATGAAATAAAATCCTGCCAATTGTTGGCAATACTCACATTCTGCACCCCTAAAACATAGATTTTGGGAATATTCACCCACTTTGGCACTAAAAACAGCCATAAGGACGATACATTTCCCCCAAATTTCAACGTGCTCAAGCTAATCGGGTATGGATGTATTCGTTATGTATGGGTGGTACTCCCCTTAAAAATCCGTCAAATCCGCGAAACCTGTACTGAGCTTGTCGAAGTATCCGTGTCCAATTACCTTTTTGCTTGACCGAGCGCTAAAAAAACGGGAAAATCTTTTGGAATCTGGTATCATCGCCCCCATGCCCAACAACAAACTGAACGATCTCGAGCCAAAAACCTGGTTGAAGTTCCAAAAATCGTGGTTCATTCATAACCCTCCGCCGCGCAAGAAGGGCGTCTTGGTGCACCCGGCCAAATTCCCTGAAACGATGGCCCAGGATTTCATTGAGTTTTTCACCAAAAAGGGCGGGACGGTCCTCGACCCGATGGCCGGGACCGGCTCTGCATTGGTAGCGGCGCTCAGGGCCGGACGCAACGCCTGGGGCATCGAGCTGAACGACAAGTATGCCGAGATCGCGGCAGAAATCGTCGCGCAGGAACAAGCCGGTTTGGGCGAGGCAGGCAGCGGGTTGTTTGCCCGACTCATCCACGGCGATGCGGCCAAAGCCGCCAGTTACGACATCCCGCCCCAGAGTGTCGATTATGTCCTGACCTCCCCGCCCTACTGGGATATGCTGCACGCCAAGGGCGCCGAAAATCAAAAAAAGCGCCGCGAAACCGAGGCGCTGGATGTGGTCTATTCGGATGACCCGCACGATCTGGGGAATATTCACGATTACGAGGCGTTTGTGGCCTTGCTGGTCGAGATTTACGCCGGACTGAAGCCGCTTTTGAAGGAACGCGCCTACCTGACGATCATCGTCAAGAACGTCAAGAAGGGCGGCAAGATCTACCCGCTGGCCTGGGATCTGGCGCGCGAGTTGGGCAAGGTTTATACCCTCAAGGATGAAAAGATCTGGATGCAGGACAACCAGCCCCTGGCCCCGTTTGGGCTGGGCAGCGCCTGGGTCAGCAATACCTTCCACCACTACTGCTTGCAGTTCCGTAATGATTTAGCGGTGTAAGAGATTTTATAGCTCAAAAAACGCAAAATTAAACACAAAGGACACAAATGCCACAAAGGTTTTCCTTCGTGTCCTTTGTGTTTTAAAAACGGGGTTAATGCCCTGCGTTTGCCAGGTGTGCCTTCAGGAACACGCCGGTATAACTGGCATCCACTTTCATCACATCTTCAGGCGTGCCCTGGGCGATGATCTCTCCGCCGCCGTCGCCGCCTTCGGGGCCCAGGTCCACGACCCAGTCGGCGATCTTGACGATGTCGAGGTTGTGTTCGATGATCAAGACCGAGTTGCCGGTGCCCACCAGGCGTTGCAGCACCTCGATCAGCTTATGCACATCGGCGGCGTGCAGGCCGACCGAGGGTTCATCCAGCACGTACAACGTCCGCCCGGTGGCGCGGCGCGAGAGTTCCTTCGAGAGCTTGACGCGCTGGGCTTCGCCGCCCGAGAGCGTGTTGGCAGACTGCCCGACGCGCACATATCCCAGCCCGACTTCCTGTAACAACTTCAACTTATTGACCATCTGCGGGAAAGCCCCAAAGGTCTCCAGCGCGTGGTCAACCGTCATCGCCAGCACATCGGCGATGCTGTAACCCTTGAACGCGACCTGCAGGGTCTCGCGGTTGAAGCGTTTGCCGTGACAGACGTCGCAGGGGACGTAAATATCGGGCAGGAACTGCATTTCGATGCGCAACTCGCCCTGTCCCTGGCAGGCTTCGCAGCGCCCGCCATGCACGTTGAACGAGAAGCGCCCCGGTTTATAGCCGCGGATTTTGCTCTCCGGTAACTCCGCGTACAGTTTGCGCATTTCGTCCCACAGGCCAGTGTAGGTGCCGGGGTTCGAGCGCGGCGTGCGTCCGATCGGCGACTGGTCGATGTTGATGATCTTGTCCAGATGCTCGATGCCCTCGATGCGTTCATGTGCGCCGGGTTGGGTGCGCGCGCCCATCAGCTTGGCGGCCAGCGCGCCGTGCAGCACATCCGTCATCAGGGTCGATTTGCCCGAGCCGGAAACGCCGGTGATACAGACCAATCTCCCCAGGGGAATCGAGACGGTCACGCCTTTCAGGTTGTTGGCCGTTGCGTTGACGATCTTCAGGCTTTTGCCGTTTCCTGTGCGTCTCTCTTTCGGCATTTCGACCTGCTTGCGCCCCGAGAGATAGGCTCCCGTTAACGAGTTTGGATTTGCCAAAATCTGGGCCGGGGTGCCTTCCGCCACAACCTGGCCGCCATGTTCGCCGGCGGCGGGGCCGAGGTCGATGATCCAGTCGGCAGTGCGGATGGTTTCATCGTCGTGTTCAACAACCAGCACGGTATTGCCCAGATCGCGCAATCCGCGCAGGGTTTCGAGCAGGCGGTCGTTATCGCGCGGGTGCAGCCCGATCGACGGTTCATCCAGCACGTACAGCACACCCACCAGCCGCGAGCCGACCTGGGTCGCCAGGCGGATGCGCTGGGCTTCGCCGCCGCTCAATGTGGCGGCAGAACGATTCAGGGTCAGGTAGTTCAGGCCGACATTGACCAGGAATCCGAGCCGTGAGCTGATTTCTTTGAGAATCCGCTCCGAAATGGCCTGCTGGCGCGGGCTCAACGGGGTTTCGGTGGCGGCCAGCTTCTTTGCCCATTCAAGCGAGCGATTGACCGGCCAGCCGGTTACTTCCAGAATGTTGACATCTGCCACCGTGACCGCCAACGCTTCGGGGCGCAAACGCTTGCCCAGGCAGGTCGGGCAGGGACGGTCGCTCATGTACTCACTGATCTTGCTGCGGATGTACTCGGAGTTGGTTTCGCGGTAGCGCCGCTCCAGGTTGCCGATCAGGCCTTCGAAGGCAGCGTCGAAATTGGCAGTGCGCCCGTCGCGGTTGCGATAGTGGACGCGTATGCGTTCGCCCTTGGTGCCGCGCAAAATCATCTCCTGATGTTCGGGGGACAAATCCTTGAAAGGTTTGTTCATGTCGATGTGATAGTGGTGCGACATGGCTTCGAGCATTTGCCAGTAATAGCCGGGGTTGCCGTCGTCGCGCACATTGTTCCATTCCATTGCGATCAGTGCGCCATCCGAGAGCGATTTTTGAGGGTCGATTACCCGGTCCGGGTCGATTTCGAGTTTCGAGCCGAGGCCCTGGCATTCCGGGCAGGCTCCCTGTGGGGTGTTGAACGAAAATGTGCGCGGTTCGATCTCGCCCAGCGAAATGCCGTGCTCGGGGCAGGAGAGATGTTCGGAGAAATGGAGGTCGTTGTTCGATGACTCGATATTCGATAATTCGTTATTCGATTTTCCAGTATCGACTTTCGAAATCGTGACATATCCCTCCCCAAACTTGAGCGCCGTCTCGACCGAATCGGTCAAACGGGTGCGGGCGGCATTGCGCTCAGATTCATCTGTCGGGTGGCTGATCACCAGCCGGTCTACAACCGAGTCGATGTTGTGCTGTTTGTAGCGGTCGAGTTCGATCTCATCATCCAGGCTGACGATCTTCCCGTCCACTCGGGCGCGCACGAAGCCCGCCTTGCGGATCTCTTCGAAAACGGCCTGGTACGTGCCTTTGCGTCCGCGCACGACCGGGGCCAGGATCAAGACCCGCTCGCCCTCGGGCAGCTTCTCGATCGCCTCGACGATTTCCTGCGCCGACTGTTTGACCACCACCCGTCCGCAGATCGGGCAGTGCGGAATCCCGACCCGCGCATACAAAAGACGCAGGTAATCGTAGATCTCAGTCACGGTGCCGACCGTCGAACGCGGATTGTGGCTGGTCGATTTCTGGTCGATCGAAACCGCTGGCGACAGGCCGTCGATGTAATCGACATCCGGTTTGTCCATCTGCCCGATAAACTGGCGCGCATAGGCTGAGAGCGACTCGACATAGCGGCGCTGTCCCTCGGCGAAAATGGTATCGAAGGCCAGCGACGACTTGCCCGAGCCGGAAAGCCCGGTAATGACAACCAGTTTCTCGCGCGGGATCTCAACGGTGATATTTTTCAGATTGTGTTGGCGGGCGCCAACCACACGAATAACGTTTGCAGACATAGCACCTCGCTATACCCAAAGGGTACGCTATGGAATAGGGAAGAAAATGCAATCAGCAATTATAGCACAAATGTTTTGATTTGACCTTCAGCCAAACACACCTTACAATAAGCGCCGTATGCGAGAATGGAATCTAACTCCCGGCGACCCATTGCAACTGACCATCGCGGCTGACGCGCGCCTGTCTGACCCCAATTATGCCGACGACCACATCTGGCAGCTCGATCTGGGCGGCGGCGACCCCTCCGCGCTTGGGTTGCGCACCACCTATGGTTTGCGCGCGCGCCTGATGCGCATTTTTCCCCGCTTTTTTCAGAACGGCAAAATAATCAACGACCCTGTCGATTTTGCGCGCGGCCCGGCTGTGCGTTTTTTCGCGCCTAATTTTCTGGATGTGGACTTTTCCCCGCTGACCGGGCTGGATGTGCGCGCCGAATACTGGGTGGCCGGCTCGAACGTGGTCGCCGGGCGGATCACGCTCTCGAACCGGGCCGTTACCCCGCTTTCGATCAGCGTCGAACTGGCCGGGCAGTTGATCCCGATCGAAGGCCAGCCAATGTCTGCCGCTCAGCGCCAATCGGTCAGCGTGCTGGAGGGCAAAGCCGAAAACTTGTCGCCGGTCTTGTTCCTGACGGGTGGTCCCCAGCCTGGGCCGGGTCCGTACCCCGCGCTGATGCTTCCGCTCGAGCTGCCACCCGGTAATATCCGCCAATTTTCCTGGGCGCTGGCCGCCCTGCCCGATCCACAAGAATCCTTTGACCTGGCACGCCGAACTGCCGCGCGTCCGTTTGATGCCGAACGCGCCCGCATCGAACTGCTCAACCAGAGCCAGACTGTCGAGATCCAAACCGGCGACCCCGATTGGGACGCCGCCCTGGCTTTCAGTCAAAAATCCGCCTTTGGACTGTTTCTAGGAAAATCTGATCACTTGCCGCATAGTTCTTTTGCCCACGTCCGCCAGCCTGATCTGGGCTACTCGCGACAGGGAGATGGCAGCGATCATCCGCACTTCTGGAGCGGGCAAATGCCGCTCGAAAGTTACTATCTCAGCACGATCATTCCCGGTGCGCCCGAACTGGCCTGCGGGCTGCTCAAAAACTTCCTGTCTGTTCAGGATCAGGATGGCGAAATTGATGCCAAACCTGGCCTGGCCGGTCAGCGCGCTCGCTTTCTGGCTGCGCCTTATCTTGTCAGCCTGGCCTGGAACTGTTACCGGCGCCATCCAGACAAATCTTTCCTGCAACAGGCTTACCCGGCCCTGAATAAATTCTTCTGGGCCTGGTTCTCTCCGCGCCGGGATGATGACCGTAATGGCCTGCCCGAATGGCAGCATGTCGCCCAGACCGGTTTTGAAGATAACCCGCTTTTCGAGGGCTGGCATGCCTGGGCGCAGGGTGTCGATATTACCACCGTTCAAAGTCCGGCTTTGTCTGCCGCGCTCTACCGTGAAGCCAGCCTGCTTTGCAAAATGGCCGACTTGCTTGGGCGCACTTCCGACCTGACCCTGCTCAAAAAACAGATGGAAACCTTGCGGGCCGGCATCGAAGCTTGCTGGGATGCTGAATCCGCTTTTTATCATTATGCCGACCGCGATACTCACTTGAGCCTGCCAGGCAAGGTACTCAGCGAACGCCAGGCGATACCCGAACTTGACTTGCAAAAAGACCTGAAACAAGCCTCGCGACTCATCATTCGCATTCGCGGGGATGGTGAAGCGCTCAAGCGTCCGCGCGTAACCATCAAGGGTATGTTGGGTGGCAAGGAACAGGCCGAGAGTCTCGACCGTCACGATTTTCGTTTCAGTGCTGGCGGGGCCGTGACGACCAGCAAAAAACTCTACGATTCGGTCGGCCATTTCGAGTTCGAAGGTCTCAGCCGCCGCGACCGGCTGACCATCCAAACCGTTGATTTGACCATTTCTGATCAGACCCTGCTTCTGCCGCTCTGGGCTGGCATTCCTGATGAACACGAGGCCCGCCTGATGGTTAACCGCACCATCTTGAATGCCGAATATTTTGATCATCCCTATGGCCTTTCGGCCCTGCCGCATGTCTTTGTCCGCGATGCCGACCCGCTTTGCCTGAGTGTTCACATTCCCTGGAATCAACTCATTGCCGAGGGTCTGCTGGCTTATGGTTACCGGCGTGACGCCGCCCGCCTGGTGGCGCATATCATGTCCGCGATTATCTTCAACCTGAAACGTTCGCAATCGTTTTACCGCACTTACCATGCTGAGACTGGCACAGGTCAGGGAGAACGCGACTCCTTGCATGGTTTAGCCCCGGTTGGGCTGTTTCTCGAAATTCTGGGCGTTGAAATCATCTCACCCAAACAGGTAAAAATCCGGGATGAGAATCCATTTCCCTGGCCGGTTACGGTAAAATATAGAGGCCTGACCATTTCTCGCCTGCTCGACCATACCGAAGTCATTTTTCCCAACGGGCAGTCTACCCAGGTCAGTCACCCGGCTGACATGCTTGTCAGCATCGAATAAAGCCAACAAACAGAAAGGAGGCAGGTTTGTCCCCATCCAGCCCAATCCAAGCCCTGATGACGGCCGTCGTGCAGGAACAAGATGCCGACGCGACCCAGCGTGCGGTCGAAGAACTTGGCCTGCCAGTGATTTACTTTTCCAGCGCAGGCGGTTTTCTCGGACGCCGTAACGCCACCTTCTTGATTGGCCTGACCAGCGGCGCAGAAGAACGGGTGCTCAAAGCCCTGCGGACTTCCTGCCGCCAGCGGATTGAATACCTGGCCCTGCCGCTTGAAGGCTCGCCCCTGCCAATGCCGACTCCGGTGCCCGTCACGGTCGGCGGCGCGAAGATTTTCACCCTGCCGGTAGAGCGATTCGAGGAGTTTTAGCCATGAAAATGATTATCGCCATTCTGCGTGATGAAGATGTTGATGTAATCGTGCAAGCCCTGACAGCGGAAGATTTCCGCGTGACACGCGTTGCCTCCACGGGCGGTTTTTTCCGCAAGGGCAGCACCACGCTCTTGCTTGGCGTGGAAAGCGACCGGGTGGATGCGGGCATCGAAGTTATCCGCAAGAATTTGCCCCCCAACCCGACCGGCGAAAAGCGCGTGACCGTCTTTGTCGTTCCGATAGATCGCTTCGAGCAAATTTGATCGTTTCACATTCAGAAACAAAACGGCGCTGCCTGCTGGCAACGCCGTTTTATTGTCTCCGCCTGGCCCGGATCAATTCCACGACTGGGCCCACTCTTGTAAAACATTCCGGTCTGAAACGCTGATGCGGCGATTCTCAACCAGGATCGCCCCGCTGCGTTCCAACTCGCGCAGGGAGCGCGCCACCACTTCGCGCACTGTTCCCAGGCGGGCGGCCATTTGTTCCTGCGTCCAGCGCGCGCCGCTCTCGCCGCTTAATTCCTGGGCCGGCGTCTCGTTGATCAGCCGGGCCAGGCGATGAGTCACCTGCAAGAAAGCCATTTCCGAGGCCATCTGCACCAGATGGCGCAACATTTTTCCCAGGCTTTGGATGATCCTCAGCGAATATTCCGGGTCGTTTTCCATCAACGTGTGGACAGCGGCTGCATCGACTATCCATACGGTCACCGTTTCGAGCGCTTCGCTGTTGACCGGATTTTCGCCGCTATCGAAGACCGGTACCTCGTTGAAGGTCTCGCCCTCCTGGACAACCCTCAGGATGTGCTGGCGACCCTGTGGCGAGACGCGAAAGAGTTTAACGCTCCCTGATTCAAGGATGTGCAAGCCGGCGCACGGATCGCCTTCCCAGAACAGGGTTTCGCCACGTTCAAATTGGCGCAGGCTGGTATGGACGGATAATTCTTCAAGCGATTTTTCGCCCAATCCCTGGAAAAACAGGTTTTTGCGCAAAATATCGATCTTTTTCTGACGCTCAATGCTCAAGGGTTTCATACGGTTAAGTTGCATCTCCTAACAAAGCCAGGTCCTGCCCGCGATCGATTTCCCAGGGATAAACAACATGTGCATCGATTACATCGGCGTAATAATCAGGGCGGACGGCGCCAAACAGGTTTCGGTAAGGGTTGAAGTGCATCACGCAGGTTTCAGGGAATCCGCCCGCTGCCGAAACTCGATTTTTGACGGCCGTAATTGTCCGCCCGGAACCCCAAACATCATCCACGATCAAGACCGAACGTCCGCGCAGGTTTTCCTCCACCGGGAATTGGATGAACTGTGGCCAGGCCATGAACTTCTGTTTTTGATTGGCTTGCTCGAAGGGAAAATCCACGGCTGCGGTCAGGATGTGGGTCAGCCCCATCGCTTCGGCCAGCATCCCGCCGGGAATGATCCCGCCGCGTGTGATCATCACCATCGCCGTAAACTCGCGCCGAAACTGCGGCAGCAATTGGCGAACCAGCTTGTCCACATCTTCCCACGAAAGCACAACCTGTTTTGAATTCATCTGCTAGCTCCCGGTAAAGTGATTTTAAAGCGGTTCGATGGTTAGCAGGCGTTTGGTGCGCGGCAGGGCATAAACCCGGTACCTTTCCCCGTCCACCAGCGCCTGATAAGCCGCCTGGCTGACCTGGAAAGAGACGCCTTCGATTACATAATAATAGACCGTCCGGCGATTCTTGCCGCCGCTGGTGCGTTTTTCCTTGTGGCCGGCTCCTTCGGTGACCATTGGGGAGGTGGCCATCAAGTCGAGCATTGAATTAAGGAACAGGTAGCCGCCAACCAGGCCAAAAACTACCAAAAAGATCAGCGGAATCAGAGTCGCTGTCAAATCATCGCTTTGCCTGGATGTATTCAAGAGTATAAACAAACCAAATCCGAGCGGCACCACCCCCAGCAGCGAGCCCATCAGCATTTGGGGCAAAGCCCGCATGCGTTGGGCCGAGGTCATCTCGCCCGTACTGTTCAATTGCAGGTCTTCCATGTTGAATTTATTGGCGCTGGCCAGGATTTCAAGCAGCGAATTGCGCGCCTGGGCCGGGCTGGCCGGAAATAATTCCTCGGCAGAAAGCACAAAACCGCTCTCTTCCAGGTAATAAAACCGGTAGGTTGCGCCAGGCGTCAGACCGCAGGCGTTGTTGCTTGCAGGCAGCAATAATGTTTGTCCGCTGGCCTGAACGGTATAGCGCCCCTTTTCAAAAGCCAACTGCCCCTGCCCCTGGCGGATGGCGCGGTTTTCGCGGTCGCGCTTGAGTGCGTTCCACCGATTCCAAATGCCCAAAACG
Organism: Anaerolineae bacterium; assembly: GCA_022013685.1. GTDB lineage: Bacteria > Chloroflexota > Anaerolineae > Anaerolineales > Villigracilaceae > UBA8950. Next base: position 14,003 of record JAKLPV010000170.1, read on the forward strand.
CCGGCGCTGCGTAAGATCAGCGCCACGATCAGCAACAAAAGAATACCAACGATCAGCAAGCCCACCGGCCAGGATGAGAACACTTCGCTGAAAACGAAACTGAAACTGCACAAAAATGGAATTAAAAACAGGGCAAAAACCAGTACCCCACAGCCGTTCTGAAACCCAACGCTGGCATTCAAGCGTGAATTTTGCGCGTCAGTGATCTCGCCGCGCTGGTTGGCCTGCAGCTCTTCGGGGTTTTGGATGTTGCTCACATTCGGGGTCAAAAAATTCATCATGGCGCACCTCGCTCAAAGTATTATAGCAAACTGACCGGCTCTACTTCAATCCGCCAGCCTGCCAGTGTTTTTCCTTTCAGCAAACTGGCCGGGTCTGGCCCGCGCAAAATGATCTGCCAGCGATAAATATCGGCAATTTTTGGAAAAGGCGACGGGACGGGGCCGATCATTTCGGTCTGGACGCGGCCCTCGGATTCGATCCAACCCTTGAGCTGGGTCGCCAGTTTCTGGGCCTCGGCCTCGGCCCTGGCCGCATCCCGTTCCCGCCGTTCCAGACGCACCAGCCGCTCGAAAGGCGGATAGCCCAACTGGCGGCGGTTCGCCAGTTCGTCGGCGTAAAAGCCGCTGAAATCGTGTCCCGCTGCGCGTTGGATGATCTTGCTCTCGGGCTGGAAGGTTTGCAGGATGACTTTTCCGCCCTTGTGCGAACGCCCCGCCCGCCCGGCAACCTGTGTCAGGGTCTGGAAAACGCGTTCGGCGGCAAATGGGTCTGGCAGATTCAGCCCGACCTCGGCCAGCACAATTCCGACCAGGGTCACGTTTGGCAGATCCAGGCCTTTGGCCAGCATTTGGGTGCCCACCAGCACGTTGGCCTTGCCGTTGGCAAAATGGGTCAGGATGATATCGTGGGCGTCCTTCTGGCGGGTGGTTTCCCAGTCCCAGCGCAGCGGAACCGCCGCTGGAAATAACCGCGTGACTTCGCTTTCAACTTTCTCGCTGCCCAGGCCAAAAGCGCGGATGTGGGGACTCTTGCACTGCGGACAACTCTTGGGCATCTGGCGGCTGTATCCGCAGCGGTGGCAGTACAGCCCTGAGCGGAGCGAGAGCGCAGTCGAAGGGCGGGAGGTGCTGGCGCCAGTCGGAGATTCAACATGATACGTCAAGGGCGTGTCACAGTGCGGGCATTTCAGGGTATGGCCGCAGGCGCGGCAGAAAACATAAGTGGCCGTGCCGCGCCGATTTAAGAAGAGAATGGCTTGTTCGCCGCGCGAAAACGTCTCAGCCAGAGACTCGGACAGCGCCCGGCTGAAGATCTCGCGGTTTCCGGCTTGTAACTCGGCGCGCATGTCGACCACCTGCACGGGCGGCAGCTCAAAATCTGTTGTCTGGTTCTCGATGGAAAGCCCAACCCGCTCCGGTAGTTTTAGCAGATTCATTTGGCCGTGTTCGGCGCGATAGCGCTGTTCGACCGTCGGGGTGGCCGACCCCATCAGGCAGGTTGCGCCGCAAATGCGGACATACGCCTCCGTCGCGCTGATGGCATGATAAAAGGGCGGATCAGACTGGTAATACGAGTTGTCGTGGCACTCATCCAGCACGATCAGGCCGATGTTCTGGAAGGGTGTGAACAGGGCCGAGCGAGCGCCGATCAAGACCGAAAGCTGGCCGCTGCGGGCGCGCCGCCAGGTGTCATAGCGTTCACCATCCGAGAGTTTCGAGTGCAGGATGCCGACCCGGCCCGGAAAACGCGACATGAAGCGGCGCACGGTTTGCGGCGTGAGCGCGATTTCCGGAACCAGAATTAAAACCTGTCTGTTGTTTTTCAAGGTCTGCTCGGCGGCGCGCAGATAGATTTCGGTCTTGCCGGAGCCGGTGATGCCATGCAGGAGAAACGGCGTTGAATGTTGTGTGTTGAATGTTGAAAGAATTTTTGCCAGGGCTGCTTCCTGCGCCCTGGTGAGAGTAATTTCTTCGATCTTTTTCTCATTACTCTTCACTTTTTCGAGCGGATCGCGCCAGATCTCGGTTTCGCGCAGGATAATTAATTCGCGTTCGGCCAGTTCCTGTAAATCGGCCAGGGTACAGCCACTGGCGGCATAGACCCAGGATACGTTGACCGCATCCGGTTCGCTGATCAGGAATTCCAGGGCGGCCCCGCGCCGTTTAAGGGTGGCCTCGGTTTTGCCGAGCGAATCCATCACGGACCGGGCGGTTTCGGGGGTGACTGCCAACTGTGCAGTGCGGATGAATTTCCCGTGTACGGTGGGGGTCGGCAGGATGCTGACCTTGCCCAAAAGGCCGCGTTTGACCAGCGCTTCGGCAGATTTGCGCCAATCGACGCGGCTGAAATGGCGTTCGAGTTGGCGTCCGCGCAGGGGGCCGCGCTCGGCCAGCATGGCGACGATCCGCGTCTGGGTGGCTGAGAGTTCGAGCTGGTCGGTTTTTTGGGCAAAAAGGGTATAGAGTATGTCAGACTGTTGGGCCAGGCCGGGCGGCAGCATCAGGTTGATCAGGGTCGCCAGGGGGCTTAGCGTCGCTTCGGCCAGGTGAAAAGCCAGGGAAAGCTGCTGCGGCGTCAGGACGGGCAGCGGATCTAACAGCGTGGAAATCGGTCTGGGGTTTTGCACCGCAGGCTGAAGGGGCAGCGCCGTCACCACTCCTTGCACCGTCTGCTGGTTAAACGGAACTGTGACCAGGCAGCCGGGAATTACTTTGGTGGACATTTCCGCGGGAACGGCATAATCGAACACGCCGCTCAGGGTGGGGATATTGACGGCAACTCTGGCAAAGGACATGTTTTGATTATATCAACCAAAAAAGAGCCGGGGTTGATTCCGACTCTTTTGGTGTCAATTTTGGGTGTATGGCAAATTTTATTGTTCAGCGAAGATGTTGACGCCGCTGGCGGTTTTCTTCTGACGGTAGGTGATACGACCGCGGGTCAGGTCATAGGGGGACATTTCCACCTTGACGTGATCGCCCAGCAGAATGCGGATGTAAAACTTGCGCATCTTGCCAGAAAGATAGGCCAGCACGATGTGATCATTGTCCAACTTTACCCGAAATTGTGTACCGGGCAGGGCCTCGATCACAACTCCTTCAACGACGAGTTTATCGTCTTCTTTTGCCATACATACCTCCAACTAACTTTGTCCTTGTGCCGGAAGAAGTTCCGGTGCTATTCAAAGGACTTTACCTGTCGTCGCTTGAGACGGCGAATAGCCTTTTTGTCTTCCATGCGGCGCTGTTCGCTTTTGGATACGAACCATCGTTTGCGACGCACGGTGCTCAAGACACCGCTCTTGACTACCTTTTTGCGGAAGCGTTTGAGCAGTTGGTCTTGGGACTCACTTTGACGTAAATACACTGCGGTCATGCTATTTCACCTCCCTTCTATGCGAAGGATAAAAAAACCGGCGGGTGTCACAGACACAGCCGGGCAGGGGATGAAATAACCAGAGAAATCCCAGAAAAATCATTCGTTCCTGCGCAACTCCCTTCACCGTCTTAAATAAATCATCAACGAGGGCCAGCCTATAACAGGCAAATTATACTACAGCCTTGGGGGATAAGGAAGGTTAAAGAATCACCAATTTTGGGTTTGTTCGTAGCCCCATCTGACCAGCACATCTCCGGCGATTTCCTTGAAGATCTGGCGGTCGTGGGCGCTGAACATGTTGCGCCAGTTGCCGGCTTTTCCCTTTGGAAGGAAGCTGGCGATTGATCCGTTGCGTTGGGCCTGCCACTCCTCGTCGAGGTTGTGTCCCAACTCATTCTGGATGTCCGTTTCGAGGGCGAGATCGGCCTGGACGCCGAGAAAAGCCCATAGTTTACTCATCTCGGCAAAGGGTTGGGCGAGCAGATCTTCGTAGCGCAGGGAGAAGTACGCGCCGGGGTAGAGCCGCTGCGACTCGCCGTCGATCTCGTTCAGATCGTCTGCCCAGCGTTGGGCGATCTGGCGGATGAAACTGTCAGTGAAGATCGAGCGGGTTCCGTCTGTGAAGGGGGCCTGGTCGACTTTTAGCGCTTCGATGATGCGGCGGTCTTCGGCGGTCAGGAATTTGGAGTCTTCGACGAAATTGCGGAAACGCTCGGAGATGAGCACATCGCGCCCGTCGCGGACGATGTAGATCAGCTTGGCATCGGGATAAACAGCGTGGGTGTCGCGCACCACCTGTCCGTGTATGCTGGACGAGGGGCTTTTGTCGCCGACGATGCGTTTTCCCTCGCGGGCGGCATCGCGTTCCATGATGAAGTCGGCGGCGGCGCGCATAACCAGCGGCGACAGGTCGCGGCCCTGGTTCCAGCGGTTGGATTTGCGCGAAAGCCAGTCCGCGGCTTCGGGGCTGTCCACCAACGATTTGAGCATCGGCGCGCGGGTGAAGAAGTGGGCCTGGTAGTTGCAATGCACTTCCGGGTGCAGGCGCGCCAGGCGCATCAGGATGGTCGTGCCGGAGCGGGCATGTCCCATGATGAAGAACTTCTCGCGCGGGAAGAATTGCTTCATCTCGGCCACTTCCTCGGCGGTAATGGCCGGGATTTCGGCGCGTTTATGGCTGGCGGCTTCGCCCTTGAGCAGGATGCGCGCCGCGGATTTGAGGCGGGAAAGGAATTTCATTGTCTTCCCTTCTTTTTTTTGTTTCTGTATAGCGCCAAAAATACTTTTGAAATCAGCCAAGTGATTATATCTACTAGAAACACCAAGAAAAACAATGTTACCAAGGAGAATACAATCAGGCCTAAATGAGGAGACAACGGTGTAAAATTTCGATCCCATATCATAGCCAAGATTAAAGATACGATTGAGAAAATCAAAGGGACGATACGATACTTATCCCAAAATAGAATTGCTGATTTGAGCCATGTAATGGTTATGTGACCATATTCGCGAATAAACTGAATTTCTTTTATTTTTTGAACATCAGAAAAGGCATCAGGATAAAAAATAAGTGGATTTTCATAAAAAAACACAGGGAATCTATATTCCGTTTTACAATTATCGCATTCCCAAAATTTAGGTTTTTTACGAATGTCGACCCATTCCAACTGTGTGCCGACCCCACATTTTTCGCACCACCCATAAGCAGACGGATGTGAGCAGTGGGAACACACCACATAGGTAGGTTGGTCGTGATTAG
>JAKLPV010000013.1 GCA_022013685.1 Anaerolineae bacterium
AAATCTCGCCAGAACCTTACAAATGAACCAAACAACGCCTGTTTGAGCGGGTTTTGTCGTTCTTTTTGACGCCAGAACATAGCGGATTTCGTATCCGTCCTTTTTGTATTCCTTGTTTGGGAACTTCTCTCACAATTGTCAAGCACGACTTAGCGGAAACTAAAGAGTCATTCTGTCTTTGGATAACGATTACCGTTCAAAAGATTCTGAAATGGCAGGAACAAAGGTTGCGGCAGTTTATCCCAATCGAACCAACCGATTTCAGAAGATTCGTAGGGCGCGGCTAAAACAGCTTCGCCGGATTGGTATTCGCCTTCCATCCAAATACTGATGTAATGCTTGTTTTCAGTTTCAAAAACGTCGTTAGTAATGGCTTTGAAGGCAATGTTGGCGATGTCCAGCCCGGTTTCTTCCCTGGCTTCACGGATGGCACATTCTTCGGGCGTTTCACCAAAATCCAAATGTCCCCCAGGCGTAGACCAACTCCCTGCGCCGTGAACGTTCAATCGTTTCAGCAAAAGAACTTGGTTACCCCTTGTTACGATGATGGCAACACCAACTCCTATGTAACGCTCCATATTCTTTTTATCCTTTCAATTTTTCAACCTGAACCATGATCGTATGCTGGGCCGTGCCAAAGGCGAACGGAGTCCAGCGTTCGGAGGTCAGGACGTTGACACAGCCGCCGAAATCAACTCCGCTCTCGTTGGGGGCCCACCAGGCGCCCTGGGGGATATCCACCACGCCGGGGAGGATGCGCGGGGTAACTCTCGCCGGAATCACCAGTTCGCCGCGCTCGTTCCAGACACGGACCAGGTCGCCATCACAGATTCCGTGCTCGGCGGCGTCGAGCGGGTTGATGAAGATACGCTGCGGGAAGGCCTCGCCCAGCCAGTCGTTGTTGTCGTGGGTCGAGTGAACGCGGTGCAGGGTGTGGTGGCCGAGGGCCTGGAGGGGATACACCGCCGGGGTGGTAGGGGCGGATCGCGATCCGCCCCTACGCGTGGGTGGAAATGGGCTTTCCCATTCTTGAATATATTTCGGAATAGCGGGGACTTCATCCGGGTTGCCAAAATCATATAACTGCTTCGAGAAGATTTCGATCTTTCCACTGGGGGTCTTTAACGGGAATCTTTCGGGGTCGCGGCGGAAATCTTCGAAGGCGATGGCTGGTTGGGTGACCGGGTTGCTCCATGCGCCCAGGTTCTGGTCGATGAATTCATCCAGGGTGGGCAACTCGGGGAAGCGGGTCGAGCGCCAGACGCCGAGGCAGTAGTCGACCCAGGCTTTTTCGTCGCGGCCTTCGGTGTAGACCTCGCCGATGCCCAATCTTTCAGCGATATCGGCGCAGATCTGGTAGTCGGACTTGCATTCGCCGGGCGGTTCGACCAGTTTGGGCTGTAAAATCACCTCGTCGGAGTATTTCCAGCCGTCCTCGACGCCCCAGGTCTCAAATTGGGTACAGGCCGGCAGGACGATGTCGGCAAATTTTGCAGTCGGGGTCAGGAAGTTGTCCTGGACGACGAGGAACTCGACTTTGGATTCATCGCGCAGGATTTCAGCGGAGCGGTTAACGTTGGCGTGCTGGTTAATCAGGCAGTTGGTGGCGACAGCGTAGATTAACTTGATGTCGCTGGTCAGGTTGGGGACGCCGGTCACGCCGTCAGCCTGGGTCATGCTCTTTCCACGGAGGCAGGCTTCGGTCCACAGAAAGACCGGGATGGCCGCTTTAACGGGATTCTGCCCGGTCGGGAAAACCGTCCACAAACCGCCGCCATCCGGGGCCTGTAATCCCAAGCCGCTGGCCCAGCCGCCCGAGATCCCAAAATTGCCGGTGATGGCCGAGAGCACGCACCCGGCGCGCACAACCTGCTCGCCATAGGCCCGGCGCTGCATGCCGTAGCCCTGGTAGAGCACGGCCGGCTGGCTGGTGGCGTATTCGCGAGCGATGCGGGCGATGGTTTCTGCCGGGACGGCCGTGATGGCCTCGGCCCACTCGGGGGTTTTGGCCTGGCCGTCGCGCGCGCCGAGCAGGTAGTCTGTGTAACTTTCGTCGCTTTCGTGGCCGGGGGGCATGGTGGCGGCGTCCCAGCCGAGGCAGTAGCGGCGAATGAAGGCGGTGTCGAGCAGGCCTTCGGTGAGCATGACGTAAGCCATGGCGGTCATCATGGCCGCGTCGGTGCCGGGGCGGATGGGAATCCACTCGTCGGCCAGGGCGGCAGCGGAGAGCGAGTGGCGCGGGTCGATACAGACGATGCGGGCGCCATTTTGGCGGGCGAGTTTGATGAAATAGTCGGAGTTGGTGCCGTCGCGCATTTCGGCGGGGTTCCAGCCCCACATCAGGATGTAGCGGCTGTTGAGCCAGTCCTGGCGCTGGTTGCCGGTGACGAGCGTGCCCCAGACGGTGGGCGTGGCGGCGTTGATCGCGGCCCACGAGTAGGAGTTGTAGATGCCGATGCAGCCGCCGTAGAGATTCAGCAGGCGGCGGGCCGTATGTGACCCGTTGAGCTGGTTGTAGGAGCCGGTGCCATAGGGCACAAACAGGGCTTCGTTGCCGTATTTGGCCTTGACGCGCTCGAACTGGGCGGCGACGGTCTCGAGGGCTTCGTCCCAGGAAATACGCTCGAATTGGCCTTCGCCGCGTTTGCCGGTGCGTTTGAGCGGATGCAGCAGCCGGTCGGGGTGGTACTGGCGGCGCAGATAGGCGCGTCCGCGCGGGCAGGCGCGCAGTTGGGGAGATGCTATGCTATCCGGGCGGTCATCGGTGTCGAGGCGGGTGATTTTGCCGTCCTGGATGTGGGCGATGAGCAGGCAGCGTCCGCCGCAGTTGTGGGCGGGGCAGCCGGTGCGGATGGTGGTCGGTGAGTAGTTATCAGTCATCAGTCATCAGGATCAGTGGAAAATAATAACGAATTGGCTTCTTGATAGAATTATTCGTGATAAGCGTCTACATCTTTTTGGCCTGAAATTAGAAACTTCAGAAATGATTTCTGTTGAAAGCGACAAGTTTGCATTATTCCGAGTAGAGCTAGATGATCGGGAAACATCGTTTTGAAAAAAGTTTTAGATATATTTTCTTGAATGACCAAATGGCGAAATGCTCTTTCGGCCATATTATTGTTCCAAGGTATTCCATCGTAATGAATAAATGTAAAAAGAGAATCTTTGTACTTTTTTAAACGTTTTTGATATTTCAGAGCCGACTCAGACTCATATGTTGTTCTAAAAATGTGCTTTTCAAAAAAAATATCGATTTCAGCCGAAAAACCACTGAGATACAACTTACTCAAGCCCTGCAAATGGACTGTTTTTATGATTGGAACAATTAAATTTTTAAATTCACGAATGAACCCTTGATATTCATAGTCAAATGGCGATTTCCATAAATCATCATTCATATCTCGAATCAAATGAACAAGGCATTTTTGATGTGTACAACTCAGTGAATCGTATGCGCTGTAGAAATCCGAAATTAATATACCTTTATAATCTTTTAGAAATTCAGTTACAAACGATGCCTCCCTAGTCTCAGTCATCTTTAGCACAACATGATTACCATTTGTAAAAACCCATGCATAGCACTCTTGCCCTTGCACATTTACTTTTGTTTCATCCGCATGGATAAAGGGACTAGTCAAAACTCGTTCAAGTAAAAGTTTGTTTGTGTCAGCGTAAAGATTAGCAAACTGTTTAATGGTTATCGAAATAAAACCCAGTCTTACCTTTTCCCCAAATTGTTCTTTCAGTGAATCAATGATAATTCTGTGAGGTAAACGCAGAGCCATCCGTTCGTAGATGACCCAAGATTGAAAGCCATGCCCAAATATAACACCTCCCTTTAGGTCTTCACGGCCAAAATAACGTTGACAATTCTTACAGTACCCTTTGAAACTCTGAATTTTTGTAATTTTTCTAGAATAACCACCTTCTGTCATGCATAAGTCCACCAGAATCCTATCAGAAATCTTTTTCTTGCATGCTCTCAGTTCTTGATTACATTTTGGGCATATTTCGGGGGGCTCATTCCATTGCACAATATCGGTTAAGTGTTCTTGAGGTTTACTTCGAGAATTCTCTTGTTGTGCCTGATTTTTTAGGAAACTATCCTTTTGAACATGTTCAAATGCTATTTTCTTTTTCTCATACCCCCCTTCATGAGCAAATTCAAGAATGGCTTTAAATTGATCATGTATTTCGTTGTCAATATCATCTGCCCGTTTTTTAGGATTGTCAATAAAGTCGATATTTGGCTGTAATTCGGCTTTTTCTGCTATCTCTTGAATTTTATCTGCCAGTAGTTTGGCAGCCTGGCAATCCTCTCGATTGTATTCAATTAACAAGTCTTTGAA
>JAKLPV010000171.1 GCA_022013685.1 Anaerolineae bacterium
CGCCCACCGAGAGTCCGCCGATGGCAATACCAGGAAATGGCAGCGAGGCAATGAACTCTGCCGATTGGGCACGCAAGTCGGGGTCGACCCCGCCCTGGACGATTCCAAACAAAGCCTGGTCGGGTCGACCATGCGCGTTTAACGAACGGACAGCCCAACGGTGAGTGCGCTCCATGGCCTGTTTTATGTAGGCATGGTCGTTCGGGTCGGCGCACTCGTCGAAGGCCATGATAATATCCGCGCCTAAATTTTCCTGGATCTGAATGGATTTTTCGGGGGTGAAACGGTGGGACGAACCATCAATGTGGCTTCTAAAGGTCACGCCGTCTTCGTCAATTTTGCGGATTTTTGAGAGTGAAAAAACCTGGAAGCCGCCCGAATCAGTCAGCATCGGGTTGGGCCACTGCATGAAGTTGTGCAGGCCGCCCATGTTGCGTACCAGCTCATCGCCAGGGCGCAAGTAGAGATGATAAGTATTGGATAAAACCAGGGAAGCGTTGACGCCCTTAAGATGTTCGGGGGTCAGGGTTTTGACGGTGGCCTGAGTGCCCACCGGGGCGAAAACCGGCGTTTGCAGCTCGCCATGCGGGGTCGAAAACACGCCCGTGCGGGCGCGTTGGTTGGTGGATGTGATCTTGAACTCGAACATGGGGACGATTGTAAACGAAAACGCAGAGATTTTGGTCATCTCTGCGTTTTTCCGGGTCGATATTCTTCAGCAAATGGGGCCGGTGGATTGCAGTGTGGCAACAAGCAGTTTCTCGACAACGGCAAAGTCGATCTTCTCCGATTTGGGGTAGCGGATGCAGCCTTTGCCCACACTGAGGCCGGCCAACAGGGGCAGGTTGGCGGCCAGGGCATCCTGTTTCAGGATGTAGAGCGAAATATAGTTTTTCTGGCTGGCAAAGCCAACTTCAGTAAATCACAGATTGCGGTGATTGGTGAGTAGGGATGGCAGAAATAGTGCCGTAGAGTTTTTCGATGGAGCGGATCAAGAGTTTGCTAAAACGATGAAGGCGGAATAACTTTTCATCAACGCGGCGCGGGCCAGTAGCCAGTAAACGGGCGAACTCCCAACGGAGGAGAACCCAAACATTCGTCAGGATCAGGCCCAGGCTCAGTAATGCGGATTAAACAACTGTCTGGGAAGGGATTGCCCGGTAGTTCCAGGCAGGCAAGAAATCGTCGTGGACAATCCGCATCGTTTGTTTGAAATCATAGGCCACCTTTCGTCCAGTTTGGTAAAGAGTATCGATAATTTTGACGATTACTTTCAGCCCTTTACTTGTCTTCGTCTTTTCGATCAATTCTTGGACCAATTCGACGCTGGTGAAAAGCACACCCTGGCAGGCTCGGGTCACATGCGGAAATAAGCGATGTTCAATCGGGTTGTACTTCGAACAGTAAGGTGGATAATCGGCAATGCGGATTTCGACGCCCAATTCATCTGACAAGCGCTGCAGGTCTTCCTTGAAAATGTAGTGGCGCGAGCCATTGCTACCACCGCCATCACACTGTGCCAAAATCGAAGTGGCCTTTGGGTAGAATTCTCGACCACGTTGAAGCCACCAGGCGCGCAGACAATCACAAGCAAACTGACTGGTATCCTTGCTTGTGCCCAAATGTATGTAGCCGAGATTGTTCTTGCGATCATAGATCCCATGCGGAATAATGATGCCTTCTGCCAAACTACTGAAATCATGGTCGTAGGCATGCAACTCTTCACGGGTATACAAGTGGCCCGCACGGTAAAAATTGCCCAAATATTCTTTCTTTTTGGTATCAAAGCTGATGATTGGGTTGTCGGATTGCAAATACTTATCCACCAAAAACTGAATGTTAAGAAACTGTGCGTTCCGATTAGGGACAGACTTGATTGTCTGCTTCTTTTGAGCTTTGCGACGACGATAATTGTGTTTCTTCAAGAGTTTGTTCACCACACTTTTGCTGACTTTAATCCGATGCTCTTTCTCCAGAAACTTTGCAATCTCTTCCGGGGTCAAATCGGTCCAAATTACCTTCTCGTCCATCGGATTGCCAGCGGTGTGGTTTTTTAGCACATCCAGAAATTGGGCATCAATCTGCGGATGTTGCTCCTCATAGCCTTTTCGTCCTCCACCGGGTTTGCGAATGGCCGGGTCATATTTAGGCTCATCAGGTAGTTCTGCCAGATCTTTCAACCCGCGATAAATGCTCTTTTCACTGCAACCCAAAAGTCTGGCAATGTAGCCTTGCCCGCCCAGATCTAATTTCAAAGCCTCCACCGCCGCATAGTAGCGTTGATCCTTTTCCGAGAGTGTGGCGTAATATTTCTTCATCGCAAGTTCAATTCTGGACGATAAGGCTGCATCTGCGGCTCCACTTTATGGTATTGTTGGTTCGTTCAGTAGTGTAACTGAAATCATCTTCGGACAGTTATTTTATCCACGTTACTCAGCAAGAAAAAGCGTAAGGCTGGGTTGCGGGAAGTGGTGGTGGCCCGCAAGCGAGGTAAGAGGCGATAACTGCACTCAACCCCAAAGCGTCGACGATATTCCTGATAGATTTTGTCTGGCGACCAATCCAACAGGATCACCAGGAAAGATAACCATTTTCGGCGCAGCTTCTTGGTTTTATCAGGAACCAGCGAAGCCTTCATCGCAATGGTTGCGGAGGTTCCATTGGTGAAAGTATAAGTAGTAGTGTAACTGGAGCGTCC
>JAKLPV010000014.1 GCA_022013685.1 Anaerolineae bacterium
TAACTTTAGTTTCCGCTAACTGGTCTGGATAAAAAAGAAGGTAATGGGTTCAAAACGTGATAATCTTATTTTTTTGCGCAAATAGATTTCACTGGAGCCCATTACCATGGCAAATCATACCATAGCAATACTGGCGAAAATCTGTCAAGACCTTCCGATTGGAACGAACCTGGGCATACTCTACTTTTTGTGGATGTTGATCAGTGGTGCGTTGCTGCCCAATCGCGGAGCAATTATTCCAGGTCTGCAATCGATTGGGTTGAGCGATACAGAAACACTGCGATCATGGGCAGCCTTTGGAAGTGGCGTATGGCATGTGAATGAGTTATGTGGCGAGTTAGGTGCCCATGTTCGGAGTATGCCAGAGTGGAAAGAACGTCGTTATGAAGGTTATTTGCCGATTGCAGTAGACATCACCGCCTATTGGCGTCCTGCCCTGCAGGATTGTCCGGGTGTGCATTTTCATCCTGCAGCTCAGCGAGCCTTGCCAGCCATCAACCTAGGTCTCATGGGAGAAGTTGGTGAGATAAATGGACAAAGACTGACATTATTGCGCCGAATAGAACGCGCCAACGGGCAGGATGTCACAGAACCTTTGCTGTGGAAAACACTCTTGCCAAGGACTGCGAAAGCACTAAAAGACGACGAAATTGCAGTGATCGATGCTGGCGTGAAAATCACAGCCGTGCAAGCAGCCGGAATTTCTCGTTATGTCTTGAAACAGGCTCAAAATGCTACCGCCCGCCGAAATGTTCTGCCGAAACACGTCTTGGGACGTAAGCCTGAATATGGAGAAATCGTGCGCCCGTTGGGGCGTACTCGAAAAGGAAAGACACTTTCTGCCAGCAAACCTGATGAAACTTGCACACTAAAACACGATGGGCGAGAAGTCCGCGTGGAAATCTGGCGCGATTTGGTGCGTTCCGACCAGAAACCCAGCCAGGACAATGCCACCTTCAACATTTATGTGTTTCACGACCCAAAATACAAGAAGCCTTGGGTTTTAGCCACCTCGCTCAAACTGCAAGCCGAAAGTGTCCATCAGATCTATTCAGACCGCTGGCCGGTCGAACAAGTGCCGTTGAGTGCCAAACAGATGCTTGGCGCACACCGTCAATTTGTCCACAACCCGGAAGCCGTCCAGCGTTTGCCAGAAATTACCTTGCTGGCTGGCTCGATCTTGAGTTTCCTGGCGGCCTCCTTCCCGCCTGTTCCAACAGGCTTTTGGGACAAAAACCCAAAGAGAACCCCAGGACGTTTTAGACGACAACTGATGGGCAAGCTATTTCCCAGAGATGCCGAACTGCCTCAGCGATTTCGAGAAAAGCGCTCCTGCACCGCGCATTTACCAAAGGGAAATCTCGCCAGAACCTTACAAATGAACCAAACAACGCCTGTTTGAGCGGGTTTTGTCGTTCTTTTTGACGCCAGAACATAGCGGATTTCGTATCCGTCCTTTTTGTATTCCTTGTTTGGGAACTTCTCTCACAATTGTCA
>JAKLPV010000172.1 GCA_022013685.1 Anaerolineae bacterium
AAGTGCCTCCGCCTCGTTGGAGCCCACCTATTCAGCGCGGCAGGCCTTCTCAGGCTATGATCGCATTGACCCAAAGGTGGGCTAATTGACCACGATTAACTGTGGTGACACCATATCGGCAAAATATTCAAACAAAGCCAGAAAGAGCACAGAATTCATAAGCATTTAAATATCAGAATGTCACTCAAATTACCACCTGGTTTGAGTGACATTCTGGGAATTAAGCCAAACTGGCCGGATATTGGCGGTTAATCGCTGCCAGCGTTAACCGAAACCGGGATAACGGCGCGTTCAGGCGGCGCGGACTCAAGACCAAACAAAGCTTCGAGCATCTGGCGCACACGGCCCAACAGACGCGAGGAAATTCGATACCAGGCCTTGAAAATGATTCCAAATGGCAGGTACATACGAATCCAGTAAACCAGGTAGGCGACAAACATGAAAACGAAGGCAAAAACGGCAACTAAAAAGCACCAGGCCAGCACAAACGGGGGGAAAAGCGGCGTAAGCACAAACGCCAGTATTTGCAGCCCCTTCTGGGTATCGCTGATCTTTCCAAAGTAATAACCCACCAAGCCCGGCGAAAGGAAGAGGTAAAAAGGCAACAAATACAAAATCAAGATAAACAGAAATATCTCATACGCTGAAAACATCTTATTCCTCCCTGTGTTAATTTTTGCCCCACCTGTTGGCACACCCACTGCACACGGCAGGGATTATTTCCAAATACGAAAAGACGTCACCGCGCTGCTGGTCTTGCCCTGGTAATAAACCTGCACGTAGACCACCACCAGGCTGCCCGGCGGCTGATCCACCAGTTCGAAGGGAATCAGCACCACGCCATATTCATTGGTCGGCAGGCTGACGCTGCGCGGAGAGCCGTTCGGAAAATAGATCGTCACCACCGTGATGGCATCCTTGACCGGGCTGAGAGTCTGGTCCTGGACAATCACGTAAATCGTCTGGATATCAGTCGGCTGGGTGACCGCTTTCCACGAAAATGCCCGCGCCTGGATCGAGAGCACGTCGATGATGTCCCCCGCCGGACGAGGCGACATCAGCCCAGGGTCTTCGCCGATAAAACTGAAATAAGCGCGTCCCAGGTCGGCCAGGACGACTTTGCTGCCGGCCGCATTGCCGGGATGCCACTCAAAACGGGCATTCTGGAAGTGCTGGACAATGCGGTCGTTCAGGAATTCAAAGCCGGAAATTGGATACCCAAAAACCGCCTCGCCGCCATTGTTCTCATAGAATTCGAGAAAATCGTAACAGACCGCCTTGCCGTTCGAGAAAGACCGGCAGCCAAGCGGGGTGAAGATATCCAGCGGGCCGCCGGGCTGGTAAAGATACTCTCCCAGCGGGGAAAGGCGCACGCGCGTTCCTTCGGGGTTTTCAGGGTGGAACTCAAAGCGAACGCGGGTGAAATACTGAATCAACCGGCCGCTTCTTGCGTCGGTAAAAGCCTCGGTGATTGGGTAGCCGTAGACCTGCTCGGCGTTCGGGTTGTTGCGATAAAAACGCAGGAATTCACCGGAAACGTTGTGCCCGGTTTGAGAGAAATAGTCGGAACTACCTTCTTGAGCCCGGACTCCCCCGGCAGGTTGTAAAAGAAGGGTAAGAATAAAGAAAACGACCAATGAACGGACAAACTGTTTCACAATTCCATTATACAACGATTATGAAGTTGCAATGTTTCAAATTTGTTTTCTCACCCCGAGCTTTCGCAGGTCAAAGCCTGCCGCCGCCCAGGCGGGTCCGCTCCAGGCGCCGACGGTATCGACCAGCAGGCGGCAAGATGTCAGGGCGGCCAGTTGGGCCGGGGTCAGGGCGCGGAATTGGGTATGGCTGACCATCAGGAGCACGAGATCGGCCCCGGCCAGGGCATCTTCCAGCGTGGGAGCGGCCTCGATACCGGGCAGTCCTTCGGGTTTGAACGGTTCGAACGCTTTAACGGCAGCCCCCTCCTTTTGCAGCATGTGGACAATTTCCGCTGCCGGGCTTTCGCGCAGGTCGTCCACATCCGGCTTGAAGGCCAGTCCCAGGGCGGCGATGCGCTTGCCACGCAGATCGCCGAGGGTCTCGCGCACCAGGTCAACCACAAAATGGGGCTGCGAGTCGTTGACCTGGCGGGCCTGGCGAATCAGCTTTGCCAGGTCTGGGGCCGCTTCAACGAGAAACCACGGGTCGACGCTGATGCAGTGCCCGCCCACGCCGGGGCCGGGATTGAGAATTTTGACCCGCGGATGACGGTTGGCCAGGCTGATGGCCTCCCAGATATCGACGCCGAAACGGTCTGCCAGGCGCGAGAACTCGTTGGCGATGGCAATGTTGATGTCGCGATAGGTATTTTCCATCAACTTGACCATCTCGGCGGTGGTAGCGTCGGTCTGGATGATCTCGCCTTTGACGAAGGTCGCGTACAGGTCGCGCCCGGCCTGCGCCGATTGCGGGGTAATTCCGCCGATGACGCGCGCGTTTTCGATCAGCTCGCGCAGGATCTGCCCCGGCAGGACGCGTTCAGGCGAGTAGGCGACATGGAAATCCGCGCCCGCTTTCAGACCGGATCTTTCGAGAATGGGAACAAGCAGGTCGACGGTGGTGCGCGGTGGGGAGGTCGATTCAAGCACGACCAGGTTGCCGGGCCGCAGGTGCGGGACAATCGCCTCGGCGGCGGAGGTGACGGCGCGCATGTCGGCGCGTTTATCGTCATGGAAAGGGGTCGGGACCGCGATCAGGAAGGCGTCAGCGGCCTCGGGCACGCTGGCAACGCTCAGGTTGCCGCTCTCGACCGCCTGGCGGACGGCTTGGCCCAGTCCCGGCTCGTGAATGTGAATTTCCCCGGCTTGCAGGATTTCGATGACACGCGGGTTGACATCCACGCCGACCACTTTAAGGCCGTGTGTGGCAAAAACGCTGGCGGTTGGCAGGCCGATATAGCCCAGGCCA
Source organism: Anaerolineae bacterium (assembly GCA_022013685.1). Taxonomy (GTDB): domain Bacteria; phylum Chloroflexota; class Anaerolineae; order Anaerolineales; family Villigracilaceae; genus UBA8950. The sequence goes on from JAKLPV010000172.1 coordinate 2,947, forward strand.
AGAATGCAAATTTTATCGAATTTCACAGTTTCTCCAAAGGGATATTGTTGCGTTGACGAAAAAAACACAACAACCCACAGGTCTCGCAGATTCTTTTGAAAAGCGGGATGATTTTACTACATCCGCGCAACCACCGGCGCAGGTTGGTTTGTCATTCAGGAATCATCTTGCAATTCACGATTAAGGCAAAGCCTGTATAATTAATCCATGCCGAAAGAATACCATTACAACTGGGAATTACACTTACAAGCCAGCCCAGAGGCGCTTTGGCCGTTCGTGGCCGACACCAATCGATTCAACCGCGATACCGGCCTGCCGCCTGTCGAGCGGCTGGGAATCCACAACGGCGTCAGCCACATGCGCTTCAGGCTGCCGGTGATCAATGTCGAATGGGATGAAAATCCCTTCGAGTGGACCTACCCTTACCGCTTCGGGATCGTGCGCGACTACAAAAAAGGTCCGCTGGCCGAAATGCGCGTGCTGTGTGAATTAAGCCCCGAAAATGGCGGCACGCTGCTGCGCTACCAGGTCTGGGCCAGGCCGCGCAACCCGCTCGGCGATGCCGTCATCGGGTTGGGGATCGGCCTGGTCAGCGCGCGGCGCTTCGAGGGCGTTTTCAGGGGCTACGATGCGTTGGCGGCGGCAGGCAAAAGTCCGCTGGATGCGCCGGGAGCGGCGCGCCTTTCGACGGGCGGCAGGCAGCGCCTGGAAGCGGGCCGCGCCAGACTGGAATCTTTTGGCGCCAAACCAGGGCTGACCGCGCGCCTGGTCAGCCTGCTGAAAGAAAGCGATGACCTGAGCCTGGTGCGGATGCGTCCATTCGCCCTGGCCGATTACTGGAATACGCCGCGCCGCGAAACACTTGAGATGTTCCTGCAAGCCGCGCGCCTCGGCCTGCTCGACATCCAGTGGGAATTGATCTGTCCGATGTGCCGTGGGGCGGCAGAAAGCCACGCCAGCCTGGGAGAAATCCACGCCCACAGCCATTGCCCGTCCTGCCAGATGGATTTCGAGGCCAATTTCGACCGCCAGGTGGAAGTCACATTCAGCCCCAACCCGGCGGTGCGTGTTTTGGGTGAGAACGCCCTGTTTTGCGTGGGCAGCCCGCAGCACGTGCCGCACATCAACCTGGCCCAGGGCGTCCCGGCGGGAGAAACCATCAGCCTGAGCACCCTGCTGGAAGCCGGCCCATACATCCTGCGCTCGCGGCTCGGAGATATCCACCTGCGGGCCGCTTCAGGCGGCGCGGACACTGTCGATATCCACAGCCAGGATCTGCCAAAAGAAGAAATCCTGCTCAGCCTGATGCCAAGCCTGCGCCTGCACAACAGCGACAGCGCGCCGCTCGATTTTATGCTCGAAAACGGCGCATGGGGCAACCAGGCCGCCACCGCCGCCGATGTGACCAGCCTGCAACTTTTCCGCGACCTATTCGCCAACGAGGCCCTGCGGGCGGGCGAGGAGCTTTCGATCAGTTCGGTGACGTTGATGTTTACCGATTTGCGCGATTCGACCCGCATGTACCGCCAGATCGGCGACGCCTCCGCATTTGGACGGGTACGCCAGCACTTCGAGATTCTCGAACAGGAAATTGCCGGTCAGGGCGGAGCGGTCGTCAAAACGATGGGCGATGCCGTTATGGCTGTCTTTCGCCAGCCGCTGGGAGCTTTACTGGCTATCCAGAACGCCCACGCCGAGATCACCAAAACCGAGGGCACGCCGCCGCTGTATCTCAAGGTCGGCATCCACAGCGGACCTTGCATTGCCGTGACGCTCAACGAGCGCCTGGACTATTTCGGCTCGACCGTCAACGCCGCTGCGCGCCTGCCAGGGCTGGCCGAAGGCGGACAAATGGTGCTCAGCGACCAGACCGCCAGCGACCCGCAGGTCAGCGAGTGGTTGAAGGCAAGCGGCCTGGTCCACGAAGCCTTTGACGCCAATATCAAAGGCTTCGAGCAGTCGTTCAGGCTGTGGCGGGTGAAACTATGATTGGGCGGTTGCTTGCCAAACGGTTTTCCTTTATCACCCTAATTATCTGGACTTGCTTTGATGAGTGACAACATTCAGTACCCTGTACCTTCTTCTCCTGCTACTTCTACCCCTTCAAACCGCAAGGCACTTGCCCTTTTGGCTTGGATAATTTCTCTAATTCTTGGCTCTTTGTCTTTATATATTTATTTTTCAACGTCCAAAATGCCTTCACCCGACTCCGCTGGAGAAAGTTTTGCGTACAATCTCGCCTTTGTACCTGTTTTTTGTGCATCCCTTTTTTTAAGTGTAGGCGCTATCATTGGCTTTGCTTTCTTTTGGTATTTTAGCAAAGACTTTTCGCGGACAAGCAAGATAGTATTAACAATACCAATAGGGTTAATACTTTCACCAATAGTCCTTCAAGTCCTATTTATTGCCCTGATGATAATTTATGCAATGTTAGTGCTTCTATACGTTACAATTCGTTTTAACATAAGTCCTTTTTGAGCCAAACATGGAAATATCACTGCCATCGTCATTGAGTAAAAAAAGTATTTTCCAATAATCATGGGCTATCAAAACCGAAGCCCAGCATTGTTTCATCAGAATACGCATCATACTTTCGGGAAAAATAATGGCCTGCCATCTTGATTGGGTGCACCTAACGGGTAACGCGTTAAGCACTTCGAAAAAGTTTCAGGAGTAATTGCTTAATGACACAACAAATGGAAGAACAATACGCTTCAAGCAAAAACCTTGAAACGAGAATGGGCATTTATCAGTATTCGATAGACCCTAAAACATTTTCAGAATGGCTCACTGAACAAATAGTTCCCGATAACAATCTGAAAATTTTAGAGTTAGGTTGTGGGACAGGTGGTTTATGGAAAGACTTGAAAGATTCTTTTCTCAATTGTGAAATTACCTTGTCGGATTTGTCAGAAGGCATGCTCAAAAAATCGAAAGAAAATCTTGGCGAAACCGGGATGCGGATCGCTGGCAAATTGAACTGGCTGCATGTTGCTTGCACGGCACAACTGACTTATTACGCCAACCATGCCAAGCGTGGACAAATTGCGAGCGATGCCATAGGGATCTTGCCTGTTTTTCGCGGCAC
>JAKLPV010000173.1 GCA_022013685.1 Anaerolineae bacterium
CGCTCATTAATCTGCGGCTTTACCAGCGTCTGCGCCAAAATCGCTAAATCTTAACGATTCCCACCACCTGCGTAACAAGTCATTGACTTGTTACGCTTTTTTCACGCCAAATCGTAACAAGTCCTGACTTGTCCAACCCTCTATATTGCCGTTATAAGACAAAGTGTCTGGTTGTACCCAAAAATATATTAAAACAACCAGCACGCCAAGCACACCCAATAAAATTGATTTTAGAGACAATTCAGTTTTAGCAAATGTTAAATTTTGCGATAACAAATACCTGTTGTAAATTACCATCAGAAATATGAGTACGCCGACTGATTGATACAAAAAAACAGCATAGGTAACCCCTAGCAAAATAAAAAGAAACATTGAGTTTCTATCTAAGTTCAACATATGCAATTGGGATTTATGGATGCGAGTTACTAATGTTATCAAAGAATAATTCAGCAATAAATATACAGATTCCAATACCAAATAATCATAACGAAAAAGAATAAAAGCAAAGTATGTAAACCTTGCGAGTAACAAAATCAGCAAGATTGTTACTGTTATACCCATCGATGTTTTTTTGTTCATAGGGTGTTATCTCAAGACCGGTGGCTAAATTGCTGATTTACTAAATTTGGATTCCTAATAATAACCTCTGGAACAGAGAATCCCTTTTCGATTGCTCATTTTCATCTTATGCATTTACGCGCAATGATGTCAACCTTACTCATTATATGGATATTTTTGAGCCAACCAGTAAGAGATAATGTATGAAGCCAACAAAACCGCACAAAGACTAACCATTTCAGCTACTACACGATTTAACCCTGATAAGATCACTAAATCAGGGTTTGCATAAAAAACAAGCCCAAAAATTGCAAAGCCAATCCCCATCAATTGACTTGCAAGGCCTAAAGCAAACATCACTCCAACCGGATGTTTATTTGATTTCGGAGACGCACAAATCAAATAGAAAAATTTTGGCGGCCTAATCTTTTCTCTAAAGTATTTAGGGAATACTACCTCTGTGCGAACGCTATCTAGTCGGTAACCTGCAACATAAAAAAATACAGCCAGCGACAAAATAAATATCATAATTTGCTCCTTTGCTTCACGGAAGCCACAAATCCTTTGATGTTTCCAAGCAGGTTGTGTTTTCGGGGTTCTTGAAGGTATTATAGAATTCATCCAGGGTTAGCGAAGTGGCATCTTCAACAGATTTGAAGTAATCCGTATTCAGTTCGTTAATCACCGATCCCGCTTTTTGCGCCACATATGGTAAGGACAAGACTTTTTTCGGCTCCCACGTTCCTAAATAGATGTGGGATTTGGATGGGCAACCTGCATAACGGTTTCCGATAACTTCTCGCTCAGTTACGTATTCAACAAAGAATCCCCGGTCTGGGTAAAAAAGGACCAGACTGAAAGGCTGAGACTTGATGCGGGGGCGGTCAGGGTCATCCTGCCAGGTGGCTAACGATACTTGTTCGGGCGCCCCATAGGTAGATAAGATGGATGGCAGCATGTAGTATTCAAAGGTTTGGGCAAACAAGGTGTCTCCATAAATCGGGCGTAAATCCAGCGCTCCTTCAGGAGTGGTACCGAATTCGCCCATAGCGTACCCATGCATAGTAATCATCGAAAGTTTGGAACTTTCATCTATTGCAACATCGGCAAGTTGAAAAAATATGTGAGTATTATTTTCTTTAAAACTCAGAGTGAAAAATCGAGAAATATCTAAACTCCAAATCCGAACATAAACATCCGGTGTATTCTGCTCCGAGAACTGACCTATAAAATTATGGAAAGAAAAATAATCTGTTTTTTCAGGAGTTAATCCTATAAAGCAGGGCAAACTACATCTTCCATTATCTTGAAGCAAATTAATAATTTGGGTTCTCATTCCTTCCGCAGATAAAGTGGGTAGTGGAGCTTGGGTAGGCGGTTGAAGCGTGGAAGCTGGAGATGCCGAGGATGTGACCGCAACAGGATTTTCAGTTGCCGGTGTTGTCGGAGTAGCATGTGTGGTTTCGGGCGATAGTGGTAACGCTTTGAGAACAGCGCATCCACCTATCCCCAAAAATGTAACAGTGAACACCGACAGTGTTATCCAAAGTTTGCGTGCCATAAAAAACCCCTTCCTTGTCAAGTTTCTACCACTCCCCTTTTATTGGGGTGACGCAGATGGCGGATGTAAATGCCAAGAAACACAGAAAAAAAGAAGGCATCACTAAAAATCCAGGAACCTTCTTTCTTTCATCAACGTTGATGCTGACATCAACATCCCGGTCTAATGCTATTTGCCTCGAGGATGAAGTAACTATTCGTCAAAAAACTCTATCGAAATTTGCCCTATAGCATGACGGGCATCCGTCACCCAGAGAGTGTACTTCCCTGCCGGCGGTTTGCCCAGCAAATACAGGCGTATACAAAATTTTCCGGGCTGTGTCTCAAAAAAGAACTTATCTAGCTTGCGGAAGTCATTGATGTCATTGGGGTCAGAAATTCTAAAAAGTAAATTTGCGCGCTCCGATTTCTCCATCAAACCGCAAACTTGAATCTCTCGTTCGGATGTTGGAATCGGAGCATCAAAGATCCAGCCAACATTGCTTTCGTGGTAGCCCGCTACCAACTCGGTCACTTTTGCTCGTTCTGGAGGATTGTTGTGATCGTATATAAAAGCGAGCACAAGAAAGCCGCCCCCAACAATGAGTATGATTGACCGAATAAGTATGCTTTTCATAATCTCTCCCGTTCAGGTTTATGGAAAAGGCGAAAGATGTTGTAGCTGCAAGGCGGGCCCGGAGACGCCGCACTCACCACCTGAAAGAGTGGGTTTTGCAAGAGGCGTCAAAGTCGACTAGGTCGGGCGGGAACGCGCCTACGATATTTTGCCATTTATCTGTTTTGCTCATTTCTTTCTAACTCTGAACCATATTGTCAATAGCACAACTATCAAGCCTTGACTCACCATACACACATAAAAATCCGAACGATGTGCTAAGCCAATTTTATTTAAGGCAAACATAAAAGCTACCCAAGCAATAAATACCTGAATATTTAAACCATAAAAAGCTAATTTCCCATCCTTACGCAAATTACCAAATGCAAAACTAATTATTGGCGAAACCTTAAGAACATTTTTATCTTCATCATCAATGGTTGAATGATAATACGCACCAAGAACATACCCCATAATCACTGGGAGAAAAAGAAATAATATATCAACCCAATCCAATCTTTCTCCCATGATATTCTAACTCCCTATCGTATTTCAAGATTGTGCAACCCATCGTGTCCGCCTGAGCGAAGCGTCCCAGAGAGAGGGTCGTACCATCGGGCATTATAAAACATTAATCCGAAGCGTTGCCCTGAGCAGATGGTCGAGCCTGTCGAAGGGCCTTTGGCGGCGCAAGTTTTGGGGTGCGCAACGCCTATAGTCTGATATACTTGCGCCCAATTCATCTCCAGGAGGCATACAATGCGCACTTATCGTCTTATTTTGGTCGGGTTTGGAAATGTCGGGCAGGGATTTGCCCAGATTTTGCGCGAGCAGGGCGAGGAGCTGGCAACCCAAGGCCTGCAAGCGGTCATCGTTGCGGTCAGCGACCTGCTCAAGGGCAGCGTCTACCGCCCGGCAGGTTTCTCCCCGGCAGAGCTGCTCGATACCGTCCAGGCCGGCAAAAGCCTGGAAACGCTGGACGCCACGGCCAAAGGCTGGGACGCTCAACGCAGCATCGCCGAGTGCGAGGCCGATGTGCTGGTCGAGCTGAGCTACACCGATCTGAAGACCGGCGAACCGGCGGTCAGCCACGTGCGCCAGGCCCTCCAGCGCGGCATGCACGCCATCACCACCAACAAAGGCCCCGTCGCCCTGCATTACCCCGAACTAGCTGAGCTGGCCGCCGAAAAAGGCGTCCAGTTTGGCATCGAAGGCACGGTGATGAGCGGCACGCCCTCCATGCGCCTGGGCAGTGAATTGCTCGGCGCGGCAGGCGTGACCAAAATCCAGGGCATCGTCAACGGCACGACCAACTACATCCTGTCGCAAATGGAAGACGGCGCCTCCTACTCCGACGCTTTGGCCGACGCCCAGGCCCAGGGTTACGCGGAAGCCGACCCCACTGGGGATGTGGAGGGTTTCGACGCCGCCGGCAAGGTGGTCATCCTGGCCAACGTTTTGATGGGCGCCAAGATCAGCATGGCAGATGTCGACCGCCAGGGCATCACCAAACTGACCTCCCGGGATATTGCCGAGGCGCGCGCCGAAAAGACCCGCTGGAAGCTGATCGCCAGTGTCGAGAAAACTGCCGATGGGGTCAAAGCCAGCGTCAAGCCGACGCTCATCTCGATGACTCATCCACTGGCCTCGGTCGGCGGCGCAACCAATGCCGTCACGTACAGCACAAAACTGCTCGGTGATGTGACCCTGATCGGGCCGGGCGCAGGCCGCCTGGCAACCGGTTACGCCATTCTGGGCGATTTAATGGCGATCCATCGTTCGGCCTGATGAATATCTCATCCATCACCCACATTTTCTTCGACTGGGGAGACACCGTCATGATCGACGACCCGGCATCCACCACTTCCATGCTGGAGTGGGAGGTTGTTCAGCGTGTCTCTGGTATTGAAGAAGTGCTCGCCTTGCTCAAAACAAACGGAAAAACGATCGTTCTGGCAACCAGCGCGGCTGTCTCCGATGAAGATCAGATCCGCCTGGCGCTGGCCCGCGTCGGGCTGGATTCCTTCTTCGACAAGATCTATTGCTTCAAAAATACCGGGCTGAGCAAGAGCCAGGAATTTTATCAATACCTGCTCAAAGACATGCAGCTTCTCATCTCCCAGGCCTTGATGGTTGGCGATTCCTTTGAAAAAGATGTGCTCAGCGCCAACAAGGCAGGCATTGCGGCGGTCTGGTTCAACGAAAAAACGGGCGAAAACAAGCGCGCGGCCCAGCATATCAGCGTTCACTCCATGAAAGAGCTGGCAAACATCTTTGCCGCAGGGAATGGTTGAGCCTGAAGTACCTGCAAAAAAATAACAAAAAGAATTGGGTGCGTTTCATTTCAGTTATAGCTCCCAACGTTTGTCATTTCGAAGGAGCGTTAGCGACTGAGAAATCTTTTGCCAGCGAGTAAATGCACCTGCCAGCGCGAAAGATTTCTCCCTTCGGTCGAAATGACAATATGGGCTTCCCCTGGCACCACCCGCCACACTTGCACCGCGCTCCCGAAGGACTCCGGGACGGTGTGCGTTCGGTGCAGTGCAGGTGGGGCAGGTGTCAGTCGCCGCTACGCTGCTTCTTCGACATGACAAATTGACGGCAACAATAAGGCCAAAACATACGGTTGAGTAGATACAAAAAAAATCCTGCAAAAGCTGTATGCCCGCGCAATCTGGCATACAGCTTTTCTATTAGCAGGTGCTAATATTTTAAGGTAACAAACGGTAAATCGCCCTATTTTTATCAATTTTATATGTTAAAATACAAATATTCGGAGCAAAATTATCCGGTTTTGCGCTCCACACATCCCAAATTTTCAAGGAGTTTCCGTTCCATGTTTTCCACATCACCCCTGGCCCGCATCACTTTATTTGTACTGTTTACCCTGGGAATGATTCTCGCAGCCTGCGCCCCGGTCGCAGAAGCGCCTGTTCCCACCGTCAGCGTCAGTGCTCCCGAAGAAGCCCCGGCTGCCACCGAAGCCCCCACAGAAGCGCCCACTGAAATGGCACAGGCTTCCGCCGTGGAATTATCTGGCAAGCTGATTATCTACTCTGGCCGCTCCGAGCCGCTCATCCAGCCGGTGATCGACGCTTTCAAGGCTCAGTACCCCGAGGTCGAAGTCCTGCTCAAGTCTGGCAGCAGCAGCCAGATGGCCAATGCCCTGCTCGAGGAAAAAGCCAACCCGCAGGCGGACCTGTTCATCACCACCGAAATCTTCACCATTCAGACTCTCGCCAAAGAGGGCATCTTGCAGGCTTACCGCCCGGCCGCCGCCGACCAACTCCCCGCCGAAGCGCTTGGCGATGGCGACCTGTGGGTCGGCCTGACCCGCCGCGCGCGGGTCATCATGTATAATACCGAACTGGTTTCCGCCGAAGAAGCGCCCCAATCGATCTTCGACCTGAGCGACCCGAAGTGGAAGGGACAGATCGCTGCCGCCGGTTCGACCAACGGATCGATGCAGGCCCAGATCGCAGTACTTGAAGCCTTAATCGGCGCAGAAAAAACCGAAGCCTGGCTGAACGGGCTGCTCGCCAACGAAGTAACTTTCTTTGGCGGCCACACCGACGTGCGCAAGGCTGTCGGCGCCGGCGAGTTCAAGATTGGCCTGGTCAACCACTATTACTACTACCTGCAAGCCGCCGAAGGATCGCCGGTCGGCATCGTTTTCCCCGACCAAGGTGAAGGATATATCGGCCTGGTCAGTAACCTGACCAGCGCAGGCATCATCAACGGCGCGCAAAACCCTGCTGCGGCGCAGGCTTTTATCGACTTCCTGCTCTCGGCTGAAGGCCAGAAGCTCTTCGCCGAGCTGAACTACGAATATCCCGTCCTGCCGGGCGTTGCCCTGCACCCCGACGTCCAATCACTGGATGCATACCGGCTTGCAGATGTCAACTTGCGCGATGCCACCCTTAATCTGGACGCGGTCTTTACCCTGATCGAAAAAGTGGGATTGCCCTAAAATTTGCCAACCGCAGGGGCGACCCGGTGGGTCGCCCCTGCGGCAATTACGAAACCATGCGAATTTTCAACATTCAACGACAAATTACAGCCACCAGCCCGCGACTGCTTGCAGCCGCCGGGCTGGTGGCGCTTTTTGTTGCCGTTCCGCTGGGTTATATCCTGTTTCGCGCGGCCACCGGCGGCGCGCAGGTTTGGATGCGCCTGTTCGAAACCCGCTTGTGGGATTTATTGTGCAACACGCTGGTCTTGATGCTTATCGTCACCAGCGGCGCGCTCGTGACGGGAGTCAGCATGGCCTGGCTGACCGAGCGCACCGACCTGCCCGGACGGGCGGTATTTCGTTGGGTGCTGGCCCTGCCGCTGGCCATTCCAGCCTATATCGGGGCGATTGTGCATCTGGCCCTGCTCCGCCCGCGCGGCGGACTCATCCCGCAGGCGTTGGCCGCGCTATTTGGCCAACCCGTCCCAACCCCCAGCCCGCTCGGGCTATGGGGCGCGGCCTTCATCCTGACGCTGTTCACATTTCCGTATGTCTACCTTTTAAGCGGAGCAGCCTTCCGCAACATGCCGGCCGCCCTCGAAGAAGCCGCGCGCAGTTTCGGGCGCACAGCCTGGCAAACCTTCTGGCAGGTGACCTTGCCCGCCTTGCGCCCCGGCCTGGCCGCGGGAGCCTTGCTGGTCGCGCTGGACATCCTGGCCGAATACGGGACGGTAGCCCTGCTGCGCTATGAAACCTTCTCTTCGGCGATCTTCGTCCAGCTTTCGGGGCGTTTCGACCGTTCGGCGGCCGCGGTGCTGAGCGGAGTTTTGGTGCTGCTGGCAATTCTGATCCTGTGGGCCGAGATCCGCGTGCAAGGTCGCGCCCGTTTCACCCAGGTGGACAGCGGCTGGCGGCCCGCTGCGCGGCTGCCGCTCGGCAAATGGAAGTGGCCCGCCTTTGGGCTGGTATTGGGCATCTGCGCTGCCAGCCTGCTCGTACCAGTCAGCGTGCTGACCTTTTGGAGCGTCAGCGCCCTGCTCGACCCGCAAACGCTCGCCAGCGTTTTCCGCTCCGGCTCACAGGGTTTTGCCCACTTTGCCTGGAACAGCCTGTGGAGTTCGACCCTGGCCGCGATCCTGGCGGTTACGCTCTCGGTCCCGGTAGCCTTGCTGGCGGTGCGCTACCCCAGCCGCCTGAGCCGCTTTATCTCACGCTTTTGTCAGATCGGCTATGCGCTTCCGGGCGTAGTGATCGCTCTCAGCCTGGTATTGCTGGTCAACCGTTTTCTGCCTTTTTTATATGCCACGCCGCTGATCGTGGTGATGGCCTATGTTTTGCGCCACATGCCGCAGGCCGTGCGCGCCAGCCAGGCAGCGATGGAACGGCTCTCGCCAACCCTGGAAGAAGCCTCGCGCACCCTGGGGCGGACCTCGCTCCAGACCCTGTTCCTGGTGACGATTCCGCTGGTTTTTCCCGGGCTGTTGGCGGGCGGCGCGCTGGTTTTCCTGACCTCGCTCAAGGAACTGCCGGCCACGCTGCTGCTGCGCCCGGCCGGCTTCGATACGCTGGCGGTGCGGGTCTGGATATGGGCCGATGAAGGCTTTTACATGCAGGCCGCTCCCGCCGCGCTCTTGCTGGTGCTGGTCTCGGCCATTCCGTTATCATTCCTTTTACGCAGGGAAAAAATATTCAATGAACGCGCTTGAAATCTCCCGACTCACCAAGCACTATCCCGGCGGGGTAAACCCGGCGGTGAATAATATTTCGCTCAGCCTGCCAACCGGGGAAATTTTAGCCCTGGTCGGGCCAAGCGGCTGCGGCAAAACCACCACCCTGCGCCTGGTCGCGGGGCTGGAACGCCCCGATAGCGGTGAAATCTGCCTGAACGGGCAACCTGTCGCCGCGAAAAACCTGTTCGTGCCGCCCGAAAAGCGTGGGGTGGGCATGGTCTTCCAGGAACACGCCTTATTCCCGCACCTGACCGTGTCTGCCAACGTCGCTTTCGGGTTGCAGAACGCGCCTCGCAACGGGAGACAGGATAAAGTCCGCGCGATGTTGGCACTCGTCGGGCTGGAAAAGCTCGCAGAGCGTTATCCGCATGAACTTTCTGGCGGAGAACGTCAACGCGTAGCTTTATCCCGCGCGCTGGCCCCCGAGCCGGTACTGGTGCTGATGGATGAACCCTTCAGCAGCCTGGATGCCGACCTGCGGCTGGAGATGCGCGAACAGGTGCGCGCCATCCTGAAAACGATGCGGGCGACGGCGGTTTTTGTGACCCACGACCAGGA
>JAKLPV010000015.1 GCA_022013685.1 Anaerolineae bacterium
CGGGCAGCAGGGCCAGGACCAGGAAGGACGCCCTCTTGTGGTGCTTCTCGATTTGGATACCGGAACGGTGAAAAAAATCTATTATGACCGCAGGATTTTGAACCGCGAAAAGAAGCTGGATAACAACTTCCTGATCATGCAGCAAACGGTTCCGCCCCGCTCGACAGAACTGGTGGATTTGACAACCCTTGAAACCAAATGGGTTTCAAACGTGGGGGGGGGAAAGCGTTTTCTACAAGGACTACGTGGTTGTCTTGTCTGGCTCTGGCTTTGAGTTATTGTTCCTCGATATTTCAACCGGCGAGTTGGTATTCACAGAGAAAATCCAACATGCTCGGAACGCGTTTGATGTCCAGGGAATATATTCTTTGAACGATATGCTGCTCATTCTTGGTGAAAACTGGCTGGCAGTCTACAAATAAGGTTAAACTTGATCATGAACCCCAACTTCCTCGAACGCCATTGGCCGAAACTGGCCCTGCTCCTGACCGTGTCCCTGTTTGCCGGGCTGCTCTTTGCACCCGCCCTCGCCCAAGGATTTGCCGGGCCTTTTATTGTCCTGACCCTGGGGATGGGCATCCTGCTGTTAGCCCTGCGTCATTGGCGATCTTACCGGGCAGGGAAGTTATCCCGCCGCGAGCTGGTGCGAAATATTTTCGTTGAAACCACCGCGCTTCTGCTGACCTTTATCCTGGCGCACCTGGTCGGCGAGCGCGTGGCAGCTTTCGTGCAGGTTGAAAGCGGCTGGTGGCTGCTGGCGCTCCTGTCCGCGATTGTTGTCGGCGCGGCAGCGGGATTGGCTGTCCAAAAAACCTGGGGAAAGTTGGTCAAATAGTTGTGAAGGTGAGCGCTAGAGCAATGTTGGTGCGAACACCCTCTCAAAAATCCAATACATAATTGATACGTATTCCCGTGGGGGCACACAAAATAGGCCATATGGAATTTATATTCCATATGGCCTATTGTTTAGATAGATTTACCGTTTGCGCACCGAAGAAAAGCGGAACATCTCCTCATTGGCGAAGGAGTTTGGGTTGGCGAAAAAAACTTTTGGGGGATTTGTACGAAGATGAGAAAGACGACAGCAACAGTTTTGCCCGGATAAATCATATTGAAGTGTCGATTTCAATATGTTGGGGTATGCTGGCTTGTGTTTGATTTGACACCTACTCTTTGACCATCGCTAATCTCTGAAATCATCAAAAACGTCCCGCTTTTGCGCAAGATTCGATTGGGCCAAACTTGTATAGTATAGGAGGCGCTTAGAGAGTCATTCCTACATCAGGAGATACCTATCATGATTGGATTTCAGAAACTTGCCAAATTGTTTTTCGTCACTCTGATCGGCCTGGTTATTTTAGCCAGCACGAGTCTTGCAACTGTTGGGGCCAGCCCTGATAATGCGAGAAAAACCCCGGTCCGCACTCCAACAAGGACACCAACTATCGCTCCAACCAGTGTTCCGACAATCACCCCTACGCCCGGAACAACCAGTAGTTTTGCCAAAGGATTTGATGCTTCGTATGTCAAACGGATCGAAGACAAGGGTGGTGTTTTTAAAACATCTACAAACCAGACCCAGGATGTTTTTGTTATCCTGGCGGCGAATGGTGTAACGCATGTGCGTTTTCGCCTTTGGAATAACCCTGCTGACGGGCATTGCAACAAAGCAGAAGTGCTGGCGTTGGCATTGCGCGCCAAGGCTGCTGGATTGAAGATCATGCTCGATTTTCATTACTCAGATAGCTGGGCCGACCCCAGCCAGCAGACCAAACCTGCAGCCTGGACCAGCTTGGGAACTGCCCAGCTTAATCAGGCGGTCTATGACAGTAGCTACGATGTGGTCAACGCCATGATCCAGCAGGGGACGCCTCCCGACATCATCGAAGTGGGCAACGAGATTACTCATGGAATGTTGTGGCCGGATGGGCATGTCATTATGGGAGATGCAACCTACGACACCGCTGCCCAGTGGAGCAATTTTGCCACCCTGGTCAAATCTGGTATTAATGGTGTAAAAGCAACGGGTTCCACTGCGAAAATCATGATCCATATTGCCAGCGGAGACAATGCTGAAATGCGCTGGTTCTTTGATAATCTGATCGCTAACGGAGTCAGTTTTGATGTGATCGGCCTGTCTTACTACCACAACTGGCACGGAACCATCAGCGAAATGAGTGCAAACCTGAGCGATATGGCAACCCGTTACGGGAAACCGATCATCCTTGCCGAAACCGCCTATCCCTTTACACTAGGGTGGAACGACTGGACAAACAATGTGCTTGGTCTGGAAGAACAACTATCTCCCGATTATCCTGCCACGGTTGCCGGCCAAACTGCATTCTTGCAGGCGGTGGTGAACATGGCCAAGGCGATCCCAAACAACCAGGGAGTGGGCGTGTTCTACTGGGGGGGCGAGTGGATTTCTACTGGTGCTGAAGACACAGATGGCTCCACATGGGAGAACCAGGCCTTGTTTGATTTCAGTTCCAAGGCCCTCAGTACGTTCAATGTTTTCAAGAACACCCCTTAGCAAATACAAAGAGTGGACCGCCTGATTATCTGCCAGCCCACTCTTTGTTTCAGTAGCGCCCAATAACTGGTCGTGCGTAAAACCGCGGCCAGTTATATTGATGAATGATAAAATCATTTTATGCCCCATTTGCTCACGATCGGATTCATCTCCGCCTGGCCCATTTACCAGGGCACAACAATTGACCGCTATGCCCATTCGTTGATTCAGGGCATCAGCGCGGCGGCGCACGAGTCGGGCTGTAACCTGTTGTTAGGGTGTGGATTCAGCGTCACTGGCAACAGCCCGCAGCGGCGCAGTTTTTGGCCGGTTCCGGGTCCGGGCGTGGATTTTGTGCCGGTCGGCCCGTGGAATACTGATGGGTTGATCATTGTCCCAGATGAATTGACCGAATCCCAGTTGCAGTACGTCCGCGATCTACAGGCTGTCGGTTTCCCGGTTGTTTTTACCACCCCCGAAGGCCCTGGCCCGCTGGTCAAGGTGGATAATGTTCTTGGTATCCGCACGGCATTTGCGCACCTGATGGAACATGGCCATCGTCAGATCGCCTTTATCGCCGGAAATGCCAATGGGCGCGGTGATAGTCGAGAGCGCCTGGCAGCCTATCGTGAGGCTCTGGCCGATGCAGGCATACCGGTCGATGAACGTTTGATCGCTTTCGGCGAGCATCGCAAGGAAAATGGCGCGGCGGCCATGCGCCAGATACTTGCCAGCGGTGTGCCTTTTAGCGCCGTGATTGCCAGCAACGATCTTTCTTGCCTGGGAGTGATTGAAACGCTGACCGCTGCCGGACGGCACATCCCCCAGGATGTGGCTGTTATCGGTTTTGATGATATTCTCGATGCCCGTTCACTTTCCCCCTCGCTGACCACCATTCGACATCCCACGTTTTCCGTGGGCTACCAGGCTGTTCAAACCTTGTTTGAGTATATTCGCGGCGAGCGTAAAGGTGATTCGCAAGTGGTTGTGCCGCCCCGCTTGATTATCCGCCAGTCGTGTGGTTGCCGGCCCGGCCACCCGGAGATTCAGGCAGCTGAGTCGTCCTTTTCTGAGCTGGCGCACGAGATGGCTGAATCTGCGCTGATCGAGGCCCGTAATAGCCCGCTCGAGGAACTTGAAGCGCAATCGGTTTCCTTTTTGGCTGTTTTTTCTGAGAGTCTCAGAAAACAAGATGCCAACCTGTTAATTATGGAAATTGAACGCGCCCTGGCCTGGACAGAGATGCGTGGCGAGGACACTCATCTCTGGCAGGCTGCCACCGGCATCCTGTTGCAAAAGTTGAACACCTTGCTTTCCTTGGCTCCTGCTACCGACCCAGCCTTCGCTGCCAGCCTGCTCGACCGTGTTCGACTCGAAATTGGCGATCAGATTCAGCGCCAGACCACCCGCTCGATGCTCAGCCATCTGGACATGACCGCCCAACTCGGCCAGTTAACCGCTGAGTTACTTTCGGCCATGAACATTGACCAAAGCGCTGAGATCCTTTCCCGTCACCTGCCACACGTTGGGATAAAGAATGCTCTTGTCGTTTTGTACGAGTCAGATGGTGAGGAGCGCACCTCCGGGGGTATTGTGCTCTTTGGGGCCGGAATGCCCGCCGCTTATAACGGAATTCGTTTCGAGCCGCGCAAATTCCCCATTCCTGAAATTTATCCCCCCGACCGGCCTGTACAACTGACCATCCTGCCGCTGGATGTGGATGAAGCTACCTCCGGCTTTGTTGCCTTCGATGCGCCTAACCCTGAACTGTGCGCTGCCATTGTTCACAACCTGGGCGCGGCATTGCGCACCAGTCGCCTGTATCGTGACGCCCTTGAAGGCCGACGTCTGGCCGAAGATGCCAATCGGCTCAAGAGCCGCTTCCTTTCTATGGTCAGCCACGAACTACGCACACCGCTCAGCCTGATCGTCGGTTTGAGCGAGATGTCGCTGCGCGCCGCGACTGTCGAAAAGCGCGATATTGAACAAATCAACACCAGCGCCCAGCACCTGGCGCGCTTGATCGGCGATGTACTTGACCTGGCCAGCAGCGAAGCCGGGCAATTGCGCATCCTGCGTGAGCCGCTTGATCTTGCCGAAGTTTTGCGCGTAGCAGCTAAAATAGGCGAGCAACTGGCCGATGAAAAGGGCCTCTCATGGCAAGCCAACCTGCCTGCACATGGCCCCTGGATACTTGGTGACCGCACCCGATTGCGTCAGGTAGCGCTTAATTTGATCAGCAACGCTGTCAAATTCACGCCCACTGGGCAAGTGCGATTTGATGTTTCGATTGCTGAGAATCAGGCGTTTATTTCAGTGAGCGATACCGGTCTGGGGATTGCCCCTGCCGAACTTGGCACGATTTTCAATGAATTTTATCGCGCCGAACGAACAATACAGGCAGGTGTGGGGGGCATGGGATTGGGGTTGGCGATCACGAAAGAACTGATCGAGCAGCATGGCGGGAAAATTGAAGCGTTTTCTCCAGGCGAGTTAGGCCGCGGTTCGACGTTTTTGTTCGCGCTGCCGGTCATCGCTACCGGAACGCTGCCCCCGCAGCCTGTCTCGCCATTATCGAAGCCAGGTACCAGCGTGATGGTGCTGGCTGAAAACGGCGACTCGACCGAGCGACTCTCGGCCTATCTGAGAGCGCGCGGTTTTGAGTTGACCGTTTGCCGCGTGGACGAGCAACCTGAATGGCTGGCGCAGGTGACAGCCCTCATGCCGGCAGCGCTGATACTCGGTGAGCAATTGGCTGCCCGCGAGGGCTGGACAATTGCCGGGATTCTCAAGCGCCAGTCTGTCACGGAGCATATCCCGGTGCTGGCCTATGCCCTCGATACCGAAGGCGATCACGGCGAATTGCTTGAATTGAATTACTTGCACAAACCGCTCCAACCTGAACAGTTGGCCCAGGAACTTGCCAAAATCCTTGCGTCTTCTCCTGAAGCAGGGAAACCCCAGATCGTTCTCGTGGTGGATGACGACCCCGGCATTCTTGATATGCACACGCGCCTCGTCTCGCAAACTGGCCGGCAGGTACTTACCGCCCGCAATGGACGCGAGGCGCTCGAAGTACTCGAACATGCCCGCCCCGACCTGATCCTGCTTGACCTGATGATGCCCGAAATGGACGGTTTCGCCACGCTAGACGCCCTGCGCGCCCGAGAGAGCACCCGCGACATTCCGGTCATTATCCTGACCGCCCGCCTGCTCTCCGACGTCGACCTGGATCGCTGCAATCGCGGTGTTGCCAGTATTTTGGGTAAAGGCTTGTTCAGCGCCGAGGAAACTCTGGGGCACATCGAATCGGCTCTGGAGCGCCGCAGCACCCTGGGTAGCGCCACCCGCCAACTCGTCCGGCACGCGATGGCTTGCATCCATGCCCGTTACGCCGAATCGCTCAGCCGCGAGAACATTGCCGACCAGATCGGCATCAGCGCCGATTACCTGACCGACTGCTTCCGCCAGGAATTGGGCATCACGCCCATCACTTACATCCGTCGCTACCGCATCCGCCAGGCCTGCGAACTGCTGCGCAACACCGACCAATCGATCACCCAGGTGGCGATGAATGTCGGCTTTTCAGATAGCGCCCATTTCACCCGCACCTTCCAGCGCGAAATCGGCATGACGCCCCGCGCCTACCGGGAAGGGAAACGCTGATAAAAAGATGACGGCCACTTGCAAGTGACCGTCATCTTTTCTGTTTTTATGGATTCCAACTGATGTTCGGATTTAACCTGAAGTTGAGATCGAATACAGCCTGGTTGTCCCATTCACTGCCCGTGCCGTTGATATTGGCTGGGTCCCAGCCATTGCCGGGGGTGCCGACCCAGGTGGCTTCCCACCAAAATACGCCTTCGCCCCCCGCATTTTTTATGGCGGTTTTTACATCGTTGAAAAAGTTGGCTTGCCCGGTCAGGGATGCTGGATACCCTGAACAGGGTGTGGACGCGGTTATGACATTGGTTGCGCTGTCGCCGTTTGCAGTGGTGAACGGGTAGGAAGTTTCGACAATAACAACCGGTTTGTTATAACGCGATTTAATGTCCGCCACATTGCTTTGCATGGCTGAAATATTTCCGTGCCAGAAGCAATAGTATGACAGGCCGGTCACATCCCAATTGACGCCCTGGGCTTGCATTCCATCGTACCACCAGCGCGCGCTTGCGTTATCCCCGCCGCGGTCGGTGTGCAGCATGACCAGAGTGGATGAATTGCAGGCTTTGACCGCGTTATAACCTTCCTTGACCAGAGCCGCAGCGTTGGCAAAGTTATTATTGCTGATGCGCCCTTCCTCCCAGAGCAGGCCGGGGGTAATTTCGTTGCCGACCTGGATCATGTCTGGCGTTGCGCCCGCGCTCTTGAGGGCGTTACATACATCAAAGGTGTGGTTGTAAACATCGGTCTTAAGCTGGGCGAGGGTATGACCATTCCAGGCGGCGGGTTTGTATTGCTTGCCAGGGTCGGCCCAGGTGTCCGAGTAGTGCAGGTCGATCAATAATTTCAATCCCCGTGATTTGACTTGCGGCGCAAATTCCACCACCTTGGCCATGTTATTGTATCCGCTGATCGGGTTGACCCAGACCCGCAGACGGATATAGTTGACGCCAGCGCTTTGCAGAATGTCCAGAGGGTGTTGCTGGGCGCTGCTGGCGGTGTAATACAACTGTCCAAGTTCGAGCGCGCGCTGGAGAGATGAAACATCTGCGCCCCGCATGTTAAGCCCGGAAGATGATTGTGTTGGTGTCAGTGTGGGGCCGGGTGTCGAAGTATGGGTAGGTGTTGATGTTACCCCGCTCGTGTTTCGGTAAAACTGTACATCGTCGAAATTGATCCACTGATTCGCCGCAGCAACTGAGTAAAACCCGATCGTGCATTGACTGTTGCTGACGTTGATATTCGAAATTGTGATTTGAGCCCAGGTATTGGTTGTTGGAATATTGTAATTCTGCTGCGCGCCGCCGCAGTTTTTGGCTTCCATGCGGGCGGTTGTTTGCCCACCGCCTGATTTCACCCAGGCGCTTAATGTGTATGCGCCATTGGTCAGCCCGGTCTTTGTCTGGTAGGTATAAACCGTGTAAGCGGATGAACGCCAGTGGGTTCCCTGGTAACTTCCCGAATGCGCGCCCCCCGAATCGCTTTTGGAAGCGGCAACCGTGCCAGATTCGCTCCAACCGCTGGGAGTTTGTGATGCGCCAGATTCAAAGCCCGGATTGGTCAGTAGATTCGTTGTTTGAGCCTTTACCCCGTTTGCGCCGGAACTTGCCAGTAAAACAGAGACGATCAGCAGCGCAACAACAGTGAAAAGCAGGAACTTGTTCTTTGCAGGTTTCATTTTTTGTCCTTTGTCAGTGAGAAATGGTTGGCGTAATGGCGAAAACTTTCTGAGTTTGGGGTTATTTATCCATGGTCACCTCGTGCCGTTGCTCCTATAAAAATAAAGCCTGTCTTTAAGAATAGGGGGTTTAATGTTCAGAATCTTGCCTGGGAACAGGATGTTTTTGTATATTTCCGAATACTTGAGTGCGCCTTTGCCTCCAGTCTCGATCTGCGACGGTGGTTTGCAAGAGTAAAACTGGTTAAAGCGGCTGTTTAAATCTAACGGGCTGCTGCGCTAGCTGCGTTTTCTCGGAATTTTTCAAAAACATCCTGTTTCTTTACAAGACGGGGAGCGATTGCCTTTTTATAATGAAGCTGGATGGTATTTTTGACTTTGATCTGCCAGCGTAGGAGAGATATTTTGATCCCAGACAACAAGCCCATACTGCTCTTGATCGGTTCTGATTCGATGTTGAGCTATTTGCTCAGGCGCTTTGCAGATCGCAGCGGCTATCGAGTGTTCGTTTTCGAGAAATCTTTGCCGGCGCAAAAAATAAATGCGCTGGCTGGGGTTGTCTTTTTGTCGATTGAACAGCTCGAAAAATTCCAAACGATGGTTGAAGAATTTACCAACCACGATATCCCCATTCTTGTATGTTCTTCTGTGGCCGATGAAGCCAGGGCGCGTGAGTTGGGAGCCGATTACTGCCTGTTTCACCCTCTTACTTATGATAATTTTTCGGCGGTGATCGATTCGGCCAGTGTCTTGGACGCGCCTTAATCCTGCTTAGTGACAAAAACATCCGGCTTTTAGACAATCCCTGCTGGCAGCGTTTCCTTATAATCCAAAGAGAAAGATGGGATTGTCTTTCCGTGTCCATTTTGGTGACGATGTGCGTCATCATGCCAAAAACAGTTTTTCAAAAGGAGAAGAGCACCATGAAAAAGTTAGCATCCCTTTTTGCACTCATCGTAATGATGAGCCTCGTAATGTCAGCCTGTGGTGGAGCCGCTACGCCTGCTCCCGCGCAGCCTGCCGCAGAACAGCCGGCTGCCGCACCGGTTGAACCTGAAGCTCCAGCCGAGGTTGCCCCGGCTGAAGAAGAAACATTCCTGACCCTGTGGGTCTACGACGATGGTCGTTTGGAAGTTCTGCAGAAATTGGGCGAACAGTTCAAGGCTGAGTATGGCGTTGGCCTGAAGGTGGAAGTCGTTGACTTGAGCGAAATCCGCAATCAGATGACCCTGGGTGCTGCCTCCGGCGAAGGCCCCGATATGGTCATCATCCCTCACGACAACCTCGGCCCGATGGTTGAAAATGGCGCCGCTGCCCCGATCGAACTGGGCGATAAAGCTGACAGCTACCTGACGAACGCTATTGCCGCTTTCACCTACAATGGCAAACTGTATGGATTGCCCCTGGCTGTCGAGAATATTGGCTTCTTCCGCAATACCGACCTGGTTCCCGAAGCCCCCGAAACCTGGGCTGAAGTTGCCGCAATTGGTACCGAACTCGTTCAGAGCGGCAAAGCCGAAACGGCGATTGGCCTGCCCGACCTGACCTACAACATCTACCCGCTTTTCACCTCGTTTGGCGGTTACATCTTTGGCCGCAACGCCGAAGGCAGCTTCACTCCTGATGACATGGGTATGAATACCGAAGGTATGGCCCAGGGGTTGCAGTGGGTCAAAGACCTAGTGGATGCTGGCGTCGTTTCACAGAATGTGGACTGGGAAGCCTCGCACGTCCAGTTTGAAACCGGCAAATCACCATTCATTCTGACCGGCCCGTGGGCGCTGAACCGATTCAAGACCGCTGGCGTCAACTATGCCATCTCGGCCTTCCCGGCTGCCGAAGAAGGTGGCGAGCCTGGTTATCCCTTCATGGGCGTGCAGGGGATCGTGATCAACGCCAATAAGGCTAATGTTGTCCTGGCTCAGACCTTCGCTGTTGAATTCCTGGCTACAGAAGAGAATTACCAGGCCATTTTCGAGGCTGAAGCCCGCCCCTCGGCTTGGCAGACCATTTTCGAAAGCGCCTCCGACCCCGACACCGCTGGTTTCAATGAAGCTGGTGTGAACGCAGACCCGATGCCCTCCATCCCGGCCATGGGTTATGTCTGGGATGCCTGGGTGAACGCTGGCGCGCTGGTAATGACCGGCGAAAAGACTCCCGCCGAAGCTTTGCAAGGCGCTGTTGACCAAGTTCAGGCACAAGTCAATCCGTAGATGATGCGGTCATTGTTTCGCCGCTTATGATTTCGGCGACGGAGCAATGACCTGAATTTGAGAAGATTGCTTCGCGAAGAGCAGTGTCTTGCATACTGATGTAATATGAGGTGGCAGTCATGCTGTTCAATGTATGGCTGTCACCTCTTTCCACAGAAGCAGCTGCCGGGCCACAGGATAAATGACCATGCTGAAGAACAAAGCTATTATTACCCCGTCCTATTTTTTGAATTTACTTGGCGCAGGCGCTATCCTGGCCTTTATTCTCTGGTTTATCTCAAAACTTATCAATGACGGTCTTTACCCGCTGGCCTCGGCCCTTGGCGCGATTGCGGTTTTTATTGCGATGGTTTATCTGAGGCCTCGCTTTACGGCTTACCGCTGGCTGGGGATTGGGATTGTGCTCTCGCTTTTGTTCACGGTTTACCCGATCGCTTACACGTTTTATATCAGCGCGACCAATATGGGCAGTGGACATTTGATGTCGAAGGCTCAGGCGATTTCACGTATCGAAGCGCTGCAATATATTCCCGAAAGCCCGCTGACCTTCAAGTGGACAGCTTATAAATTAGCTGATGGCGAATATGCCCTGTGGCTACAGGGGAAAGACGGCACGGGAATCCTTGCAAAGCCAGGAGAAGCCCTCGAAACGGCAACACAGGGCGATGGTGAGGTTGGCGCGCTGGACGAGGCCGGGGTGCCGGTCGCGATCGAGGGTTATGAGCGTCTCCAGCGTAAAGATGTTGTCCCGATCATCAAAGATTTGAGTCTGATCGATTTTGGCGCGCCGCCCCAAATGGTGCGCATCCGCTCGTTGGGCGAGGCGGTTGAGTCTGAGCCGCTTTACAAATACGATGCGGTTCAGGATGTAATGATTAACCAGCAGAGCGGCGAGGTTTTTAAGCCCATCGAAGGAACGTTTACATCTGAAACCGGCGAAGCCCTGATCCCCGGCTATATTGTCTTGGTTGGCGATCGTCATTTTAGTAATTTTTTGGGAAATGCCGGTTTTCGCGAGCCGCTGGGTAGGATATTTGTCTGGAACCTGGCCTTCACCTTTTTCTCAGTTTTCTTTAGCTTCGCGGTAGGGCTGGTTGCCACGCTGATGTTCGACGATTTGCCGGGCAAACAAATTATTCGCGCCCTGTTGATTATCCCTTGGCCGATCCCGGTGCTGGTCTCGGTCATGATCTGGCGCAGCATGCTCCACCCGGATATGGGCTTTGTCGCCCCGATCCTGACCTCTATTTTTGGCGCTTCGCCGGCCTGGTTCCAGGACCCGTTTTGGACACGTTTTGCGCTGGTGATGGTCAATGTCTGGTTGTCATACCCCTATTTCTACGTGATTACTGCCGGGGCCTTGCGCGCGATCCCCGAAGAGATTTACTCGGCTGCAATTGTGGACGGGGCCGGTGTCTGGCAGAAGTTCTACTACATTACCCTACCGCTCTTGCTGCGTATTCTGACGCCGCTGCTGGTTGCCTCATTGACTTTCAACTTCAACAACTTCAACGTGATCTACATCTTCAACTTTGGCAATCCGCCGATGCCCGATACCATCGTTCCGATGGGTCATACTGATATTCTGATTTCGTTTGTTTACCGGCTGGCCTTTATCTCATCCAATGTTGCGGATTATGGCCTGGCGGCAGCCATCACAATCCTGTTGTTCCTGTTGATTGCGGTTGTGGTTGTGCTCCAAATCCGTTATGCCAACATGTTCAAGGAGGCCGAATAAC
Source organism: Anaerolineae bacterium (assembly GCA_022013685.1). Lineage (GTDB taxonomy): Bacteria > Chloroflexota > Anaerolineae > Anaerolineales > Villigracilaceae > UBA8950. Next base: position 11,806 of record JAKLPV010000015.1, read on the forward strand.
CATGTCAAATTTAGCCGTAACTTCCAAAAAATATAAACGGCCACTGTCGGTCAAACTCCAGCGTGGGGCGAGTTTGGGCCTCCGCTATGTGATTGCCGCCATCCTGATCCTGTTCGCAGTCCTTCCGGCGCTATGGGTAATTTCGGCCTCGTTAAGCCCGGCCAAATCATTGGTCAGCGGAACTTTATGGCCGAAAGACCCCGGGCTGACAAACTATATCCAACTGCTCAACAACCAGTTTTTCCCCTTCCAGAAATGGTTGTTAAATTCGCTCAAAATCTCGATCATCGTATCTACGATAACGGTCCTGATTACCTGCCTGACCGGTTATGCCCTGTCGCGCTTCCGTTTTTCAGGGCGGCGTAACCTGATGAGCGCTATCCTGATCCTGAATGTTTTCCCGTCCATATTGGCGATGGTGGCCTTGTTCTCGATGATCCAGCAGTTTGGTATGTATATTTCCTGGCTGGGTCTGGATACGCACGGCGGTTTGATCATGATTTACATCGCCGGGGCGATGGGCATCAATGCGCTGATGGTCAAATCGTACATCGATGCCATCCCGCGCGAATTGGATGAAGCCGCCTGGGTGGAAGGCGCTTCGCACTGGCAAACGTTCCAGTATGTGATTTTCCCGATGATTGTCCCAATGGTGATTACTGTGGGCGTGCTGTCTTTCATTGCAACCTACGGCGACTTTATCATCGCCCGCATCCTGCTTAAGAGCGCCGATAAACTGACCGTGATGGTCGGCCTGATGCTCTTCCGCACTGACCGCTTCGACCAGGATTTCGGGGTGATCACCGCCGGAGCGGTCATGGCGGCCCTGCCGATCATTCTGCTTTATATTCCGTTGCAGAATTATGTCATCAGCGGCCTGACGGCTGGGTCGGTGAAGGAATAATTTTTGTAGGAGGGCAGCATTGCTGCGTCCCCTACAAAAGATATCAATACCATGAATAACTTCTACGTCACCATCATTCACCGGCCTGAAATGGTTCCGGAATACATCCAGAAGGAAGCCGAACAGGGCAAGGTCGAAGACATCACCCGCAGCTCGGTCGTGCAGGAATCGCTCGATATTTTTCGCACCCAGCAGCAGATCGCCCACGACAACGGACTTCGCACCACCATCCAGATGACTTATGCCAGCCTGTTCAATGCTGAGGCGGTGACGATTGCCAAAGAGCATCACGCAAAGTTTGGGGACGAAATCGGCTCGACTTTTTTGGGCATCCAATGTAAAGAGTTCCGCGAAAAGTTCAAGTCGAAGGAACTCGCCATCTGGCTCTTTTCGCTTGAGGACAAGCGCAAAATCGTTGATGAGGTTTTTGGCAAATTCCACGAGGTCTTTGGCTTTTATCCCACATCGACCGGCTCCTATTACATGGATGCCGAACTGGTCAATTACATCAAAGAAAAATACCCGCTGGTCAAGGCCGCCGTGGCGACTTGTTGGGAGGAAGGCCCAAAAGCCTACTGGAACGCCAACAATTCCTGGTACACGCTGATGGACGGCGGCCCGTGGAACCCGTGGATCCCGTCCAAGCGCAACATCCACTGCATCGCATCCGATGAAACTGACGATATCGGGATCGTCGCCATCCCACACCTTTCACGCGACCTGATGGCCGTCTTCGACGGCCCCGGCTCGTACTATGGAACTCATCCGCAGAATATTTTGCGCGGAATGGTTTTCGAAGGCCAGGAACTGCCTTATTTCAAGAATATCGTTGACCAATACCGCTCGATGACCAAATACAACCGCGGCTACTCGTACAACATGATGTATGTTGGCCCCGGCTGGATGAGCAAAGGTGGGCGCTGGGAAGCGGATTACGCGTTGCTGCTCAAGAGTTACAAAGACGGCATGGCTTATTACGGCGAATTGAAAAAACAGGGTCAACTGCAAGACCTGACGATGAGCGAATTTGCCGATGTCTATCGTGAGAACCGGCCTTACACCCGCCCCGAATGCACACTCTGGAAGGATATTCTTTACGGCTCGCAGCGCCAGATGTTCTGGTATGCCGACCCCGACATGCGCTTTTGTCTGGATATGAACCAGGGCGGTGCGATGGTCGATCTGCGCCCTTATGCCGCCAAGCTGATCCGCCCTTGCGGCGTGGGCACGAAGGCCAACCAGGACGCATCCTATCCGTTTTTGGTGCAGTCGCTCTACCGGGCCGGGTTTTTCACCCATTACGCGGGCGAAGGCGCGGTCAAAAGCTGTAAGATCGGGCACGGCAGCGAACAGGTGGATTTATGTACCTGCCGCACCCAGGCCTCCTTCTCGGACGAGGGCGAGACCCGCATCGTGACCCTTGACCCGGTCACAATCGAGTTTGCGGATTTCTCGGTGCGGGTGCAGAGCATTTTTCGTTTGACGGAGGGCAGCGGCGAAGTGGAGATTATCCGCCGGGTGCTGGATTCAACCACCCCGGAAGCCGACATCTCGATCGACGAGTACATCACTGCCTGCTACGGTACCACCGAATACCCCGAGGATTTAACCGGCATCCGGCTGAGTCTGACCGGTGCTGATAACTCTCAATCCATCGACTACGCCTACCAGTGCCGCGAAGCCGAAGTTGCGAACATCCAAAGAGCCGAAGCGTTGATCCCGCAGGTCGATACGCACCTGTCGCTGCGCGCCGATGGCCAGGCCGCGGGTTATTTCCGCGAGGGATTTTCCTTCTCGCCCATGTACACCCTCGGC
>JAKLPV010000016.1 GCA_022013685.1 Anaerolineae bacterium
CGGGCAGCAGGGCCAGGACCAGGAAGGACGCCCTCTTGTGGTGCTTCTCGATTTGGATACCGGAACGGTGAAAAAAATCTATTATGACCGCAGGATTTTGAACCGCGAAAAGAAGCTGGATAACAACTTCCTGATCATGCAACAAACGGTTCCGCCCCGCTTGACAGAACTGGTGGATTTGACAACTCTTGAAACCAAATGGGTTTCAGATGTGGGGGGGGAAAGCGTTTTCTATAAGGACTATGTGGTTGTATTGTCTGGCTCTGGCTTTGAGTTATTTTTCCTCGATATTTCAACTGGCGAGTTGATATTCACAGAGAAAATCCAACATGCTCGGGATGCGTTTGATGTTCAGGGAATATATTCTTTGAACGATATGCTGCTCATTCTTGGAAAAAACTGGCTGGCAGTCTACAAATAAGGCTAAACCTGATCATGAACCCCACCCTCCTCGAACGTCACTGGCCAAAACTGGCCCTGCTCTTAACCCTAGCCCTGTTTGCCGGGCTGCTCTTTGCTCCCGCTCTCGCCCAGGGATTTGCCACGCCTTTTATTGTCCTGACCCTGAGTATGGGCGTCCTGCTTCTGGCCCTGCGCCACTGGCGGGCCTATCGGGCTGGGAAGTTATCCCGCCTCGAGCTGGTGCGAAATATTTTCGTTGAAACCGCCGCGCTCATTCTGACCTTTATTCTGGCGCGCCTGGTCGGCGAGCGCGTGGCAGCTTTCGTGCAGGTTGAAAGCGGCTGGTGGCTGCTGGCGCTCCTGTCCGCGCTGGTGGTGGGGGCTGGGGCGGGGTTGGCAGTCCAAAAAACTTGGGGAAAGTTGGTCAAGTAGTTGTGAAGGTGAGTGTTAGAGCAATGTTGGTGCGAGCACCCTCTCAAGAATCCAATACATATTCCAACCTGTCTATAATTTAACCCATCACTTCTGTTAGGCAGATGAAAATCGGGACCTGCCGGGTTTTGCTTTCTACAAGATTCTTGGGCGTTGGTCAATAGAAACAACATCATTAATAAAGGAATTCCTATGGCAAAAAAAGTGATTTTTCCAGTTTTTATCTTGGCATTTTTTCTGGCAAGCTGCGCGTCAAGTAGTCCGGATGCACAAGTACCCCAAACCGTCCCAGGAACTGAAGATGTTGTGGTGGCTATACCCCAGCCTAGTCTAACGTTACCGCCACCTATACCAACCGGGACGGCTACAGCCCTGCCAACCGTCATCCCAACAGCTACGCAGGTTCTGTGGCCGTCTGCTCCCATCACACTGGAAAATGCCAGTGTGATCGAGGAAATCAGTAGTTGGGGACAAGGTTCGGTAAAAAAAACACATTACCTAAAAACGGATGAAGCTCTGGTTTTGACTTCTTTGGGACTTTACATTTATCAGATGGAGCCTGTTAATTTGCTGGCTCAAATCGATCTGGTAGGTGATTTTGTTGTTTCGGCCGATGAAAAATTGTTGGCTGTGAGCAAAACAGACGGCAAGGTTGAAATTTGGGATTTGAACGCCAAAGCATCGTTGCAGAGCATGGAACATGCAGTGCCGCAAACCATTCTGGATCGTATGGCAAGGCGTGAATTGGAAGAGAAATACATCGTCGGGATGGCGTTTACCCCCGGCTCTGATGAAATTGCAATTGGATATATGGATGGATCGGTTGATCTGTGGAAAATGGGCCAGGACGCCCCGTATGCCAGTCTCAAAAACGAATACTTTGCGCTTGGGCCAGAAGATTACACAGCCGAACTCTTGATGAAGTATGGGCCGGATGGTAAATCCCTGGTGATCGCCAGGGCGCCAATTTTTACCACATACACGCGGCTGACCTTCTGGAAGATTCCTGATGGGACGCTGATTTCGGTTAGCGAACCTGCGCGATTTATTCGCATACCGGATCTGAACTTTGCCCCTAAAACGGGGCAAATCCTCGCGCTCGAGGATGATCAATCCTTCAAGATCTTGAGCTTTTGGGATACGCGGACGGGGAAACGCATAGCCAGGATCAATACCGCGCTGGCGACCATTGACGCGAACTCGATGGAATTGGCCTCGAATGGGGAGCAGGTCCGTTTGCAGGGCCGCGACTCATTGGACAACCTGTATCAACAGTCATGGTCTATTTCGGATGGGAAACCGCTGGAAAATACCAAACTTGCGGAGCTGCCGCAAAACGAAAGCGAGATCAAATTCCAGAGGGCGTTGCTGGAAATGGGCCATTACCAGACCCTATGGCCCGAGGGCCAGGGCTGGGCGCGCAGCCAGGTCGAGTTTTTGGACAATCAAACGTTTCGGCTCACTTTGCAGAATCACTGGCTGACGCTCCCGGCGTTCGGTTTTCAACCATTTAACCTGCCTGAAGATGATATTCGCCCATCCTACTATGATTTCGAAAACGAATCCCTGGCCTGGTGCAAAGACAATACCATGTATTGGGAGCGTGGTGATGAAGTACAGGTGATCGACCTGCCGAACTTAACACCCTGCGATGGCGTCACTATCAGCCCGGGGATAAACTTTGTAGTTGGTTGGAACAGCGACACAGCCCTCGTGGTCGATTTGGAAACAGGGGTCATTACCCGGTTTCAAAAACAACATCCATATAGTTTGACAGTACGTTCAGTTGTGTTTTCAGAAGATGAAAAATATTTGCTGGTATCTGAAGAATATGGCTTGACCACGCTCAAGGTGAAACCTGAACTAACCCAAATAAACAGACAAGTACTCGCTATTGTGGTTGGCAAAAACTCATACATTTCGTTTCTTGAAAACAACGAAGATTTCATCGCGCTAAACGGGAATGATGTTTTCTCTACCAGGGAAACAAGCGATATTTACACTACCAATCGAATTGTGGTATGGAATGCCACTCGGCTGGAGGAAGTAGGCAGCATTGCCCCTCCCCTGATTGATGGGGTGGATTTGCGAGCCAGGTTCAGCGGGTTTGCCCTCTCGCCGGATGAGAGCCTGTTAGCCACTGGAGACGATTTTGGCTATGTTCGCCTGTGGGATTTCCATGCCCGGAAAGAGATTTTCGCGCTCGAGTTTGACTATAAGCCAGTTGCCTTGGCATTTACGCCTGATGGCTCAGGTGTATTGGTTGTTTTAGCAGATGGAACAATACGATTGTTGGGAACACCATAAACAGTTTTGTACATGATGCTGTTGTACCTATGTCTCTCAAAACCCAACTCAGATTTGTGTTTGGCTGGTGGTCGGCGTGGCAGCGGGACTAGCGGTCCAGAAAACGCTGAGCGTTGGGTCAAAAGTGAGGGTTAGGCAGGGTCACCTATTATGAAAATAAGCAGACACAAAGAGATACTTCTTGCTTTCATCGCCGTTTTTGTTCTGCCTGCCTGCCTTTGTTTTGGCAGGACGACCCCGCCCGTGTTTACCGACATGTCATTCCTGAAATTGGACTGGGCTTATTACAGGGAAGATGAAAGTTTTCAAGATATCGCCCTGGACAAGAACACCAATCATATCGCCATCATTGGTCGAGGGGGAGGTATCCATGTTCTCTCGCTGGATGATGGGGAGCCCGTTTGTGAAGTTGTTTCCAACCACACTAAAAACTATATTGCCAACATAACAAATGCTTCCATGTCTTTTGACACTGAAGGTAGTTTGTTGGCAACTGTTGCAGATGATGATACAGAAGTAGATATCTTTGACATGAAAGATTGTGCTAGAACAAGGGTTTCTGTTTCACTAGGAAGAATTTCCGACATCAGTAAGAATAATCTGGTCTTCCATAATGACAAATTGCTTGCTGCACAGAACTTTAAAGGAGTAATCGCTTATGAACTGCCTGAGATGGAAATCTTGTGGTGGGTGATGGGCCGGGAGTTTACCGGTGCGAGGGCAAGCACTTATCGCATGGCGAACATCGGCGATTCAGTCTATGTATGGGATACAAGCGAGATGAGAAGGTTTGATATTGCCAGCGGTGAAGCGTTGTGGATGCTGGATTTAAGGTCGGAAGAGTATTTTTTTATAACCAGAATCTTTCTTTATGCCAATGCCGATGAAACCTTGGGAATCATTGCCGGGCAGCAGGGCCAGGACCAGGAAGGACGCCCTCTTGTGGTGCTTCTCGATTTGGATACCGGAACGGTGAAAAAAATCTATTATGACCGCAGGATTTTGAACCGCGAAAAGAAGCTGGATAACAACTTCCTGATC
>JAKLPV010000174.1 GCA_022013685.1 Anaerolineae bacterium
CTGCATGTGAATCATATCAATGTTCATGTGCAAGGCCTGCGGGTCAGTAACCCCGATTAGCCGATGAATATTTTTATCCCAATTACCCCTCGTTTGAGAGGAGATTTTCTCGTATGAGCAAGAAGCCCGTAGACGGCCTCGAATTAAAAAAACTGGTTGAGGCCGGACTGGCCTGGTTGCGTGTGAACCATCAAATGGTAAATGCGCTCAATGTTTTTCCCGTGCCAGATGGTGACACGGGTACGAATATGTTGTTGACCATGCAGGCCGCTTACAACGAAATTGCCAACACAGGACACCAGAGCGCGGGCCAGATGGCTGCGGCCGTGGCCCAGGGCGCATTAATGGGTGCGCGCGGCAATTCTGGCGTGATCCTTTCCCAGATCTTGCGCGGATTTGCGCGCGGGTTGCACGGTGTCGAAGTGATCGACGCCGCCTCGATGGCGCGCGCCTTTGCCGAGGCCCGTGATACAGCCTACAAAGGTGTTGTGCGCCCCGTCGAAGGTACTATTTTGACGGTTGCCAAGGATGTTGCCATTGCTGCCGAAGCGGCTCTTTCTGAAACCGACCGCCTGAGTGAAATGCTGCGAATTATCGTTGCCGCGGCTGATGAATCCGTGCAGCGCACACCTGAATTCCTGCCGGTCTTGAAGCAGGCCGGGGTGGTCGATTCTGGCGGCAAAGGTTTGTTCTTCATCCTCGAGGGGATGCTGCGCCTGATCGATGGACTTCCGCTCGATTCGCCGTTGGTATCCGTTCAGCCGCTTTCGGCGATGAACTTGGAAAATGCCATGGGAGAAGTTGAAGAGGGCCAGGATTGGGAAGTGGTTATTGACTTCCGTCCGAATAATGGTTTTGAGTTACAGACCTTTTATACAAAACTTGAAGAGATGGGCACTTCCATCCAGGTCGGTGAGGGCGAAGGCATGTACCGGATGCACATCCACACCCCGCTCGAAAACCGTTACTCACCCATCGATTACATTATGGGAATTGGCACGATTACCAAGGTTGCCATGGAAAACCTGCTGGCTCAGATGGATGAAATCGGCAGCCAGGCCAACGCCACGCAAATTGAAATGGCCAATGTTGAACCCGGCCAGATTGCTGTGGTGACAGTTTCTCCGGGGATGGGCCTTTCGCGCATTTTTGCCAGCCTGGGTGTTACTGCGATTGTGGCCGGCGGGCAGACAATGAATCCATCCACCAAAGATATTTTGGACGCTTTCGAGAACCTGCCCACCGATAAGATCATCATTTTGCCTAACAACAAGAACATCGTCCTGGCGGCCAACCAGGCCAAGGATGTGACCGTTAAACAGGTGAAGGTCGTGCCCAGCCGCAACGTACCGCAGGGGTTGGCAGCCATGCTGCACCTTAATCCCGATGGCGATCTTGAAAAAATTGCTGAGCGCATGGCCCAGTCCATCGATGGCGTCGTTGCCGGCGAGATCACAGTGGCCGTTCGCACGGTCGAGATCGACGGAGTCAGTGTCCAGGAAGGCCAGGCGATTGCCTTGATGAATGGTAAACTGGCTGTCTCTGCCGAAACGGTTGAAAGCGCCGTGATGCAATTGCTCGAAAAAGCAAATGCCGCTGATTATGAACTGATCGCGTTGTTCTATGGCGAAGACATGCGTCACCAGGAAGCCAACCGTATTGCCGACCTGATTCGCGAAAAATACCCCAACCAGGAAATCGAAGTACAAGAAGGCGGCCAGCCGCACTACCACTTCATTATCTCGATTGAGTAAACCGGTTGTTTTGGGCATCTAGGATTTCTCGTGAAGAGTGCCGCATTTTGGGGTGTGAGCATGCGTACGCACACTCACACCCCAAAATGCGGCACTCTTACCACTGAGATTGCCAAAGAGCCTTGTTTTTGAAACAGCAGGAGAGAAGAAAGAAGCCAGAGCGCAGCCTCGAACTTCTTTCTTCTCTCTATTTCTCTCATCACGAACCACTCTTCCATCCCATCATCATGCCAGCTCAAACCCCCATCGGCCTTGTAACCGATTCTCCCTGTGACTTGCCCGCCAGCCTGGTTGAAAAATACCAGATTCAAGTTGTCCCGGCCATTTTAGTTTTGGACGGCCAGCCTTACGTCGACGGTGAAACCATCAGCCGCGAAGAATTTTATCGCCGCCTGCCCGAGCTTCGCGTCGCCCCCAGCACAGCTGCTCCTTCACCGCTGGAATTTGCCAATCGTTATGAAAAACTGCTCAGTGCTGGTTGCGAATATGTCATCTGCATCAGCACCGCCGCCAGCCTGACCAGCCTGCACAACGTGGCCAAACAAGCTGCCAAAGAATTTTCTGGCCGCGTCACCGTTTTGGACAGCGGACAATTAACCCTGGGCATTGGCTTTCAGGTGCTGGCTGCTGCCGAAGCGATCGCTGCCGGGGCTGGCCTGGCAGACGCCCTGGCAGTTATCGAATCAACCCGCCAGCGTGTGCGCCTGATGGGCGTACTCGATACGCTGGAGTACGTCCGCCGCAGTGGGCGCGTGCCGGGGCTGGTGGCCTCGTTGGGCGGCCTGCTCAGCCTGAAGCCGGTTGTGACCCTGTCAGAAGGCGTTGTCAGGCCGCTGGGGGCCGTCCGCACCACCCGCCAGGCCAACCAGCGCGCCTTGTCGCTGCTGCTTGAACAGGGCAGCCTCGAACGCCTCGCCGTTCTGCATACCAACGCTGAAGCCCGCGCCCGCGAATTTATCGAATCCCTATCAGGCAAGGTCAAAGTCCCGCCCGGTTTGCTAACCGTCAACCTGACCAGTGTGCTTGGCACACACCTGGGGCCAAACGGTCTGGGCTTTGCGGCGGTCATAAATCGAGTAAAATAACCCAACTATGCAAATCGCACTCGAAAAACTACGCAAATTTTTCCGTCTCGAAGCCGAGAACAAGTACGAAAACAAAGCCGTTATTGGCGGCCTCGCCAAAATATTGGATTTTTGGGAAGCAGAAGCCCGCAACGAAGGCGTGCCCGAAGAAACCATCCAACTGGTTGCCTCGCGTCTGCGCGACTATCACCGCCTGACCCCCTCCTCGCGTGCCGATACTTTGAAGGGGATATGGAAGCGTATCCAGGGCCAGGGCGAGATCAGCATCCCGGAACCGGTCTACGCTGAATCGGTTTCGCAGCCGGAGCCGACTCCCGATTGGCTGGCCCCGGCCTCCGAAGAAGCGCCGCCAACCCCCAGGCCTCGTCCCGTTGCTGAGAGCGCCCCCGTTGCGACACGCCGACCTGCCCCTTCGAAGGCATCCTCCTACCCCGGAGCGCAAACCTCGCAGACCCCCGCCGCCCTCAACGCCGATTTGACCGTTTTGAGCGGCGTTGGCCCCAAGAACGCATCCTCCCTGGAAAAATTGGGCATCAATACCCTGGGAGATTTGCTTTATCACTTCCCGCGCCGCTACGACGATTACAGCCAGCTCCAGCCCATCCGCAACCTGATGTATGGTCAGGTGGTGACCGTGATTGGGCAGATCCAAAGCGTCTCCAACCGCCCGATCCGTAGCGGCAAAATGCAAATCCTCGAAGCCATCATCTCTGATGGTTCCGGCGCACTGCGCCTGACCTGGTTCAACCAGCCCTGGCTGGCAAACCGTTTCAAGGAAGGTGTGAATATTGCCGTGGCCGGCAAAGTGGAACAATATCTGGGTCGCCTGGTGATGAACAGCCCCGAATGGGAACTGGTCGAGGAAGAGCATCTGCATACCAACCGCATCGTGCCGGTTTATGGTCTGACCGCCAATATCACCCAAAAATGGCTGCGCCAGATGATGGATCAGGTTGTTAATTACTGGTCGCCGCGCGTGGCCGATCCGCTGCCTGAAAGTGTGCGCAAAGCGGCGGAAGTTTACGGCCTGGGTGAAGCCATCCACCAGGCGCACTTCCCGGATACCCAGGAAACACTCAAAGCTGCGCGCCAGCGCCTGGCTTTCGATGAAATTTTTTACCTGCAAATGGGCGTTTTGCGCCAGAAGCAGGATTTTGAAGCTGCCAGCGCGCGCGTCTTCGAGACGCCCGATGACTGGCTGGAAGCGCGTATCGCTGCCCTGCCTTTCCCGTTGACCGGGGCGCAGACCCGCTCTGTGGCCGACATCCGCGACGACCTGCTGGCCGGCCACCCGATGAACCGGCTTGTTCAGGGCGATGTGGGTTCGGGTAAAACCGTCGTTGCTGCCCTGGCTGCGATGATGATTACGCGGCATGGGGCGCAGGTGGCGATTATGGCGCCGACCGCCATTTTGGCCGAACAGCATTACAAGAGTTTCAGCGCGTTCCTGGCCGCCGAAGGCGTGCTCGACGCGGGTCAGATCCGTTTATTAACCGGCGACACCGGTAACGGTGAGCGCAGCGAGATCCATGCGGGATTGGCCTCGGGTGAGATAAAAGTCCTGATCGGCACCCACGCCCTGATCGAAGAACCGGTCCAATTTTCCGATCTGCAACTGACTGTCATTGACGAGCAGCACCGCTTTGGCGTCGGTCAGCGCGCTGCCCTGCGCAACAAGGGCAATAATCCGCACCTGTTGGTGATGACCGCCACGCCCATTCCGCGCTCGCTGGCCCTGACCGTCTACGGCGACCTGAACCTCTCTGTGATGGACGAAATGCCCGTCGGGCGCGAGCCGGTTTCAACGCATATTCTGACCCCGCAAGAGCGCGAACGTGCTTATTCACTTGTCCGCAGCCAGATCGAGGCCGGGCGTCAGGCCTTTATCGTTTATCCACTGATCGAGGAAAGCGAAAAGATGGAAGATTTGAAGGCGGCCGTGGATGATCACGAGCGGCTTTCGAAGGAAATTTTCTCTGACCTGAAGTTGGGATTGCTGCATGGAAAGATGAAGCCTGACGAAAAAGACCGCATCATGGCCGATTTCCGCGACAGGCAATATGATATTCTGGTTTCGACGACGGTTATCGAAGTCGGCGTGGATGTGCCAAATGCGACCGTGATGCTGATCGAAGGCGCGAACCGTTTCGGCCTGGCGCAGCTACACCAACTGCGCGGGCGCGTGGGGCGCGGCGGCGGCGAGTCGTTCTGTTTGCTGGTCCCCGACAAGGCGGATGCGACTGAGAACGAGCGTTTACAGGCCATGCAAGAAACCAATGACGGTTTTCGCCTGGCCGAGTTGGATTTGCAGCAGCGCGGTCCCGGTGAGTTTCTGGGAACGCGTCAGGCCGGGTTTGCCACCACCCTCAAGATGGCTTCTCTAACTGATGTACCCTTGATCGAGAAGGCCCGCCAGCACGCTGCAGATCTATTTGCCCTTGACCCAACCTTGACCCAACCCGAACACGCCCTGTTGGCCGAAGCCCTCGAGCGTTTCTGGGGCGGCAAGGGCGATGTGAGCTGAGGACGAAAGACGAAAGACCAAGGATGAATTCTTATTGGTCATTCGTCCTCGGTCTTTCGTCTAATGAGTTAGATTTTATTTTCTCTGGAGCTTATGTATGGTTCGAGCCATGTTCCCCGGCACGTTTGACCCGATTCACTATGGCCACATCGATATTGCCAACCGCGCTGCCAAGGTTTTTGATGAAGTGGTGATCGCGGTTTACGACAAGCCGCTCAAAAGCCTGTTGTTTTCGCCAGATGAGCGCATGGAATTGGTCAAGCAGTCTTTTCTTGATAATCCCAAAATCCGTGTGACGGGTTACAGCGGGCTGACGGTCAATGCCTGCCATGAGCTGGGCGCCCAGGTCATTATGCGCGGACTGCGCGTGTTTTCTGATTTCGAGTTTGAGTTCCGTATGGCGCTGGCGAATAATCGCCTTGCGCCAGATATCGAGATTGTTTCGTTTATTACCCACGAAGAGCACACCTTTTTGTCATCCACTACCGTGCGCGAAATCGCCATGCTGGATGGGGATATTTCGAGCATGGTTCCTCCGCATGTTGAAAAGGCTTTGAAACAGCGCGCGTTGGGAATTGATGATCATCATCGCCCTGCCTATGCTGCCAGGGACTGATGTAAGTAAAACCAAACAAAAAGCAGCATTTTCAAGGGTTTGTGCTAGAATTATTAAGACTTTCTTTCCAAAACTGCCTGAACCAATGCAGAAAAAATAGCGGAGCAAGAAAAAAATGGATATCCTGCATCTCGTAGACCGCCTTGAAGAACTCTTCAATGAAAGCCGCACCGTTCCTTTCACCCGCAACGTGGTTGTGGATGAAGATAAAATGCTGGATTTGATCGACCAGATGCGCGTCACCATTCCCGAAGAAGTCAAAAAGGCCCAGCAATTGGCTGCGCAAAAAGACCGCATCCTGGCCCAGGCGCAGGAAGAGGCCAATCGCATTGTTCAACTGGCGCGCGAAAAGGCGGAACAAATCGTAGACCGTGAAGCGACCGTCAAAAGCGCCCAGAATCGTGCTGACCAGATCCTGGCCCAGGCTCGCGCAGACGCGCAGGCCACCCGCCAGGATGCGGATGATTACGTCATGGACAGCTTGCGCCATCTTGAAGTGGAAGTTTCACGTCTGCAAACCCAGGTGCGCAATGGCTTGCGCAAACTGGAAGAAGATCAGTTGCGGGTTCCCCAACCCTTGCCCCAGGTACGTAATCAGACGAACGATCATGCTGATGCTGAGGGAGAAGACGATGATGCTCCCCAGGTAAAAGAGATGGAATAAGGGCAAAATGCCTGAATCAAAAAAGAACCATCAAGCGGTTCTTTTTTGATTCAGCTTACGGTGTTGCAGTTGGCGTTGGGCTGGGTGTACGCGTCCGGGTTTGTGTTCGCGTCGGTGTAATCGTGGCTGTCGGGCTGGCTGTCGGTGGGACAGGCGTTGCCTTCTTGTAGGCGTCTATCTTCTCCTGGGCCTCCGCGCGCATTTCTTCCGTTGTTACTTCTTCGGGCAGGGCCAGCAGGGTCTCAAAATCGCGGATCGATTCCTTCGGAAATCCAATATTGCCCAGTGAAATGGCGCGATAATACAAGAATTGGGCGCGCTGTTCGTCGCTCTCGACCAGCCTTTCGATTTTTGCCAATTCGGCATAACCGTTGTTGTAATCTTCAGCGGCGAACAACGCGCGTACGATGCCAATTCCGGCATCAAAGAAGTTTTGGTTATAACGCACCGCAGCCCTGAAATCAACAAGAGCTTTTTCATGGTCTTCCAGCATCATGTTAGTTTCACCGCGCCAGTAATGGCCCTGCGAACTGGTGTTGTCGAGGCGCAGGGACTGGTCAAGGGCCGTCATCGCCTTGTCATATTCGCCCCGGTTGAAATAGGTAGCGCCTAAAAAGGTGAAGGCCTCGCTATTGTCTTGGGAATAGGTGGTATAGATTTCCAGCGTTTCGAGGGCCTTATCGGTATCGCCATTGGCGCGGTAGGCCATGCCGAGCAAAAGATAACCTTCCAGAAAAACAATATCCAATTCATTGGCGCGTTTGGCGGCTTCCAGTGCTTCGGGATAATTCTCCTGCGCCAATTCGGCTCGCGCCAGGGCAATATAAACCTGCGGCGAATCCGGCAACAAGGTGCTGGCCTGCCTGAAATCTTCCATTGCGGCGTTACCGTTATTTTGTTTCAGGAAATATAAGCCGCGTTCCAGGTAGGCCTCACCATAATTGGGGTCAAGGTTGATGGCGGCATCCAGGTCGGCGATGATTGCGCGCCTGGGATTGATTGCCTGATTGGTGCGCGCCCGCCCAAGGTAGGAAGGCGCGAAGTTCGGGTCGACCTTGATGGCATCCTGATAATAATCGAGCGCATCCTGGTACCGGCCATCCATGCGATAAGCCTCCGCCACAAAATAAAGCGTATCTGCCGATCCGGGGCTGAGTGTTGCTACTTGTATCATCATCTGAACAACGGTATCCCAATCGCCGCGTTCGTAAGCCCTTACCGCGCCTCGATAGGTGTCGCTTATCACCCCGGTGTATGGCGTTGCAGCATAAACTGCGGTTGGGGTATAGGTTGCTGAAATCAGCCCGGCCAGCGGCCCGCGTTCTTCAACCTGGCGTGTCATGTCAACTGTTGCGCTGGGTAGTGGAGTAAATGAAGCCAGAACCCTTCGTGTTGGCTGGGCCTGGAACATGCCAGAAATACTGAAACCCGCAATGACGCCGCCGATCAGGAGCATTCCCAAAACCACCAGCGCCGTGACCCGCACAAGCGGGTTGCCCGCCAGCGCCTTCAGTCCTTTTGGCTTAGGTGTTTCGTCTGCCAATTTTAATTTCGATTCCCACGGGCGCGGATGATTTATCGGGAAGGGCGTCAGTCCATCTTCAGGCGGCAGGCCACCCAACAAGATCAACCCACGCCGCGCCGCCGCGTTTTCGGGGTCGAGGCGCAAGCTCGTTTGCAGGCAATACAGACGCTCTTTTTGCGTTTCCATTGCCGCACTCAGCCAGACCCAGTAAACAGCATTATTCTGATCTGTCTTCAGCAGGCGTGTCAGCAGGTCGCGCGCGTCGCCATAATTCCCCTGCTCGATGAACTCCAAGGCTTTTTGGAACATCATTTCTTCGGCTGAAACTTCGGGCGTCAGCATTTCATCATTCATGCCTAAAGTGTAGCACAGCCCCGAAAGCCGGGCAAGACCAACGGCGTTATAATCAAAAAATGAGATTGTTCCTGCACCCCGGTTGGGCGCTGACCCTTACGCTTTTCTCTCTGCTCCTGGCATGTTCCCCGCCGGATTCATCCCCGCCTGCGCCTGGGTCGCCGTTACAAGCGCCCTCGCTAACCCCGCAGCGCTCTCCGGTCCCGCTGGTCTTTCCCAGGCCGACCAGCGCCAGTCTGCCGCTGATTACTCCCACCCTGGCGGTTGTCCCGCCCACGCCGGCCCTGCCCAGCCCAACCCCCTTTGCATACACCGTCAAATCAGGTGATACCATCAGCGAGATCGCCCAGCGCTACGGCCTGACGGTTGACGAGGTGATTGCTGCCAACCCCAGCATCAATACCCAGATACTCAGCATCGGCCAGCAAATCCAAATCCCATCCCGCCCGGCGGCCCTGGCCGAATTTGCGCCCGCCCCGGCAGAACTGGCGATTGGCCCTTTAGGCTGTATTTCCTCCGGGGCAGGCATGTGGTGCCTGGCTGCGCTGACCAATCCGCATGGCGAGCCGGTGGAGAATGTCACGGCTCAAATCACATTGTTTGGCGCAGACGCTCGTCGTTTGGATGGCTTGGAAGCGCTTATCCCGCTCAATATCTTGCCGGCAGGCAGCCGCCTGCCTCTGGCCGTCTTTTTCCCAACCCGGCCTGCTGAACCGTTTTCAGCCCGGCTGGATATTGGCAGCGCTTTCCTGCTTGCGCCGGGCGACCCTCGTTACCTGCCCGCGCGGGTGGATAACCTGCTCACCAAAATCTCAGCAGATGGGCTTTCAGCGCAGGTTAGCGGACGTATTTTGCTGCCAGAATCACATCCGCCAGCCGCAGAAATCTGGCTGGCAGGAATTGCCTACAATGAAGATGGGCAATTGATCGGCTTTCGTCGCTGGCAATCTTCCGCGCCGCTTGCTGCTGGAGAATCACAAACTTTTTCTTTTAATGTTTACAGTCTGGATGGGTTTATCGACCATCTTGAAGTGCTTGTAGAAGCCCGCCCTTGAGAATCTTTATTTGACGATCCAACTGTCTTTGGCGCAAACCGGGTCTCTGCCTGGCCAAGAGACGCAGATTTCGTATGTGACGATCCCCGGCAGTTTGCTGCCGGGGATTTCGATAAAACTTGTTCCCGCTGCCGAAGTTGGTGAAAAGGTAAATCGCTGGGCAGGCTTATTGCCCTCTTGTATGGTCAGCACGGGTTGTATATCTTGCATGGGCGAGTTGGGTGTCTGGTTGTAAACCATTACAGCCACCACCTGGGGTTTGCCCGGCCCAATCAGGGCCAAATTTTCCCAAATGCGCAGTTGCAGATCTGGTGTTGAAAACCCCTGCTGTTTCAGATATTCATATCCCAGGCTTGTTGGCCGTATCTGCTGTTCTTTTGGCGCTTTAGAATCATATTCCAGGCAATAGTTTGTGAAACATTGCCGCCTCAGACCAACGGTCTCAAAAAGTTCGCTGATTGGTTTGCCCGATAACTCGGTGCCGCCATGCGCGGAGATATATTCAAGAAAAGCAATCGGTACGTTGTATCCCAGCTCTTCGGTCGTTTGCCAGAAGGTCATGCCAGGGTCATTGCGCAGCGCAACGGGTGGCTGCTGTTTGAAGCCCACACTTTCAGGTAATGGACGAAAATCAATCGTGCGTTGGTTTTGCGGGTCAAAAACGAGAATAACATTCTCATAAACCTGTTCGAATTTGCCATCTGAAGCAAGGTATACCTGAGAGAGAGGGTTTCCTGGCAGGTTGCCTACCCGGCGCAGGATGGGCAGGAATGGTTGTGGGTGCAAATCATGTGGGATGGCATTTTGAAAGTCTCCACTACAATTCAAATTGGTGTTTTTTCGGCATTCCATCAATCCATACGGCAACAGGTGTACTGTGCCAACCGGGTCGGAAAACAATCTGTAGAACCCCAGCTTCTCGAAATACTGTTCATAGCGCGATTCTTCATCGTTTTTTCGCACTTCTGTAATTGGGTGGCCGACAAAGCGCAAGCCCCCCATGCGATTGAACATAACGATAAACTCGTCATAGATGATGTGCCCCCCCTGGGTAATTTGTCCACTAATGGCGAGTCCTTCAGGGGTATCATCTTGCCTGACAAAATTGTGGGCCAGCGGCAGGAAATCGAATTGTTCGCCCGCGGGGGCAGATGGCTTGTACACCATGATGCCATTTTCCAACACCTGGTATTGGGTGCCATTCTCGTTAATCATTACGCTAACCGGTCCGCCCAATA
>JAKLPV010000175.1 GCA_022013685.1 Anaerolineae bacterium
GGAGGGTTGTTATGCAATATGTTCTGTTCTTACCACTTTTTATTGGTGCTGGCGCTGAAAGGCCACCGCTGCCTATCTTATGGTGGCTTGGCCCAATCGCAGCACTGGTTGCGCTCGGTTTTGCTTATTACCTGTATCGCCAATTGATGGCGCTAAGCGAAGGCAACGAGCGGATGCAGGAAATAGCCCAGGCGGTGCGCGAAGGCGCAATGGCTTACCTGCGACGGCAATATAAGGTAGTGGCGATTGTTTTTGCTGCCTTGTTTGTCGTCTTTTCAATTCTGGCGTTTTTTAACCTGCAAAACCCGATTGTGCCGTATGCTTTCCTGACAGGCGGTTTGTTTTCAGGCTTGTGCGGTTTCATTGGCATGAAAACGGCCACCCATGCATCGGCGCGCACTACTTTTGCCGCCACCCAAAGCCTTAATAGCGCCTTGCAGGTTGCCCTGCGCGCCGGAGCGGTGATGGGCATGGTGGTGGTGGGTTTTGCCTTGCTTGATATCACTGCCTGGTTTTTGCTGCTTTACAATGTTTTTCCTGTAATTTTCCCTGAGAATTTCATAAGTTTGGCAGAGAATCCGCTGCCGCAGATTACAGCCATTATGCTCAGTTTTGGCATGGGCGCCTCGACCCAGGCCCTTTTTGCCCGTGTTGGTGGCGGCATCTACACCAAGGCTGCCGATGTTGGCGCAGACCTGGTGGGCAAGGTCGAAGCCAATATTCCGGAAGACGATCCGCGCAACCCGGCAACCATTGCCGACAATGTTGGCGATAATGTTGGCGATGTAGCTGGTATGGGTGCGGATCTGTACGAATCCTACGCGGGTTCGATCCTGGCTACCTCGGCCTTGGGTGTGGCGGCGGTTGGTTTCAAATCAGCAGAGTTGCTGGGAGGCAAGACGCCGCTTGAGATGGGCATGGTTTATATCGCTGCGCCGATCGCCCTGGCCGCCCTGGGTATTGTGCTGTCCATCCTGGCGATATACGTTGTCCGCTCGAAAGAAGATGCAACCCAGGGCGAATTGGTCGGCGCACTAAGCCGCGGACTGTATGTCAGTTCACTTGGAATTGGAATCCTATCTTTACCGTTGTTCATGTTTGTGGGGATGCCAAACTGGCTCCAACTTTGGATCGTGGTGTTGACCGGCCTTGCGGTTGGAATTGCGGTTGGCAAGTTGACCGAATATTACACTTCGCACGCTTTTGAGCCGACCCGTTATATTGCCTTGCAGGCCAGCACGAGCGCTGCAACAGCCATGATCGAAGGATTGGCCGTTGGTATGCGTTCTGGCGGTTTGCCTGTGGCAGCAGTTGTCACCGGGATTGTGGTTAGCTTCTATGTTGCCGATGGCGCAAACAACATCATGATGGGACTGTATGGGGTGGGCCTGGCGGCGGTCAGCATGCTCTCAACGCTTGGTTTTACCCTGGCTACCGATGCTTATGGTCCCATCGCTGATAACGCTGGCGGCAATGCTGAAATGTCAAAGTTGGACCCAATCGTGCGCCATCGTACCGACCAGTTGGATGCGGTCGGCAACACCACTGCTGCGATCGGCAAGGGATTTGCGATCGGTTCTGCCGCCCTGACAGCGATGGCCCTGCTGGCAGCCTATCTCGAGGAAATTCGCCTGGTTTTGCATGAGCTGCGCGGGATCGAAACCCTGCTGGTGGATGGTGAATTGCTCAAAGTAACTGAGATGACTGTCCAGAATTTCATGTCTTTTTACAACGTGACCCTGCTTAACCCGGCAGTCTTGGTGGGCATCTTCGCAGGAGCGGCAACAACTTTCTACTTTTCAGCCATGACAATGAGCGCGGTTGGGCGCGCCGCTGGTGGGATGGTTGAGGAAGTCCGCCGCCAGTTCCGAGATATTCCCGGGATCCTTGAGGGAACTGCCAAGCCCGATTATGCCCGCTGCGTCGAAATCAGCACGGTTGGTGCGCAGCGCGAGATGACCGGGCCGGCGGTAGTTGCAATCGCCATCCCCGTCCTGATCGGTGTAGTTTTTGGTGTAGCGGGTGTGCTTGGCCTGCTGGTAGGCGGACTGGCTTCCGGTTTCTCGCTGGCAATGATGATGTCCAACGCGGGCGGCGCCTGGGACAATGCCAAAAAATATATCGAATCTGGCGAGCATGGCGGTAAAGGCTCTCATGCGCACAAAGCCTCTATCGTTGGTGATACGGTGGGCGATCCGTTCAAAGATACGGCCGGGCCGTCGCTTAATATTCTGATCAAGTTGATGTCGATGGTGTCTGTGGTATTTGCTGGCCTGATCGTTGCTTTTGGTAATGGGCAGGGTTTGTTGTTGTCCCTATTACTTCGTTAACCTGTTCTAAAACACACAAAAAACGGCGCGAGTTATGCTTGCGCCGTTTTTTGTGTGGAAATAATGCTAATTGTCAGCAAAAAGCGCGAAAAAAAGCAGATTGATTTGTGGTGTTTTTTTCGTTATACTATAGAACAGTGCTTTTGTGAAAACGGTAACAAGATTGCTGTTTTGCAAATCCCCATCCCGAATTACCTGGAGTGAATTATGGATATTTTATGGTTAGGCAGTCGCCACGGCCTGAACGGCTTTGAGCAGATTGCCATGGTTGCGGTTTTGTTGGCCGCGTTTATCAGTTTGGCGTATGCCTGGTGGCTGCGCAGCACGGTGCTCAAGAAAGATATGGGCACCCAGGCTATGCAAGACATCTGGAATGCCATTCGTATCGGGGCGGATTCATACCTGAGCCGCCAACTCAAGACCATTTTGCCGTTGATTGGCGTACTGACTGTGGTCATGTTCTTGAGCGTTTATGTTGTTCCGCCCAGCCGTGAAGCGCAGGAAGAATTTGCCGCTTTTGGCTCGCAAGGCACAACCCTCATTATTGCTGTCGGACGCACCATTGCTTTTATCATGGGTGCGTTCTTTTCTTTAACGGTCGGTCAATGGGGTATGCGCATGGCCGTTCAGGCCAATGTGCGCGTGGCCTCTGCCTCGCGCCGCGGCTTTAATGAAGCCCTTTCGATCGCCTACTATGCCGGCACATACACCGGTATGTTGACGGACGGCCTCGGGCTTTTGGGCGGTACGGTGCTTTTTATCATTTTCGGTAAGGCCGCGCCCGATGCCCTGCTCGGCTTCGGCTTTGGCGGCACGTTGATTGCGCTCTTCATGCGCGTCGGTGGTGGTATCTATACCAAGGCCGCTGATGTTGGTGCGGATCTGGTGGGCAAGGTCGAGAAAGACATCCCTGAAGACGATCCTCGTAACGCCGCAGTTATCGCCGACCTGGTTGGCGACAATGTTGGTGACTGCGCTGGTATGGCCGCTGACATCTTTGAATCTTATGAAGTAACCATCGTTTCCGGCTTGATCCTCGGCCTTTCACTAGTTGCCATTACTGGCGACTTGAAGTGGATCGTGTTCCCGTTGATCATCCGCGCGGTGGGTGTGATTTCCTCCATCATCGGTACCTTCACCGTACCGATTTGGAGCAAACTAGACTTACCATTTATTGGCCGCGCGCACGACGCCGAAGACGCCATGTTCCGCTCTTACGAAGTTTCCAGCATCTTCACTGTCGCCATTTCGTTCTGGTTGGCGCTTTCTTACGCCAACGACTGGCGCTTGGCGGCCCTGACCGCGGTTGGCGTTGGGCTGGCGGTGGCCTTCAACCCACTGACATCCTACTTCACCTCGACCAAGAAGCCCCCGGTCAGGGAAATTGTTGCCTCGACCAGCACCGGCCCGGCGACCACCATCCTTTCCGGTCTTTCTGTTGGTATGGAATCGAGCGTTTGGGCGTTGGTCGTGATCGTAATGAGTTTTATCGCCGCGCTTGTGTTGTATAACGGCGATGGTCCCATCTACGTGCTTTATGCGGTTGCCATGATCGGTATCGGTATGCTCAGTCACACCGGCAACAACGTTGCCATGGACTCTTTTGGCCCGATTTCTGACAATGCCAACGGCATTGGCGAGATGGCCTGGCACGATATGGAAGACAAAGAAACGCTCGATGCCCGCCAGATCATGGCTGACCTGGATGCCGTTGGAAATACCACCAAAGCCATCACCAAGGGCGTGGCTATTGCTTCGGCGGTGATCGCGGCTGTGTCTTTGTTCGCATCCTACATTACTGATGTTGGTCGTGTTCAAGCCCAGTTGGGTCAGGTGGTGATGGACGCTATTCGCATCTCGGATACGCGTGTTTTCATTGGTTTGCTGCTGGGTAGCGCCTTGCCCTGGTTGTTCTCCTCGCTCTCGATCCGCGCAGTCAGCCGCGCTGCCGGGCTGATCGTCGATGAAGTTCGCCGCCAGTTCAGAATTCCTGGGATCATGGAAGGTACCGTCAAGCCTGATTATGCTCAGGTGGTCGGAATTTCAACCGCCTCGGCTCAGAAGGAACTCATTCCGCTGGCGACCATCTCGGTTTTGATGCCGCTTATCGTTGGCCTGGTGCTCCAGGTCGAAGCCCTGGGCGGTTTCCTGGCTGGCATTATTCTCTCGGGTCAATTGCTGGCGGTCTTTATGTCGAACGCTGGCGGCGCCTGGGATAATGCCAAGAAATCCATCGAAGACGAACCTCGCGACCTGGTTGCGAACACCGGTAAAGGCTCCGAACGTCATAAGGCTAGTGTTGTGGGCGATACTGTCGGTGACCCCATGAAGGATACCGCCGGCCCGGCCCTCAACCCGATGATCAAAGTTGCCAACCTGGTTTCCCTGCTGGCTGCGCCAATCATTGTCAAGTACCCCCTTCAGGGCGCCGATGGTTCGATTAACTGGGTTGTGCTGTCTGTGGCAGTTGTACTGCTGGCCGCGACTGTCTGGGCCATTTCCCGCTCGAAGGCCACAGTTCAGGCTCTGACAAAGTAGTTTTTGGGTTTTGATATAACTAAAGAAGAGAAGCCTTGCGCTTCTCTTCTTTAGTTATATCTATTTTTGAAATCTCTTCTGCCACTCGAACAGGCGGTTGAGTGCTTCAATTGGTGAGAGCGAGTTGACATCCAGCGATTTTAGTTCATCCAGCAGTGGATTTGTCTCGGGGAACAGGGCAACCTGCTGGGCCGCCATCGGGTTGATTCTGACCGCCCTGCCCGAACTCTTTTCCAACTCGGCCATGATCTCGTTCGCGCGCTGGATGACCGGCCTGGGCAGCCCCGCCAGTTGGGCGACGTGGATGCCATACGAGCGGTCTGCGCCGCCCGGGATAATTTTGTGCAGGAAAACCACTGTCCCATCGGCCTCGGTCACGGCAACGTTGTAATTTCGTACACCCGGCAGCAGGTCGGCCAGTTGGGTCAGTTCGTGATAATGGGTGGCGAAAAGCGTCTTGGCGCGCAGGTGCGGGTGGTTGTGGATATATTCGATCATGGCCCAGGCAATCGAGACGCCGTCGTAAGTGCTGGTGCCGCGCCCGATTTCATCTAGGATGAGCAGAGAGCGGGAGGTGGCATGGTTCAGGATGTTGGCGGCCTCGATCATCTCCACCATGAAGGTCGATTGCCCGGCGTGGATTTCATCCTGTGCGCCGATGCGGGTGAAGATCCTATCGGTCAGCCCGATGATCGCGGATTGGGCCGGGACGAAGCTGCCCATTTGCGCCATCAGGACGATCAGCGCCGCTTCGCGCAGGTAAGTCGATTTACCGCTCATGTTCGGGCCGGTGATGACCCGCACGATTTCACCACCCTCGAAGGTGATGTCGTTGGGGACAAAGCGCTCACCGTGCAGCGTATTTTCAACGACCGGATGACGTCCCTCGCGGATGTCAAGCACATCTCCGTCGATCACCTGCGGGCGGACGTAGCCTCCCAGGGCAGCAGCCTCGGCCAGCGCGGCCAGCCCGTCCAGCTCGGCCAGGGCGCGGGCGGATGCCAGCAGGTTTTGCGAGGTGCGCGCCAGGGCCAGACAGACTTCCTTGAACAGGCGCAGTTCGATCTCACGGATGCGCTCTTCGGCATTGAGCACCAGCGTTTCGTACTCTTTCATCTCGGGGGTGATATAGCGCTCTGCGTTGACCAGCGTTTGCTTGCGGATGTAATGAGCCGGGGCGTTGGCGGCCTGTCCGGCGGAGATTTCAATGTAATAACCAAAAACCTTGTTATAGCCAACTTTGAGCGTTTTGATGTTGGTGCGTTCGCGTTCGACCGCTTCCAGGTTGTTGATCCACTCGCGGGCGTGGCGCGAGGCCTCGATAACCCCGTCCAGTTCGGCGGAGTAACCGGCGCGCAGGATGCCGGTATTTTGCAGGGTGGCGGGTGGCTCGTCGGCCAGGGCTGTCACGAGCAGGTTGAGTTCATCCGCACACGGAGACAGGCTGCGGGTGACCGGCGAGAGCGGATTTTCATCCCCCCCGGTGGGTAAAGTGTTCAGGATGGCGGGCAGCTTCGAGAGCGTCTCGCGCATCCCGACCAGGTCGCGGGGTTGGGCGTGGCCCGAGAGCACACGGTTGGTCAGCCGTTCCAGGTCGCCGAGCGGCTTGAGCGCTGCGCGCAGTTCGGCGCGCAGCATCGACTGGCTGAAGAAAAACTCAACCCCGTTTTGACGATTCTCGATCTTGGGCAGGTCGAGCAGGGGCTGGCTGACCCACTGGCGCAGCAGGCGTTTGCCCATCGGGGTCACGGTCTGGTCGAGAACGCTTAATAGCGATCCTTTGGCATCGCCGCGCATTGACTCGCCTTGCGCCTGGCGGAGCGTTTCTGTCAGTTCCAGGTTGCGGCGCGTGGCGGCATCCAGGGACATGAATTCGGATGTGGAATAAACCCGCAAGCTGGTCAGCAGGTCGAGGGCGGCCGGTTCGGTTTCGCGCAGATAGAGCAATATGCCCCCGGCGGCGCGTACCGGAAGTGGCTGGCCTTTTAACCCGAATCCATCCAACACGGCAACCTTGAAGTGCGACAAAACCGTTTCGCTGGCTTTACCCGGCTCGAAGCGCCAGGCGGGCCAGGGGGTGATGTGGCCGGAGATGCCGTTGAGCAGCACCTGGTTGTCGGGGTGGATGACCTCGGCGGGGCGCAGGCGCGTCAGCTCCGCCCGTATCGCGGCCTGGATATCCGCGTCGTTCAACTCGGTAACGGCAAATTCGCCGGTGGAAATATCCACATAGCCCACCCCGGCATGTTCGCCATCAATGACAACGGCGGCCAGGTAGTTGTTGGCGTCGCCGGGCAGCAGGCTGGGTTCGATCAGTGTGCCTGGTGTGACGATGCGCACCACCTTGCGCGGGAAGATTCCCTTGGCAGGCATTTCGCCAACCTGTTCGGCGATGGCAACGCGATAACCTTTTTCAATCAGCCGCACCAGGTAGTTGTCAACGGCATGATAGGGGATGCCCGCCAGCGGGACGCGCACCCCGTTCCCGACCGGGCGCGAGGTCAGAACGATGTCCAACTCGCGGGAGATGGTTTCAGCGTCCTGGTCGAAGGTCTCGTAAAAATCTCCCAGACGGAAGAAGAGAATGCAATCCTGATGTTGTCGTTTCAGGTCAAGGTATTGTTGGCGGACGGGAGTGACATCTTCGCTGCTCATGGGGTGATTTTAATGCGAAACGCTTGAAAATAGTGACATTCGTCAGTTTGAAATTAGATACATTGCGATATAATAAAGTCACTATATTCCTAGAAGGAGGTTGAAATGGCAAGTGTAACTTATGAACATGTTGTCAAGGAATTTGGGAACGTTCGCGCAGTGAACGACCTGAACTTCCGCATCGAAGACAAGGAATTCCTCGTTTTCGTTGGCCCTTCCGGTTGTGGTAAAACTACCGCTTTGCGTTTGCTCGCAGGGCTGGAGGAAATCACAAGCGGACAAATTATGATTGGGGATCGTGTCGTCAATGACGTTCCACCCAAAGACCGCGACATCGCAATGGTGTTTCAATCCTACGCGTTGTATCCGCACATGTCTGTCTTTGATAACATGGCCTTCAGCCTCAAACTCCGCAATACCCCAAAGGACGAAATCAAGAAGCGCGTTCAGGAAGCCGCTGAAATTCTGGGCATCCAGGAACTGCTCGATCGCAAGCCGCGCCAACTCTCCGGCGGTCAGCGCCAGCGTGTTGCCGTGGGCCGCGCCATCGTCCGCAACCCGAAGGTTTTCCTGTTCGACGAACCGCTCTCGAACCTGGATGCCAAGCTGCGCGTCCAAACCCGCGCCGAGATCAGCAAGCTGCACCAGCGCTTGCAGACCACCTTCATCTACGTGACCCACGATCAGACCGAAGCCATGACCATGGCCTCGCGCATCGCGGTCATCAACAAGGGCGCCCTCCAGCAGTTGGACACTCCTCAGGTGCTCTATGATACTCCTGCCAACATGTTCGTGGCTGGTTTCATCGGCTCCCCGGCGATGAACTTCTTCCCCGGCACTCTCAAGCGCGCTGATGACAAACTGGTTGTTGACCTGGGCACCGGTGCGGTTGCCATTCCGTCCCACCTGACCGGCCCCTATGAGAAACTGGTCGGCAAGAAGGTTGTCTTTGGCATTCGCCCTGAGGATGTTTACAATCCCATGTACCTGCCGCCGGCCATTCATGCTGAAAAAATCACCTGCAAAGTGGATGTGATCGAGCTGATGGGCAACGAAATCTTCCTGTACCTGGTTGCTGGCAGCAACAACTTCGTTTCTCGCATCGACCCACGCACCAACTTCAAAGTCGGCGATGAAGTCCAGGTTGCCTTCAACATGGACAAGTTCCACATCTTCGATCCCGAGACCGAACAAGCCATTCGCTAGGTCTTGCAACACCCGTAATCCCCGTAGGGGCGTATGTAGGGCGCAACACGTTGCGCCCCTACCGCGCCCCTACGATTATGTAACAGGAGAAAAGATTTATGGAAGCAAAATATACCCTCGTGTTGGTGCGCCACGGACAGAGCGCCTGGAACCTTGAAAACCGCTTCACCGGCTGGACCGATGTTGACCTGACCGAGCAGGGGTTTGCCGAGGCCCATGCTGGCGGCAAATTGATCAAGGAAGGCGGCTATGTTTTTGACATTGCCTACACTTCTGTACTTAAACGCGCTATCAAGACCCTTTGGGCTGTGCTCGAAGAGACCAGCCTGGAGTGGATTCCGGTTGTGCGCGCCTGGCAGTTGAACGAACGCCATTACGGCAACTTGCAAGGCTTGAACAAGGCCGAAACTGCCGAGAAGTTTGGCGATGAGCAGGTCAAAATCTGGCGACGCAGTTACGATGTCCCGCCGCCGCCGCTGGATGAGGGCGACGAGCGCCATCCGCGCTTTGACCCGCGCTACGCCGACCTGACCCCCGAAGAGTTGCCCGCCACCGAGTCGCTCAAGCTTACCCTTGACCGTGTCCTGCCCTTCTGGCACGGAACTGTTGCCCCGATGATTAAATCGGGCAAGCGCGTCCTGATTGTCGCCCACGGCAATTCGCTGCGCGCGATGGTCAAGTATCTCGACAATGTTTCCGAGAAGGATATTCTCGAACTGAACATCCCGACGGGTATCCCGTTGGTTTACGAACTGGATGCCGACCTGAAACCGGTCAAAAGCTACTATCTCGGCGATCCTGAAGCCGTCGCCGCCGCTGCTGCGGCAGTCGCCGCGCAGGCTGCCAAGAAGTAGTTGGCAGGTTGGCAAACTGGTAAATTGGTAGACGCCGGGAGAAGTTTTCCTGGCGTTTTCTTTTATCCCTTGCTGGCGGTACAATGTGAACGAACCTATTCTTTTTTCTTCAATCTCTATTTTTACCATTCACTATTTGCTAAAATGACCCTGGCCCCCGACCTGATCTCCGAACTCAAACGCCATTTCCGCGGCGAAGTGCTGACGGATAGCGCCTCGCGCATTCTCTACAGCACCGACGCCAGCATCTACCAGATGATGCCGCTCGGCGTCGCTGTCCCGCGGACCCAGGATGACCTGATCTGCGCCCTGGAACTGGCCGCCAAATATCGAATTCCGATCCTGCCGCGCGGCGGGGGTTCCTCGCTGGCCGGTCAGGCGATCGGTTCAGCCTTGGTTCTGGATACATCTCGTTACCTGAACAAGATCGTTGAAATCAACCCCGAGGCCGGGACGGCCACTGTAGAACCGGGCGTTGTCCTGGCACGACTGAACGCTGCCGCCGGCCGCCACGGGTTGCAATATGGGCCCGACCCGGCTTCCGCCGAGCGGGCCACGATGGGCGGCGTGATCGCCAATAACGCCACCGGCGCGCACTCGATCTTGTATGGTATGTCTGCCGACCACATTCTCTCCGCGGATGTGATTCTTTCGGATGGCAGTCTGGCTACTTTTGGCGAAATTGACCCAAGTGCTGAGCGGAGGACGAAGTCCGAAGTCGAAGCACGAATCCTTGAATCAATTTTTAGTATCCGCGACAACAATGAGGAAGAAATCCGCGCCCGCTGGCCGAAAACCTGGCGCAACTCGGCTGGCTACCGCCTGAACTACCTGCTGCCCTGGTCGCCTGCAACCCCGCCGCAGTGGGGCAACACCTCTTATCCGCCATCAAGTCCTGAGCGGAGCGAGCCGATAGGCGAGCGCAGTCGAAGGACACCATTCAACCTCGCTCCGCTTCTCGCCGGTTCTGAAGGCACCCTGGCCGTCATCCGCTCGGCCACTGTGCGCCTCGTTCGCAAGCCAGCCCATACCATTTTGGGCGTACTCTCTTACGAAAGCATCGCTGCCGCCTGTGACGATGTTCCGCGCCTGTTGGCTTTGCAGCCCTCCGCTGTCGAGCTGGTTCCGCAGATGTTGATCCGTCTCGCTCGTGCCGTTCCGGCCTACGCGGCCCAATTGGCCTGGGTGCGGGGCGACCCGTCTGCGTTGCTGGTGGTCGAATTTAGCGGCGAAACAGCCGACGGGTTGCGCGAGCGCGTCCAGGCCCTCGGCGCGGACGTGGTGATCGCCGAATCGCGCGAAGATCAGGCCCGCGTCTGGAACGTCCGCAAGGTTGGCCTGGGCATTCTCGATTCCGGTCCCGGCCCCAAACGCCCGGTGGCCTTCATCGAAGATTGCGCCATCCCGGTTGAAAACCTGGGCGCATTCGTGCGCGAACTGGACAAAATCCTGGCGGCGCACGGCACGATCGGTGCCTACTACGCCCATGCCTCGGCGGGCACGCTTCATGTGCGGCCCCTGCTCGATCTGCGCACAGGTCAGGGCGTCAGCTCCCTGCGCAGCATCGCCGAAGCCACTCTGGCCCTGACCCTGCGGCTGGGTGGGGCCATGTCCAGCGAGCACGGCGACGGCTTGCTGCGTTCCGAGTTTCTCGAAGCTACTTATGGCCCAACGCTGGTCGAAGCCATGCGCGCGCTTAAGCAGGCCGCCGACCCGCACAACCTGCTCAACCCCGGCAAGATCCTCGATACTCCACCCATGGACAGCCACTTGCGCTATGGCCAGGATTACCATTCCGAGGGTTGGGCGAGCAGCCTCGATTTCAGCGCCCAGGGCGGCCTGACCGGGGCCATCGAGCAGTGCAACGGCGCGGGCGTCTGCCGTAAAGATGGGGGCGTGATGTGCCCCTCTTTCCAGGCGACTGGCGTCGAAATGTTCAGCACCCGCGGCCGCGCCAACCTGATGCGCGCCCTGGTCAGCGCCAGGGCTGAAGCGCCCTCCGAAGCCGATGTCAAACAAGCCCTCGATCTGTGCCTGGCCTGCAAAGGCTGCAAATCGGAATGCCCGAGCGGCGTCGACATCGCCAAACTCAAATACGCTTTTCTTGAACGCTACTATCGCAATCATCACCGCCCGCTGCGCGACTATCTTTTTGCCCACATCGGCGCCCTCGGCGCGCTGGTCGCCGTCTTGCGTCTCGGCAGGCCGCTCAACGCCGTCATGGCCACCCGCTTTGTTCGCAAGATCATCGATCCACTTTTTGGGATAAACGAAAAACGGCCCCTGCCCCGATTCGGACTCTCTTCCAAAAGTTCAACGTTCAACCCTTCTACAAGCTCAGGGCAGGCCGTTCAACGTTTGAACCTGACGCCTGACACTTCCTCACCTGAAGCCTCCTCGCCTGAAACCGTTTTATATCTGCCCGATGCCTTTACCCGCCACTTCGAGCCGGAGATTGAATCTGTCGCCTTGTCCCTGCTGGATGCCGCTGGAATCAACCTGATCGAAATTCCGCTGCTGGGGGCTGGCCGGACGCTGATCTCGAAAGGCTTCCTGCCCGAAGTGCGGACTCACCATCTGAAATTGCTCGACGCCATCCGCAGCCTCGACCCGCGTGGGGAGCTGCCCATCCTGGGCATCGAACCGTCCGAGTTGTATACGCTCAAAGACGAACTGCGCGACCTCGTCCCGGCCGAGCGCCGCCCCGAAGCGACTGCCATCGCCGCCCGCGCCTTTCTGGTGGACGAGTTTCTTATCCGAAACAGCCCTGGCGCTCAAAGTCAGCGTGTAGCCAGTATTATCTCGCCAAGTCCTGAGCGGAGCGATCCAATAGGCGAGCGCAGTCGAAGGGCGTACCTGACACCTGGCACCTCCACGCCTGACCCCGTCCTCCTCCACGGCCATTGCTACCAGAAAGCCCAGTCTCCCGCACCAGACGGATTCCCGGTGGGGCAGGCGGCCACTGCGGCTTTCCTGCGCGCGCTCGGCTTTGAGGTCGAAATCGTCCCATCTGGCTGCTGCGGCATGGCGGGGGCGTTTGGCTACGAAAAAGAGCATTACGAAGTCTCGATGGCGGTCGGCGAGTTGGTTCTGCTGCCCACCGTCCGCGCCGCCAGCCCTGAAACACAAATTGCCGCCCCCGGCGCCTCCTGCCGCGCCCAGATCGCTGATGGCGCCAGCCGCGCCGCCGACCATCCGCTGGTGATTGCGGCAAAGAAGTTGGGTTATAATGGCACCGCTCTGTAAACGCTTACATCAAGGAGACTTCCCGTGCCCAAGACCTTAAATTTCTTGCTGCTATTCATTTTCTTCCTGGCAGGTTGCGCCCCGGCAGTATCTGCGCCCGCTGCCTCACCGCTGACCGATGCGCCGCCGACAGCCCTGCCCGCGCCAACGGCCATCCCAACCGCCCGCCCCGATATGCTGTACGTCGACCCCGGCCTCGACCTCGGCCCCATCAGCCCGCTGGTTTATGGCACAAATCACGGTCCCTGGGCGGCAGTTCCTGCGTCCCGGCTGGAGGACGCCTACAACCTGCCCGTGACTGTCATCCGCTTCCCCGGTGGTGAGTGGGGTGACCGCAACACCCTGCGCTCCTATCAGATTGACCAGTTCATCGATTTCTGTAACCGCATCGGTGCGACAGCGACCATCAACGTGCGCACCATGACCGGCACACCCGAAGAAGCCGTAGAGTTGGTGCGCTATGTCAATATCGAAAAGGGTTATGGTATTCGTTACTGGGCGATTGGCAACGAACCCCAATTCTATGAAGCTGCCTTGGGTGAACCTTATACGGTCGAGCGTTTCAATCGCGAGTTCCGCGCTTTTGCCCTGGCGATGAAGGCTGTCGATCCGACGATCCAAATTATCGGTCCGGAATTAACCAACTTTGGCCCGGACCTGGCTTCCAATCCCAAAGATTCTGAGGGCAAGGATTGGATGGTGGAATTCCTGCGCGCCAACGGTGATGTTGTTGATATTGTTTCCATCCACCGCTACCCATTCCCGGCCAATGCCATGTCCCCGGCGCGCACGGTCGATGATTTGCGTGCGGATACGGTTAACTGGACTTCGACCTTGCGCACCCTGCGCGACCTTGTCCAGGCTGAAACCGGGCGCGATCTGCCAATCGCTGTCACCGAAACCAATTCGGATTGGAGCAAAGCCGTCGGCGGCGAGGCCTCCCCGGATTCGTTCTACAATGCCATCTGGTGGGCCGACAGCCTGGGGCGCATGATCCGCGAAAATGTTGTCCTGGTCAATTATTGGATGATTTCCTACAACCTGGGCGGCTGGAGCCTGGTCACCCGCGACGGCCCAAGCCCGACTTATTATGTTTACGAGGTTTACAAGCATTTCGGCGGGCAACAGGTTTACGGTGCCTCGGGCGTGGCAGATGTATCCATCTATGCCGCCCGGCGTGCAGATGGCGAATTGACCCTGGTCGTTATAAACCTGGCGGACGAGCAAAAGCGTGTCAGCCTGGAAGTTGTCGGGGGTGCGCCGTCAACCGCTTCGGTCATCCTGCTTGACCCCCAACACAATGCTGTTGACCTGGGTCAACAACCGTTCCTGAGCGATGGCATGTTGTCTCTCCCACCCCAATCGATGACATTGTATGTGTTATCGGAATAGGTTTTCACGGTAGATTCGAATGGAAATTAACCTGACCGGCCTGGCGGCAGCCCTGGCAACCTTCATCGGAGTTTGGTGGGGGCATGTTGCGGTGCGGAAATTCGAAGCGAACCTTACGCACCTCCGCCCGGCGATGGGGATTTGTGTCTTGCTGGGTCTTGGGCTGTGGACCGGGGCGCTGCTGTCCGATTCGATGCCTGTTTCGGCCGGCTTGGGTATCCTGGGCATGACCCTGCTCTGGGATGCTTTTGAGTTTTACCGCCAGGAAAAGCGCATCAAGAGCGGCCACGCCCCGGCCAACCCGAACAACCCGCGCCACGCCCGTATTTTGGCGGAATATCCGTCTGCGACAACAACCGATTGGCTGAACCGGGATCCGCGTGGGCGGGCATACTCGCCGGAAGAACTGACCAAGGACTAATGACGGAAGACGGAAGACAAAGGATAAAGGTTTGTCCTCGGTCCTTCGTTGTTGGTCCTTTGTCATCGATCCTTCGTCCCCCTCAACAAGGATTACCTTATGAACCTTTTCGGCATCTGGATCGGACTATTGACCTGCTGTATCATCGGCCTGGGATTTGTGTGGGTCATCCGCGGTGAGCGTTATTTTGGCTATTTGTGGTGGCCGTATGTGATGGGCCTGGGCATCCTGCTGGCGGCCGGTTCGCTTTTTCTCTCGAATGATTGGGCTTCGGCTTTGCTGGGAGCCTTTGGGGCGTCACTGGTCTGGGGTTCGACTGAACTCAAAGAGCAGGCCGTGCGCGGAGAGTTAGGCTGGTACCCGTTTCGCGAGAGGAAGATTCCCCCGCCGGGAGCCGAAACGATCAAAAAGTGGCCTGCGCCGCATTTGTGAGACAACTTTGCCGCCTTAACGTTAAAGTTCGTTTTATGAGCCTGACAAAGCAGGAGACATGGCTCATAAGGCGCTAAAAAACCAAAATCTGGACACGGATTTCGCGGAGTGGACGGATTTTCACGAACCTTTTTTAGGAAAATCCGCGTAATCCGTGCAATCCGCGTACGAAAAGGTTTTGACTCAAATTGAGCTCTAAACTCAAGACCACGAGGGCGCAAAGAAATTCTAAAGAATTTCCGTGAACTCCGCGACTTTGCGGTGAAAAAGATTTATCCCAAATTCGGATTTAAAAAGAGCGCAGAGATTTTGATTTCTCTACGCTCTCTGCGTTTCTGTGGCAAAATTTTGTATCAAGCGCGCATCAACTCGTACGCCGCCACGGCAAAGGCAACTGCCACATTGAACGAGCGCTTTTGTCCGCGCATCGGAATGTAGAGTTTGTGCTGACACCGGGCCAGGATTTCCGGGTCTACGCCGCAGACTTCGCTGCCCAGAACGAGCGCGATTTTTTTGGGGAGCGGAAAGGTTGCGAGCCGGGGCAGGGGTATGGCATCTTCGGTCAGTTCGAGCGCGAGTAGCGTGTAGCCGCTCTTGAGTAAGGTTTGGGCTGCGACCAGGGCGTTCGGGTGAACCTGCCAGGGCAGGTTGTTCTCGGCGCCGATGGATGTCTTTTTAACGGCCTCGTTTTCGGGGTTGGGAGTGATCCCGCACAGGTGCAGACCGCTGAAACCGAATCCGTCGGCAGAGCGGAAGATGGCGCCCACATTCCAGGCAGAGCGGATGTTGTCGAGCAGCACGACAGGCCCGGGGCGCGAAGCCGCGTCCGCTGGTTTGACGGGTTCGTGCTCGAGCGGGTATTGGGCCATCATGGCGGTCTCATCCAAACAGCGCGGACATCTCGCATTTGAACTTTGGCCTTCGACCCATGGGAATCTCAGCCCACAGGACGGGTTTTGGCATTGTCTTATCTGGTAGAATGAAGCGCTCATGTTGGAATTAAAACATACTTTTGGAGATTGACCTTGTTCCTTTTGCCGCTTGAAGAAATTGGGCGCGCGCGCCCTCTGTTTCGTAAGATGGATATGCACCTGGCCTTGCAGGCGATTTTGGCCGGGCAGGTCGAAGCGCCGATCTATGTTGACGATGTTGAACACCCGCATTTTGCGCTGACCTGGGCCATGTCCAGGGTTTATCTGGCGGGCAAGCCCGGCAATCGGGCTGCTGCCGAGGCGCTGCGCAAGGTTTTCAACGGGGTTTTGATGCGTGAGGCGCTCAAAGCCGGGCATGAAGCCTATATGCTGTCTTACCCGGACGCTTCGTGGGAACCGTTCATCGCCCTGACGCTGCAAGAGCGTGAGCCGATCCAGGTTGGGCGGCAGTATTATGCCTTCAAAGAAGCCAAAGCCAACTGGCACGCCATGCTTCCGGCCGGGATGCAGGTGCGCGCGGTGGACGCTGCTTTGCTGGCTGAAAAATGGCACAACCCTGAATATTTAACCGAGGAAATGGTTTCCGAGCGCCCCTCGGTCGAGGATTTTCTGGCCAAAAGCTTTGGGGTTTGCCTGACCCGCGACGACGAGATCCTGGGTTGGTGCCTTTCGGAGTACAACACCCACCACCGCTGCGAAGTCGGGATTGCCACTCGCGGCGATGTGCGCAAGCGCGGCCTGGGGACGATGCTGGCCCTGGCTTTCGTCGAGATGGCCGAGGCCCGCGGTGTGGCGCGGGTGGGCTGGCATTGCAGCGCCAATAACGCCGCTTCGGGCGCGACAGCGCTCAAGGCAGGGTTTGAGCACGTTGCCGATTATCCCGCTTATCTCGGTTGGTTCGACCCGGCCCTCAACACGGCCCAGCGCGGTTATTTTGCGTTGGTCAACGATAATTTTGCCGATGCGCTGAACCATTACGAAAAGGCGCTCTCCATGTCCGAAGCGCCCGATTGGGCCTATTTTGGAGCGGGCTGCGCCGCGGCCATGCTCGGTCAAACCGAGCGGGCCCTGGCGCACCTGGCCAACGTTGTTGAGCATGGCGCGGAGGACAGTGATGATTTTCGAGAGTCGAAATTCCTGACCAGCCTGCGCGAAAACCTGGCGTTCAACCTTTTGCTTGAAAAACTGGACAAACGCGACAAGGGGAAATAACTTTATGATCCGCCTTCTGGCCATCGACCTGGATGGCACCTTATTCAACTCCAAGCAGCAAATCAGCCCGGCAGACCGCCGGGCGATTGTATTGGCGCAACAGTCGGGCATCACGCCTTTGGTGGCGACTGGTCGCGGGCGGCGTGGGGTCGAGATGGGTCTCGACCGCCTGGGCATGGACCTGCCGCATATCTGTTCGGCGGGCGCGCTCATCCGTCAGACGCGCAGCGGGCCGGCGCTTTCTTCGCGCACTTTTCAGCGCATGGATGAGTTCCGCTATGTGCTGGATTTTGTCCGCGAGCACGACCTGGGGCTGGTGGCAGATGCGCCGGGGACTCACCTGTGGTTTGGGCCGGATGCCTTGTTCGAGAATCTCGACCCGCTGACGGCTGAATCGGCGCTGCAGGCGCGCACCTTCGACCCGGAGCGTGATTTCGACCAACCCCTGCACAAGGCTACGCTGGTGGCGCATCCGCAACTGCTGGCGATCGCTGAACCGTTGATTTCGCGCCACTGTCCATCATTGCACCACACTGTGGCCGGAGAGCGTTATATCGACGTGACCGCCCACGGGGTCGATAAAGGCTCCGGGCTGGCAATTTATGCCGAAAAAATGGGATACGCCCTCGATGAGATCGCCGCGATTGGCGACCAGATGATCGACATACCGATGCTCAAGCTGGCCGGGCTCTCGGCGGCGATGGGCAATGCCCGCGCCGAAGTCAGAGCTGCGGCAGACCTGCTTGCCCCTTCGAATGACGAGGATGGAGTCGCCTGGTTTATTGAGCAGATTTTGCAGGGCAGGATGAGTTGATTTTCAATTTTCAGGGGCAAAGAGAGAAATATTTCCCAGTCTGCTTGTGCCGTGTTTCCTTGTGAGCATTACCTCCAAAGCGCATAATAAGCTCAAGAAATAAAAAAGCGCAGGAACTTGAAGGAATGAAAGTTTTGGCACAAGGAGGCTGAGATGAAAGAAGATTTGATCGTCAAATTTTGGGGTGTACGCGGCAGTTATCCCACACCGGGGCAGGACACGGTCGCTTTTGGCGGCAATACCGCCTGTGTCGAGATCAGGGCAGGTGAGCATGTTGTCATCCTGGATGCCGGGACGGGCATCATCCCGCTCGGGCGTGACCTGTCTCGTCGCGCCACCCAGCAAAAACGCTCGGTCGAGGCCATCCTGCTGTTCAGCCATCTGCACCACGATCACACTCAGGGATTTCCCTTTTTCGGCCCGGCCTATAACCCGGCCTCGCACCTGCATTTGTTTGGCCCCGGCGCATCGGAGCAGGCCCTCGAAGACTTGCTCGCTCACAACCAGCAGCCCCCGGCCTTCCCGGTCACGCTCAGGGATATGAGCGCCGCCAAAGAGATCCGCTCGCTGACCGAGACCGACCTGATCTCGGTCGAGGCAGACGGGGTGCGGCTGGTCCGCAACGGCGATCACGCCGCTTCGGGCTTGGTCATCCGTCTGCTGAAATCGTACGCCCACCCCGGCGGAGTCTACATCTACCGCATCGAGTGGCGCGGACAGTCGGTCGTGTATGCCAGTGACATCGAAGGCTACGTCGGCGGCGACCGGCGGCTGATGGCCTTTGCGCGCGGCGCGGATTTGTTGATCCACGATGCGCAGTACTCCGAAGCGCACTATCGCGGTCAGCGCCCTGGCCTGCCTGCCACCCAGGGCTATGGTCACTCAACCCCGCAGATGGCCTGCGAAATGGCCCTGGCGGCCGGTGTCAGGCAGTTGGCGCTCTTCCACCACGACCCGAATTACGATGACGCCACCCTGCTCGACCTGGAATCCCAGGCCCGGGGCCTGTTCCCGGCCACTTTTTCGGCCAGGGAAGGTCTGGAAGTGAGCGTTTCAGACGAGAGAATGCCCGTTGCTGTTGCGCAAGATGCTCTCTCGCGATACGCTGAAAGGATGTAAAATCATGTTACGTATGACAGACATCCGCACCGACGATACCCGCAATATTCTTTCTTTCATCCCGCTTTTTGAAGGATTGAAAGACTCCGACCTGAACTGGATCGCCGCCCGCTCTCACCGCCGCCTGTTCAGCGCCGGGACGAACATCATCACCGCCGAACAGCCCGGCGAAGCGGTTTATATCATCCTGCACGGCACGGTTAAGATCCACATCGAGCAGGCTGACGGGCGGGATGTGGTACTCTCGATCATCGGGTCTGGCGACACGCTCGGCGAAATGAGCCTGATCGACAGCGCCGGGCGCTCTGCCAGCGCCATCACCCTCGAAGATTCGCTCCTGCTGTGGATGGATAAGAGCACTTTTCAGCAAGTATTGACGGACTTCCCGCCGGTGGCCCTTAACCTGGTGCGGATTCTCTCGGCGCGGGTGCGGCTTAACAACGAGTTGATCCAGGCCCTGGCGGCGATGGATGTCTACGGCCGGGTGGCCCGCCAACTGCTGGCCTTTGCCGAGAAATACGGCGAACGCGGTGAAGGTGAATCGGTCCTGATCCCGATCCAGTTGACCCAGAGCGATATCGCCGACCTGGTCGGGGCTTCGCGCAAGCGCGTCAACCAGGTGATGGTTTTCTTTCGCGAACAGGAAATGGTTTCGATTAATGCGGCGGGTAAAATTGTTGTTTTGAGCAGGCCGGGGCTGGCGCGTTATTGCCGTTAGTTGCAGGCGGGCAAAATTAAAATGGGGATGGAAGATTTAAGTTTGTCCAACTTCCAGTGCGCAGGAAATGGCTTCATCCACATTCATGGCCTGTCCTTCTGCCCAAAATTGGTTCCATTGCGCTTCACCCAGGTTGTTTTTTAGGATATTAAATCGCTGGTCGTTGTATTGGCTGTGAAAGCCGGGATGCCAGAGAACACCGGTCGTTTTGCGCAGGGATGTTGCCGCCCCATAAAGACGCACAGCAATCTCGGGTTGGTCAGCTTGCCCGGCCGCCCTGGCCAGGCATTCAATTCCCCAAACCAATCCCCAGTAACTTTTCAGTCCATGCAGCAGCATCAGGTTCTCTTTATACAGCTTGATGGCTCGTTCGCGTTCTCCCAGCCCGTGCAAAGATACGCCGATACAGATATTGAGGGTGGCAACGTTTGGATGATCCTCCAATTCCTGGTAAATGGCGCGGGCTTCTTCGTAGTATTGCCGCGACAAGGCATAATCTGCTTTTTGAAGGGCGGCGTGCCCCAGAAAGGTCAAAGCTTCAGCGCAGGGCCAGCGTTGACCGAGTTCGCGGAACAAGGCCAATCCTTGTTCCAGATAGGCAGCGGCTTGTTCGAATTCTCCCTGATCCAGGGCGGTTGCTCCCAGATGCTCGAAGGTCCAGGCCGTATCCTCTGTGTTTTTGAGCGACTGGAAAAGCGGCAGGCTTTCCTCGAAGGCAGTGCGGGAGCGGGCAAAATCTCCCTGACCGCGAGCAACAGCCCCGATCCCGTGCAATGAAAGCCCCAGGTAGCGCGAGTTGGCCAGTTGGCGCGATAATTGCGCCCCCTCCTCGAAATAAGCCCTGGCTTGTTCCAGGCTGCCCATGACCATGTTCAACCAGCCTGCACCCCAGAGCGCCTTGGCGCGTGCAATCGATTCTTGCCCGGTGGAACGCGCCAGTATCTCTTTCATCCACTTTGCGCCTTCATCCACATGCCCGTGAATTTGCCAGAAGCGCCAGATTGCCCCGGCAATCCGCAGCGCGATTTCGTATTCATCAAAAGCCAGGGCGCGGCGTAAGGCAGCGCGCAGGTTATCGTGTTCTTCTTCGAGCCGATTCATCCAGGCAGGCAGGTTGGGTTCACGCGGGCCTGGCTCCGCAGATTCCACCATTTGCAGGATATAAGCAAAGTGGCGTTGCGATGCGGCCTGGTTTTGCCCGGCAAGGCCAAGTTGTTCCAGGGCATATTCGCGCAGGCTTTCAAGCATCGTAAAGCGCGGTTCACCGTTGGGGCGGCTTTCGTGCTGGATCATACTTTTGTCCACCAGGGAGGCCAGGTGTTCGCTGGCTGATATTCCGGCGCTTGTATCCAATACACAGACAGTTTCGACGGCTTCAAGGGTGCAGCCGCCAACGAAGATGCCTAATTGCGAAAATAAAGACTGTTCGTCGCGACTCAACAACTGGTAACTCCAGTCGATGGCGTTGCGCAAGGTTTGATGACGAAGCTCACGGTCAACACTTTTGTATTCCAACAACGTAAAACGTTCGCTCAGTTCGCGTAGCAGGGCCTGGGGGGCGAAAAGTTTACAGCGCGCCGCGGCCAGTTCGAGCGCCAGGGGAATGCCATCCAGACGCACACAGATTTCGGCCAGGATGGTTGCATTTTCAGGGGTAAGCGTGAAGTCGTTTTTGACCGCCTGGGCGCGGTTTAGAAAAAGCGCTACAGCCGGGAATCTAGATAGTTCTTGCAGTGTGGGCAGGCGGGTGAGATCCGGCACGAGCAGGGGCGGGACGCTGAACTCATATTCGCCGTAAACGTGTAAGACCGCCCGGCTTGTGACCATGATTTTCAGGCCGGGGGCGGCCTTGAGTAGTTCATCCAGCAGTGAGGCGGCCGGGGTGATTTGTTCGAAGTTGTCCAATATCAAAAGCAGGCGCTTGTCTTGCAGGTGGTTTTTTAATAGCTCACGGGCGGGAAAATTGTCTGCACCGGGTAACCCCAGCGTTTGGACGATGGTCGGCGCGACCAGGTCTGGGTTGGTGATGGATGCCAGCGAGATAAAAAAAACGCCATCCTCGAATTGATACAGGAGGTCAGCGGCAGTTTGCAGCGCGAGGCGCGTTTTACCAATTCCGCCTGGCCCGGTGATGGTCAACAGACAGACATCTTCCTGGCACAGGCTGTTTTGGATTGTGCGAAGCTCTCGCTCTCGTCCAATCAGGGTTAGAGTACGCTGGGGCAGGTTGTTCGGAAAATTGGGCGCAGTTTTACGCTCAGCGCTGCGCCTGGAAGATTTTTCCTGCTCGTGGCTGTTGAGCACTACCATCAGCGTTTTGACCAGGGAAGTTCGGTGCCGCACAAAAGTAGCCACGCTGGTGTGCGAGAGCAGGGCGTAGCGTTGCAGGCTGGCACCCGGTTCTCCCAAAATGACTTGGAGCGTTTTGCGATGTTTCTCGGAAAGGGTCAGGCCGCGTAATAACTCCCTGACCATGCCCAGCCCACCTTGTTTTTTTACCCAAGAGTTCCATGGTTCTTCAGTGACAAGATTTTCAGGTTCAAAGAGCAGGGCTTTGACATGTTCTTCGTCCCAGATAATCCGGTTGGTAAAAAAAGCTGCTTCGTTCATGCACTCTCCCGATGGGTAGACGATTGGCGGGCTGCTTACTGTAGCACTATTTTGTTTTTTAATGACCGTCTTTGGGTGGGAAAAATCTGAATTGAGCAATAATTGAGCAATAATTGAGCAATAATTGAGCAATTTTCAATGCAACTGGTTGATATAGTCTAAATAACAGGGAATGTCATAAGAATTATACCCGTCCCAGTCGCAAATGCGCAGCATGATATACGCAGCATTTGTGACCAGGGGCATTATATAATCTATTTTGGATAGGTTATTGTCCTGGCATTCCATGTGGGTTCCCAGAGAAAAGGAGCGCTACAATGTCTCAGAAGATACGCCAGCTTGTTTTGGTCAGTGTTGTGATTACTCTGTTATTTGTTGTGCCAATGGCCCAGGCTGCCTCGGCATGGTCCCCAAATACGGCTTATAAAGTTGGCGACCAGGTGACCTACAACAGCGCACTTTACGAATGTATTCAGGCGCATACTTCGCTGACCGGCTGGGAACCATCAAATGTGCCTGCGTTGTGGAAAGCAATCGGGGCAATTCCGAGTGCTACACCTGCCGGGCCGACCGCGACTTCAGGTATCTCCCCAACAGCGACACGGACAACTGTCCCAACAAATGCACCCAGTAATACGCCGGCTATTCCAACATCAACCACGGTGAATACTGCTACGCCATTCGGGAGTTGTTCCGCGCCTTCCTGGTCTTCAAGCGCTGTTTATACCAAGGATGCCATCGTTTCCTGGAAGTCAAAGCAATGGCGCGCGAAGTGGTGGACGCAGGGCGAAGAGCCCGGCACTACCGGTCAGTGGGGGGTATGGGAAGATCAGGGCAGTTGCGCTGCCGGCAGTCCGACTCCGACGAGTCAGCCATCCGCGACCCGCACCCTTGGGCCAAGCGCCACGCCTGGCAGCGGTGTCATTCCGAGTCGGGTGTTTGCCGTTTATGCTGACATTAGTTTTACATCTATTCAGGCGGCACATCAATCCAGTGGGCAAAAATATCATGCAATTGCTTTTGTGCTCGGCAAGGGCGGGGCCTGCCAGCCAGCCTGGGATGGCACACGCTTAATGTCTGAAAATTATTACTCCGCCGAGATTAATAGTATTCGGGCCGGCGGCGGGGATGTGATCGCTGTTTTTGGCGGCGCAAATGGCAATGAACTGGCCTCGGTTTGTTCGTCGGTCAGTGCGTTGCAGGCAGCCTATCAGGCTGTCATCGACCAGTATCAAATCAAGTGGATCGACTTGAACGTGGAAGGCGGCCTGATTGCCGATAGCGTCTCGATTGACCGGCGCAACAAAGCCGTTAAAGCTTTGCAGGATGCCAATCCGAATTTGGTTGTTTCGTATACTTTGCCTGTGACACAGACCGGTTTGCTGCAAACTGCCCTTGACCTGCTCAGTAGTGCCAGGTCGAACGGTGTCCGCGTGGATTATGTCAACATTATGGCGATGAATTATGGCCCGGCCGGGATCGACATGGGCCAGGCAGCCATCAACGCGACTACCAATACCCGCAACCAGCTTGTGGCTATAGGGCTTTCTTCGTCAAAAATCGGCGTCACGCCGATGATTGGGCAGAACAATACCTACGGGGAAGTTTTTGACCTGGGTGACGCGGAACAGCTTGTCAATTTTTCGAAGGTCAATGATTATGTGGGCTGGTTGTCTTTTTGGTCATTGGGTCGTGATAACGGCGGCTGCCCCGGTCAGACAACGGCTTCAGCCTCTTGTAGCGGGATTGCTCAAGGCAACTATGCCTTTACGCTCAAATTCCAGGCTTTTCCATAGTAGACCTCTTGCTCAAGTGCTATAACAAGTCCTGAGCGGAGCGTCCTTCGACTGCGGGCTGCGCAAAATACGCTTCGCCCTCCGCTCAGGACAGCGATAACTTAAGCAAGGAAGCGCAGTCGAAGGACAGTTACAGGTAAAATGCAACTTTTGCAAGAAATCTAAAATGGTTTTAGAGAGCGGAAGCAGCGCTTCCGCTCTCTCCGAAATGGTCTGCCATGGCGGCCCAAAGATAAAAACCCGTTCGCCCTTGGGGTGGAGTTTTGAAAAGGCATTTTGACGATGACAACGACTTCGAGCAATTTTTCATCTTTTAGCGTGTCAAAACCGGTGGTTTCTTCACGGCCAACCCTGATCGGTTACTGGCATAACTGGCATACGGAGGCGGCAAGCTTTCTTCGCTTGCGTGACGTTTCAATGGCTTTTGATGTGATCAATGTTGCGTTTGCGGTGGCGGACGCGCAGCGTACCGGACGCCTGGTGTTTGCCCCTTGCGAGCAGACTAGCCCCCACGAGTTCAAGGCAGACGTTGCAGCCTTGCACGATTCGGGTCGAAAAGTTCTTATTTCCGTGGGCGGCGCGAATGGATCCATTGCCCTGGAGAGTCTTTCTGCCCGTCAAAATTTTGTCGATTCACTGGGCGCGTTTTTGAATGAGTACGGATTTGATGGGGTTGATATTAACCTGGAGGGAACGGTTCATCTGGAAGCGGGCGATGACGATTTGCAAAATTCCACGTCGCCCTCCGTTCTTCATCTAGTAGAGGCTCTGCGTGAATTAAAAATTCGCTTTGGCGATGGTTTTATGCTCAGTCTGGCGCCGCAGGCTGCTTGCGTACAGGGCGGGTTTAGCACTTACCGGGGGGCACTGGGGTCATATTTGCCAGTTATCGAACAGTTGCGGGATATTTTGGATTATGTTCATGTCCAGCATTACAACGCATCTCCGCAGAAGGGCCTGGATGGGAAACTCTATGACCCGGACAGCCCCGATTTTCATGTTGCCATGGCTGAAATGCTTCTGTTGGGTTTTCCAGTGGCGGGCCACCAGGATCGTTTTTTTACTGGTCTGCGCCCGGAACAAGTGAGCCTGGGTTTGCCATCTGGCAAAGCGATTGTTCAAAACGGATATGCTGAGCCTGGGCTGCTGGGCGGTCTCCTTGCCAGGCTGGCGCATGGGGCCGATACCATGAGCGGCTACCGGTTGCAATCACCGCAAGGATATTCGGGCTTTGGCGCGTTGATGACCTGGTCGATCAATTGGGATGCGGCAGCAGGCTTTGTTTTTTCGGCTGCCGCCCGCCAGGGGCTGGATGTTTTGCCCGGATAATATGGTTTTGGCAGGTTTCTATTTCGTAAACTGGCGCAGAAAAACGCCAGTTTTTTTGTTTTGAGCAATCCTGAGTGATTTTGAGCAGAATTTGAGCAGCTTGCGCAGGTATTGAGCAAAAAGCGGTATGGAAAACAGTGTATTTTATTCTTGTACGTTGTTTACGCTGGTTCCATCTATTTTGGAGGAGGTTTTATGCCCCGCTTATTCAATATCGCCTTTGTGATCGTGGCTTTGTTCAGCCTGGTTCTTGTAACGGCTGCGGCAGCTGCGCCCAACACGCAAGTTTCGCAATGGCAGCCCAACACCAGCTATCTTGTGGGTGTCCAGGTAACTTACGCTGGTCAAACCTACCAGTGCCTGCAAGCACACACGTCGCTTCAGGGCTGGGAGCCACCCAATGTCCCGGCCCTGTGGAAATTGGTCAGCGGCCCGGCGTTTACCAGCACCAACACCCCTGTTATCCCCACCCAGACTTCCCTTACTCCGACCAAAATCCAGCCGACTCTGACCCGCACCCCATCCCCCACAAGTATTGGCTCTTGTCCTTCCCCGCTTTGGAGTCGGACGGCTGTCTATGTAGGCAACAACACAGTCTCCTGGAACAGTCATGAGTGGCGCGCCACGTGGTGGACTCAAGGCGAAGAACCTGGTACGACCGGCCAATGGGGTGTCTGGGAAGACAAAGGCGCTTGTAACGGCGCTACCCTCACCCCTACACCTATTCTCCCATCTGCTACGCCGCTAACACCCACGGCGGTGCTCCCCACCAGCACGCCAGGCACGCCTGCACCAACTCCTACGCAGGGTAGCGGCAATCTGCTCAGGCATGTCATCACTGGTTACTGGCAAAATTTCAACAACGGCGCGAGGGTTCTAAGGCTGCGCGATGTGCCGGTGGCCTACAACCTGGTGGCAGTTGCATTTGCAGATGCCACTTCCACCCCCGGCGCAGTCACTTTTCATCTTGACTCTGGTCTGGTTTCTGCTCTGGGCGGCTATACCGAGGCTGAATTTATCAATGACATCAACCTGCTGCATTCACAGGGACGAAAGGTTATCATTTCTGTGGGCGGCGAGCTTGGCAGTGTTGTCGTTGCTGATGCGGCAAGTGCGACCAATTTTGCCAACAGCCTTTACAACCTGATGACCCATTACGGCTTTGACGGCGTGGATATTGACCTGGAAAATGGTATCAACCCAACTTACATGACCAGCGCCCTGCGTCAGTTGTCGGCCAAGGCCGGGCCGAGTCTGATCATCACCATGGCTCCCCAGACGATAGATATGCAATCCACCAGTTCAGGGTACTTCCAGGTAGCGTTGAATATCAAAGACATCCTGACCCTGGTTAATATGCAATATTACAACTCCGGTTCGATGTTGGGCTGCGATGGCAAGGTATATTCCCAGGGTTCGGTGGATTTCCTGACCGCCTTGGCGTGCATCCAGCTTCAGAACGGGCTGCGGCCCGACCAGGTTGGCCTGGGCTTGCCTGCTTCGACCTCCGGCGCCGGCAGTGGCTATGTCTCCCCGGCTATCGTTAATAACGCTCTGGATTGCCTGGCAAGAGGAACCAACTGCGGTAATTTCAAACCATCAACAACATACCCCGGTA
Organism: Anaerolineae bacterium; assembly: GCA_022013685.1. Classification (GTDB taxonomy): domain Bacteria; phylum Chloroflexota; class Anaerolineae; order Anaerolineales; family Villigracilaceae; genus UBA8950. The sequence continues at coordinate 27,223 of JAKLPV010000175.1, forward strand.
TTCGCGGCGCAATGACCTGGTCGATCAACTGGGATGCCAGCAACAACTACAACTGGGTCAATACCATTTCGGCTCACTTGGGCAATGTTCCGTAAAAAATGATTTTCCCCCGGCTGCTAATCATAGGCCGGGGGCATTTTCTTCAGGTTTTGTGCTGGAGGTTTGCCTATGAAGTAACTCAGGCTGTGCGAGAACAACTTTAACCATTATCCAATCCGATTTCTCAAATTTAGGAGGAAGCAATGAAACGTTTTATCAATCTTGCAGTTGTGGTTATCCTTCTGGTCAGCTTTTTGCTGGCGACATCTGCCCAGGCTGCGCCCAGTGCGCAGGTAGTGGAATGGCAGCCAAATACCTATTATGCTGTGGGCGCGCTTGTTACTTATGGTGGGCAAACGTATCAATGCCTTCAGGCGCATAATTCCCTGACCGGTTGGGAACCGCCCAACGTCCCGGCGCTGTGGAAGCTTTCTGCTGGTGGAGCAACAAATACTCCATCTAACCCGACCAGCACAGCGGTCCAGCCGACCAATACGCCAGTCCAGAATACCCCCACGCCGGTGGCAACCGGAACAGGGAGCTGTACATCGCCAGCCTGGAATTCAACGGCAGTTTACACTGGCGGCAATACGGTTTCCTGGAATAATCGTGAGTGGCGCGCCAGGTGGTGGACTCAGGGCGAAACTCCGGGGACGACCGGTCAATGGGGCGTTTGGGAAGATCGCGGCGCTTGCAGTGGTTCGACTACGCCCACCAATACGCCCGTACCTGCGACTGCTACACCGGTTACCTCCACGCCCGTTTCCCCGACCAATACACCGGTTGCCACTCCCACCCAGGGTGGCGGCACTGGTGGTGACAAAGTCATCGGTTACTTTGCCCAGTGGGGTGTCTATGGCCGTAATTACCACGTCAAAAACATTGTTACGAGCGGCTCGGCATCCAAGCTAACCCATATCATGTATGCTTTTGGCAATGTTCAGAATGGCCGCTGCGTGATAGGTGATTCCTACGCTGATTATGACCGCTCTTACTCTGCCGCCGAGAGCGTCGACGGCGTGGCCGATACCTGGGATGCCGGCGCGTTGCGCGGCAGCTTCAACCAACTGCGCAAACTCAAGCAGATGTACCCCAATATCAAGGTGATCTGGTCCTTCGGCGGCTGGACCTGGTCAGGCGGATTCGGCCAGGCAGCGGCCAACCCGGCAGCCTTTGCCCAATCCTGCTATGATTTGGTTTATGATCCGCGCTGGTCAGATGTCTTCGATGGTATCGACATTGACTGGGAATACCCGAACACTTGTGGCCTAAGCTGCGATAACAGCGGCTTCGCTTCTTATCGCAATCTGATGTCGGCATTGCGTACAAAATTCGGTCCCAACCGGCTGGTCACTGCGGCCATTCCTGCGGGCGCGGCCAACATTAACGCGGCGGACTACGGCGGCGCATCCCAGTATGTTGATTTCTACATGGTGATGACTTACGATTTCTTCGGCGCTTTTGCGCCCACCGGCCCAACAGCCCCGCATTCGCCCCTTTACTCGTATTCAGGCATCCCGACGGCCGGGTTCTACTCCGACAACGCCATCCAACTCCTCAAGAGCAAGGGCGTTCCATCCAACAAGCTTTTGCTTGGCGTTGGCTTCTATGGCCGCGGTTGGACGGGCGTCAGCAATGTCAATGGCGGCTTAAACCAGCCCGCTAGCGGTGCGGCTCAGGGAACCTACGAAGCCGGCATCGAAGATTACAAAGTTCTGGTCAATTCCTGCCCTGCAACAGGCACAGTAGCCGGGACAGCTTATGCTTACTGCAACAGCAATTGGTGGAGCTATGATACGCCTGCCACCCTGACGAGCAAGGCGAGCTACGCGAACTCTCAGGGGTTGGGCGGTGTCTTCTTCTGGGAACTCTCCGGCGATACATCCAACGGTTCCCTGATCACAACCCTGTACAACAATCGTTAACGAACCCGGTTTTGTTCTGAAAAGTAGAATGCAAAATGCCGTGGCTCGAAAGGGTCACGGCATTCTATTTTTTAGTGGAACGGAGTGCAAAATCTCCCGATTTTGCCCCGAAGTCAGCCCCCGCGGGGGTCGGACTCATCATCTAAATAGTCTTGGAACTAATTGTTGTCGGCTTCTTTGTGCTGCCGGACCAGTTCGCGCCGCAGGATCTTGCCGACGGTGGTCTTGGGTAGCTCATCGCGGAATTCGATGTGGGTGGGCACCTTGTAGGCCGCCAGGCGTTCCTTGCTGAATTCCTTGATCTCGGCTTCGGTCAGGGTTTCGCCGGGCTTGACCACCACCCAGGCTTTGACCGTTTCGCCGCGATACGGGTCGGGGATGCCCGCCACGCCGACTTCGAGCACCTTCGGGTGGGCGATAATGGCTTCCTCGACCTCGCGCGGCCAGACCTGATAGCCGCCTGGTTTAATCAGCTCTTTCTTGCGGTCGACGATGTAGAAGTAGCCGTCCTCGTCCATGCGGGCGATATCGCCGGTGAACAGCCACGCAGCGCCGCCATCGCTCAGATCGCGCAGGGTGTTTTCGGTCTCGGTCGGCATGTTGTGATAGCCCTTCATCACCTGTGGCCCGCGGATGACCAATTCGCCGACATCGCCCATTTGTAGTTCGGTTACGCCGTCATCCAGGCTGATAATCTTGCATTCCACATCGGGTAGGGGCATGCCGATCGAACCGGTCTTGTTTGCGCCCTTGAGCGGGTTGCAGTGGGTGGCGGTCGGCGCTTCTGACAGGCCGAATCCTTCGAAAACTACGCCCCCGGTCAGGGCCTCGAATTGCTCTTTCGTCTCGCGCAGGAGCGGAGCCGAGCCCGAAATACAGGCTTTGACCGATTTCAGGTTGTACTTGCCCGCTTTGACATCGGCGCGGTTGTTGATAGCGTTATACAGGGTCGGCACACCGGGGAAGATGGTCGGCTTGTACTTGTCGATGCTGGTCAGCACATCCACCAGGTCGCGCGGATTGGGCACCATGATCATGCTCGCGCCCGAAGCCAGCGCAAAGTGCATCCCGGCCACCATGCCATAGACATGGAAGAGCGGAATGGCCATCAGCATGATCTCGTTGCCTTCTTCCAGATTGGACATCCAGTTTTTGATTTGCAGGGTGTTGGCAACCAGGTTGCGGTGCAGGGCCACCGCGCCTTTCGAGATGCCGGTCGTCCCGCCCGAATACTGGAACAGGCTGGTGTCATTCGGGCCAATTTCAACCTTTGGTCGGGCAGCGCCTTTGGACCGCGCCATCAGGTCTTTCATCCAGATATCGCCCTGGGCCAGCCCGCCCTCGATACGAAAACCGCCCTTCTTCTCCTTGGCAAGTGTAAACAGGATGCGCAGGATGGGCGGCAGGGTTTCTTTTAAGTTGGTGACGATCAGGGTCTTGATTTTGGTTTTGGGCTGGGCGGTTTTGATCGTCTTGTAAAAATTCGACATCACGAACATGATCTCGATCCCGGCATCGTTGACCTGGTGCTCGATCTCGCTCGCGGTATAGAGCGGGTTGGTGGCAACCACCACCGCCCCGGCCTTGAGAATACCGAAGTAGGCCATCACGAACTGCGGGGTATTGGGCATGAACAGCCCGATCCGATCGCCTTTTTTTACGCCCATCCCGACCAGGGCCGCTGCAATCTCATCGGTGATGGCAGACATTTCCTTAAAGGTCACGACTGCGCCTTTGAAAATGGTGCATGCTTTGTCTGGATACTTGCGGGCGGACTCTTCAAGGAAATGAAAGACCGGCACTTGCGGATAATCGATCGTTTGCGGTACGCCCTTATCGTAATGGGCCACCCACGGACGCGAATCCAACATTTTTTCTCCTCCTCCATCGGCTTTTGAACAGTGTGTAGATTTAGTATAGATTCAAAAAAATCAAAAGTCAATGAGAGTTGGATTAGTGACGAAAATCCCAATCAGCTTAATTTTGATCTCGCCCAGGCTTCCACTTCTTCCACCCTAACTTGCCCGGCCTCGAACCACTTGATTTGCGGGTCATCCGGCTTGAACCAGTTGGTCTGGCGGCGCACGAACATGCGCGTCAGCCGCCGCATCTGGATTTTTGCATCATCCAGGCTCATCTCCCCGCGCAAAACTGCCCCGGCCTCACGGTAGCCGATCGCCGACATGCCCGGCAGGTCGGGCCCGTATCCTTGTTCGTACAGGCGCGCCACTTCCTCCAAAAAGCCGTTTTGGAACATCAAATCGATGCGCTCGTCGACGCGCTGGTAGAGCTCCGGGCGTGGACGGGTTAACCCGACTGTCAGCAGCTCATAGGCGGACTCACCCCGGCTGGATTGCGCAGAAAAGAGCTGGCCGGTGCTGAGAATTACCTCCAGCGCGCGGACGGTGCGGCGCAGGTTGCGCGCGTCGATTTTGGCGGCGGCCTCTGGGTCGAGAATTTCCAGTCTGGCGTGTAGCCAATAGATACCATCCTCGCCGCGCTCCGTTGCCATTTTTTCGAGCACTTCCCGTAATCGCGCATCCGGGGCCACCTCGGGCGGAGTCCAGCCTTCGGTCACAGCGCGGATATATTGTCCCGTCCCGCCGACCAGCAGGGGCAGTTTGCCGCGCGCATGAATATCCGCGATGGCCTGGCGGGCAGCCTCCTGAAAAACCGCCAGCGACCAGGTCTGGTCGGGGTCGGCCACGTCAACCAGGTGGTGCCGCACCCGCGCCATCTCGGCCGCGGACGGTTTCGCCGTGCCGATGTCCATGCCGCGATAAAACAAGCGCGAATCAGCTGAAACGATTTCGCCGTTTAGCCCTTCGGCCAGCCGCAGCGACAGTTCCGTCTTGCCAACCGCCGTCGGGCCGATCAGTACGAGCAGGGGGAGTTTTTTAGTCAGTCGTCAGTTTCCTTATTTAGTATCCACATCCTCCCGGCAAAGAGCGCCGGGACGATGTGAGCGGAGGGCGTAGCCCGTAGTCGAAGGACGGTTTAATTGCAACGGGTAGCCCGCAGCCGAAGGACGGTTTGGGTGCGGTGGCGTCGTCGAATAAAGCTCTTACCAGAATCGTCCTTCGACTATGCCGCCATCCTTCGACAGGCTCAAGAGTGGGTGGCTCCGCTCAGGACTTGGGGATTATTCCAACCCCGCCGTGACATTTTCAATATCATCTGGCGATGCGGGCGATTGTCTTATTTTGTTCCCTGGAATTCAGCATATTCTTGAAAATTTAATCGGTCATGGATTTCCTCGATTGGCAAATATTTTATATCAACGATCATTAAATCTTTGGGAAGAATACCGTCTTTTCTCACACCAAGACAATTGCTTATATCGTCTTCTTTATGGCCAACCGTAGCCGAAAATAAACTCAATTGCTTTTCAACCCAGATCATTTCAATCATACAGTCAAAACTAGGGCCCGTTATAAAGAAAGGATACAAATAATCCGGGTTGCCAAAACTCTCAATGACATCGGCAAGCATGAGCCCTTTCTCCGGTGTGATAATAATTTCTCGGAGTTTGTCATGCACGATTACAACATCCACACAGCGACGCTGGTTTTTACAAGGAACAAGAATACTCTGTCCTTCGACCCAATCTGCGTTTGGGTCGAAGGCGGGAAAGCTGCCTTTCTCGACCAGAAGCCTGTTGGTATCGACAAATTCCAACCCTGAAAGCGTGGACAAGACTTCGTCGCCGGTTGATGAGCCAATCGTCAAGCCTTGCCAGCATGGCGGGGCGCAGGGCTGATTTGAAAGAATATACGTATCGTTGAAATCAGGCACATCGGTTTGTTTGCCAAACGGTGTTATGGTCGAGCATCCCAAAAGTGCAAGTGTAACGGATATCAAAATCAGCAGGCGAATGATCGTTTTCTTGGTCATATTAAAAATCTCTGCATCTTTTTCTCTCAGCGTTTCTGCCCAGGCCGATTAGTACGAGTTTTTGGATCATATTGCCAAATCCATTAATCATCAAAGCCTGCCCAGGGAAAATATTCAGACCCCATAGCATTCAGCGTGTCGTCAATAAATTGCTCGATTTTGCCTGGGCGCAAATAACGTATAAAATTCACCTGAATATCTTGGGGAAATCTATTATCGAGAAAGAAAATAGTGCAGCCCCGGTCATTTTCATACGTTATGAGGGCCTTGACCTGTTTGCTGATCCAAAACACTTCGATGTCGCAAGTTCTTTTTAAAGCCTGTGGTTCTGAGACTACATAACCATCAGGGGAACCCACAATATCAACCATTTGCTCAACAGTCAGTTGATACTCTATTCCAAGAGTTAAAAAATTAAGTTTATTCTCGTAGAATGCCAGATAAACACAGTAACTTTCTGGGGGTATTTTGCATAAATAGCCTTCTGCGTGCGAATCCATTGGTTTCATCTCATCGCTAACGAAAGTGAGACTATTGGCAATTTCAATAGCCTCTTCTCGCGATGATATCCCTGGCATGAGTCCCTGCCAGCAAGGAGCCAAGCAAGGCTGGCCGCTCAACCAGCTTTGGTCAACCATATCAGTCGGGTATGTTGTTGCATCAATCAGCTTTTCTTTTTGGCCAGCACAGGCCGCTAAAAAAAGAAACCCAACAAGGTAAAACAATCTAAAGTGAATGGGTAGTTTATTTGTCGACATATCGTATTCTTGTCATTCCGGGTCAATCTTGATGGCTCTGCTTCTCTCCCAAAGGACATCGGGACGATAATTACGAGCAGGTTTTTTGTCAGTAGTCAGTGTCCAGTATTCAAGTCCTGAGCGGAGCCGCCCACTCCTGGCGGCGCAGTCGAAGGACGATTTTTGCGCATTGGGATTATGGCAACATCCAACCCGCTACATAATATTCGTCTTCCAGGATTTTGACTGCGACTTTTTCAACAATATCAACCACGATTATGGATGTGGGATCGGGAGAAGGTGTATATCCTCCAGTAAAAACAATTTGACGGTTGTTGGGCGACCAATAAGGCTGAAACTGCATTGACCAAGCGGATTGAATACAATAATCTGTCACGATTTGCGTATCAAAATCATAAACAGCAAGCGAACCGTTCAGCCAAAAAGCAAGCGAACGCATATCCGGTGACCATTGTATCTGCTCTATCAGGCCGCTGCGAAATCCAGAGTCTCTCAAATGAGTGAGTTGGGTAAGATTACCGTCCCAATCCAACAGGAAGAGATCCAAAACAAACGGGTCTTCCAACTTTACAGAACCGGCAATTGCAACTTGCTCCCGATTGGGGGATACACTGACCAGGTTGCGTTTGCCTAGTTCAAAATCAATTTCCATTCTCCAAACTTGAGACGCAGTGTCCAAGTCCCAAAGTACGATGCTTTGGAACTCCTCGGGGAGGTTACGATAGGCAATCATTTTATTCAAGTCTGGAGAAAAAACAGGGGTAAACCATATATAAATATGATAGTCTGGCAAATAAGCGTTGATTTCGGCAACTTCGCCGCTAAAAACATTGAGAATCCTTGCCTTTTGCTCGAAGGGGACATTGAGTACCAACCTTTCCTCGTCCAACCAATGTGTATAGTAGCTGCCTTCCTCGATCCCACTAATCTTTGTCTCAATCCGGGAATCGCTTGACAAGGAAAACCCCTGGATGCTGATAACACTTCCAGTGCGGCCTGATTCATAGACGAGCCATTTTTTGTCGGGGGAAATATCCAAAAATTTATAACCAGAAATGCTCTCCAGTTCACGCGAAGGATAATTGTCATCAAACGGGAAACCCGTCAACGTATAGGTATTATTATCTATCAGAATTATGTTGCCGGATATTTCCAAGTTGTTTGCAAATGTTTCGTCAATTTCAAGACAGTTTTTTACATATTTGAGGGGCTGGCTGTTTTCGGGCCGGATGGTTTGTGTCGGCAAAATCTTCGTCGGCTCTACGGCTGGGGTGCTGGTCGGCGTTGATAGGGGGATGGCAGTCACTTCAACGCTTTGTTCTCTGGTTGCTTGCTGACATCCGCTCAGGGCCACCACAATTAGTATTAGGACTTACGCAAGACGCATTTGAACGTCGGGAGATTTGATTTGTTGGCGTAAATATTCATCCAAAAGATCATATTTGACGCGATAAATGGTACGCTTGGTTTCAACAGCCACTTGTTTGAGACGAACCCAAA
>JAKLPV010000176.1 GCA_022013685.1 Anaerolineae bacterium
GCCGATCACCCGACGGGAGATTTATCGTTTATATCAAGGAATTTTATGACGAGTTGAGCTCGGAACATGGCTTGGGAGATTATTTGTCAAATGTCTTCGTTGAGAACATCAGCGGATCTTACAAACGAAACCTTACTGCTAAGTTTCAACCAGCAGCTTTTGGGGGGATTGACTGGAGTCCAGACAGTAAGCATTTTGCTTTTTCAGGGATAACTGAACCTCTGATTGGTAGATATCGGTCAGTAAACGTTTATTTGGCAAATGCGGACGGTTCAAACTTGCGGAGATTAGATGAAGGTGGCGCATTCCAAAGTGGTGGTTACGGTTACCAAACAAGTGCCTGGAGTTCGGACGGAAAGCGATTAGCGTTCCTGACGTCCAAAGGGATCGCAATTATTAACGCGGATGGCAGCGGATTTTCGGAATATAAATCTGAGAACACTTCGTATGTTCGCGATATTTATTGGTCAGACGATAACCAATTCTTAATCTTCACGGATAAAACTGATACTCTCTACAGGATAAACATTGATTTCACCCATCTGGAAAAACTAACCTTGACAACCGACCTTGAAAAAATTCTTTCTCGTATGCAACTCTTAAAAACCAGGGGGCTATTCGATCGAAAGCAGCGTTACTATTATGAATTGTCGCCTGATGGGAAATGGCTTGCCTATCTTGAAAAAGGAATATATTCTGAGAGTCGATGTAGCCAAATTCGTATTATGAGTACAGAAACAGGTGAAAATTACTTTGTTCTTGATGAAGAAGGACTGATACCTTACCTGCTAGATCATTCTCCCAATCAAGATTTGCGCATTTTATCTGTCGACTCCATATACAGTTCATCATGGTTTGGAAGCTATTTTTGGTCCCCAGACAGTCAGCAATTACTCTTTACACATTCCTATCTTGGCCTGAATTCCTTCGAATATCGGGATTTATTCGCGATTAATCTTGATGGAACGGGTTTACACTTGATAATAGATGATGTTTGGTATCCTGAGATCCAGCCTTGAGCATCCTGCAAAAAAGCTGAAATAAAAAAACTATGACCACGCTTGAACAAACAAGGCAACGCATCATCGAGGCCGCCCAGGCCGACCCCAGAATCCTCGGCTGCATTGACTACGGCTCGACCAGCGAAGGCCGCGGCGATGAGTGGTCTGATCTTGATATCGCCCTTTTTATCCAGGATTCGGAACTGGAACTATTTGAAAAGAACTGGAAGCAATGGGCCTCCCAATTCGGGGATCTTTACCTGGCCTACATTGGCGGAATTGGGCATCCCTGGGCCGTTTATGAGGCAATGCCCCTGCCGCTAAGAGTTGATTTTGTTTTCTTCCCCGCCTCCAATCTCGATAAAATTCTGGAATGGCCCTGTTCCCCAACCAGCGTGGACGCGATGGTGCTATACGACGAAACCAACGGCCAGATTCGCTCGCGCGTCAGCCGCCTCGTCGGGCAGTCTTTGGCCCCTGAAAACCTGGCCCAAGCCTTCGAGCAGGTCGGCGGCGATTTCTGGTATTATCTGCTGCGCACGTATACGAAACTGCTGCGCGGCGAGCATTGGGCCGCGCGCCACGATTTCAACTTCATCATCACCGGCAACCTGCTGGCCCTGCTGCGGATCGAAGCTGACGCGGTCAGCCGCTGGCGCGCCTCGTCGGCCTCGGCGGGCATCGAAACAGTTCTATCCGCCGGACGGTTGGAGCAACTCAACCGGTGCATTCCCGGCCCAAGCGAAGCAGACCTGAAATCCGCCCTGTTGCGCGCCGCATCGTTGGGCTGCCAAGTCTCTGAAAACATCGCCCAAAAATACAACCTGGACTGGCCCGCCTCCCTGGCAAAAAAGGTGCTGGAAACGTTAGGATATGAAATTTTTGCAAAAGCAAATAAAGCTTGATGCTCATGGATTTCTAGGAAGAGCCTTCTTTTGGCTCGATTCCGAAATCGACGTTGGTATTTTTTATGCGGCCTTAGAACTTCGTTTCACATTTGAAAAAATTCTAATCAAACACGGGTTTGCTTCTGCCAATTACACCAAACCCTTTGAAAAATTGAGATGGCAGCCGAAGGAACTTTCTCGAGAACTAAACAAAGAATTCGCACATAAAATTAATCTTGAGAAAGCTTTTAAGTTTTTCATCCAATCACAAGTACAGCCAGTTGTTTTAGGATATTATTTGCCTATTAGTCAAGATTTGTTTTCTGAATACGGCAAATTAGATGGCTTTCTTCATGCCCAATGGGCTATACCCATTGGGCGGCCAAACAATGCTTGGCAAAAAGAAAAAGCCAGAACTTTACGCGCTTTTGCCGAGAAACTTATTCCTCACGCAAGTCCTGAAAATTCTCTAGATTTTCTTAATATTCCAGAAATTAAAATGGAAGAAATTGCTATTATTGATGCCCAAAATATACTCACAACATATTGGAAAGAATAATCTGTCGCCATTCACCAATTAAATCTATCTGCTCTTGCAATCCCGAGGAAAGAAATATCAAAATGAGCGAACCAGACAATAAAGTATTTGATGCAACGGTCCAGAAAGAAGGAAGTTTTACGTTTGTAGCAATCCCATTCTCGCCACGCGAAGCCTGGGGAGCGAAACCTCGCTATCCTGTTACAGGAACGATCAATGATATTGCTGTACGAGGCACCCTGGGCGCTTTGGGAAAAGATTATTTTCTTCGGTTGGCGGCAGCCTGGTTACGAGACAGCGGAATTAAACCCGGCGAGAAGGTGATCGTGAAATTATCATTGGCAGAGCCTCGGTTAAGTTCCTCAAACCAGGAGTAGCGCAGACCATGAACAAGGGCGAGATTGTCACGTTAATTCACTTCAACTTTTGGGCAAATGAGCGCATTCTCAGCACATGCGAGCGTATTTCAACCGACGAGTTTACGCGGCCGCATACACCTGACCCCGGCTGGGGCAGCCTGCGCGGTATTCTGGCGCATACACTGGACACCGAGTACGGTTGGCGCTCTGTCTTACAGGCACTGGATGCGGATAATATCCTGGATGCAGACGACTTCGACGATGTCGCAGCGCTCAAGTCTCGTTGGGAGATAGAACGCGCTGCCTGGTTTGATTATCTCGCCAGCTTGAACGATGAGAGCCTCAACCTCGGGTACGGTGATGATCCCCAAAATGGGTCAAAGGTATGGCAGACAATCTTGCACGTTGTTACCCATGGTATTCAGCATCGCAGCGAAGCCGCAGTTCTCCTGACAGAATATGGTCAGTCGCCCGGAGAACTCGATTTTGATCTGTTCTTGAAAGAAAAACCTGAATTCCTATAGAACTCAGACATCACTGTAACCCACCAATTACCATTCACCAATTACCAATCCCCATGACAACCATCATCTTCGACCTGGGCGGCGTGCTGCTCGACTGGAATCCGCACCGCCTGTATGCCCCTTTCTTCAAATCCCATCCAGAAATTGACCAGTTCCTGCGCGAGATCAACTTCGCCGCCTGGAATGCGCAGCAGGACGCCGGACGCCCGTTCGCCGAGGGTGTCGCAACCTTGTCGGCAGAATTTCCGCACTATGCCGACCTGATCCGCGCTTATCATGAAAACTGGGAAGACTCCGTACCTGGCCCGATCGCAGGCACGGTTGCCATACTCAAACAACTCAAACAGGCCGGGCATACCTTGTACGCCCTGACCAATTTTTCGGCTGAAACCTTCCCCATCATGCGCCGCCGCTACAAATTTTTACAACTCTTTGAGTACATTCTTGTCTCGGGCGAAGTCGGCATGATCAAGCCCGACCCGGCCATTTACCGCCTGCTGCTCGAAAAAATCGACCGTCGGGCCGAAGAATGCCTGTTCATCGACGATTCCGCCACAAACGTGGCCGCCGCCCGCCAATTGGGATTCGACGTCATCCAGTTTCAATCCCCGGCCAAGCTGGAATCCGAACTGAAGCTCCGAAAACTGCTGGCCTGATTCAAGGGCTTGCGACAGGCGCTTCGCGCAGGTAGACCTGGTGCTTATAGGTCTGCCTGTGGCGAAAAAACGGTTCCCCGCCGGCAACAAAGCCCTGCTTTTTCAGGCTGGCAGCCAACTCCTGGTCAGACAAACGAATGACCGCAAAAATAGCCTGGCCGCCGCTGCGCTCGACGAGTCTTTGCAGCAAGATCGGGATAATCCCCTTGCGGCGGTATTCCTTCTGTGTATACACCCAGCCAAACTCCAACGGATAAGTTGCATCGCGTTCAGGGATGCCCGCTTTTTTGAAAATACCTTTCAGGTAGCCTATATTTGCGCGTTTTAGGGCCGAGATTGCCATCAGCCTTTTATCGTCATAGTGAAAAGCCAGCAGCGCGGCCTGCTCTATGCGCTCATCGAGACCTTCCTGCCCTTCCTGTTCGCTCAACAAAAGCATCGCCTTGAAATTTTCCAGCTCGTGGGGCTGGCAAGCCGCCGGGGGTTTAATACTCTGGGGCATAAATGCCTCCTTCTGGTAGTAAAAAGTAAGTACGTCAGTATAACCCAGTGAGTGCTTCTCCTCCCCTAAATTCCCGGTTTTGGAATTTGGGGGATGCCGGGAGGGGGCTAAACCACGGCAGAAAGACATTCAGTCAAGACAAAAAGCGGCCTCGCCTCGATCTCGCATGGTATAATGTAAACGCTTACAAGAGATGCGCACCAAACGGCTGCGCCTTTCTTTTTCATCTGAATGTAACCGGTTACATAATTTCGACAAGAAAAGGAGTTTCAAGCATGAAGGTCTTTTTGATCTGTGCAGTATTGCTCACCGTGCTTCTCAGTAGTTGCGCGCCTGCCAAAGCGGAACCCGGCCTGGGAGCGGGCTTCCGCTATTCGACCTATGGCCCGCCCATCAATCCCGGCCCGGACTACTGGCTTTCGGTCGGACAGCGCATGTCGGCCAAATTCCCCGGCTCACATCCCGAAGCGATCTGGATCGTCGGCAACTTCCTCGGCAGCGGCAAAACCTACCTGTCCTTCCAGGCCGAAAGCGACGACCCGAACATTACCTCCGGCTATGTCGATATGAACGACGCCCCGTTGAATCTGTTTGACGAGCGAGGGATCAAGGTCTGGCTGCAAGTCGAATCTGGCGACGCCGACATGCTGACCCTGATCGACCTGGTGCTTAACCAGTACAAGCACCACCCCAGCGTGATCGGCTTTGGGGTCGATGTCGAGTGGTACAAATCGGACGGTTCCGCGCTGGGAACGCCTGTCAGCGACGCCGAGGCCGAGGCCTGGGTCAAAGCCATCCGCGCCCACAATCCCGAATACCGCCTGTTCCTGAAGCACTGGGACAAAGACTGGATGCCGCCCACCGTCCGTGATGGGATCGTCTTCGTCAACGACAGCCAGCAATTCAGTTCCTTCGAGCACATGGATGAGGAATTTTCCGCCTGGGGCGCGCACTTTGCCCCCGCCGGGGTCGGCTACCAGTACGGCTATCCCGCAGACAAGGGCTGGTGGGGCAAACTCGAAGACCCCGCGGCCGAGATCGGCAAGGCCATCCTGGCCCAATCGCCCAACACCGTCTCACTCTTCTGGGTCGATTTCACCGTGCTGGATGTCTTCCCCGTTGAAGAAAGCCCATGACCCGCATCTCGATCCAATTCCTCGAAAGCACATATCCCGAAGCCTCGCCGCAAGCCGTCCGTGAGTGCTTGCGGCGGGCCTGCCAAACCCTGCCCGTGGAAAGTATCCTGCTCGGCTGGGACCTGCCGCCCGCCCTCGAAGAAGCGGTCGCCAGCGAGGCCAACCAGCAGGGCGCGGCCCTCTACCGTTGGCACCCGCTGCTGGCCAGCGACAGCGGCGCAGCCCTGCCGGATGAATGGAAAACGATCGGCGCAAACCAGCGAGCCATTCCGGGTTTTCACAATTTGCCCGAATTCACTTTCTTTTGTCCCAACCACCCCGCCGCACAGGAATGGATGAATACTTGCATCGAAAAAGCCATCCGGCGCGGTATCTATCAGGGCATCTTTTTCGACCGGATGCGCTGGCCGTCTCCAACTGAAGATTTAGGCGAACATTTTGGATGTTTTTGTCCGCACTGCCGGGCCCTCGCCGCGCGGAACGGGCTGGACCTGGCGCTGGCCCGCCGTTTCGTTGTCAGACTCCTGGCCGATGCCGCCGGAGCGCAAAGGCTCATCCGCGCCTTGTTTGCGCCTGAAACCGAAGAAAGCCCGCTCGAAGATTTTCTGCAATTCCGCGCAGATTGCATTAGCCGGACGATTGCCGCCTGCTCAGAACAGGCCCGCGCAGGCGGACTCGCCGTCGGCCTGGATTGTTTCTCGCCGGGCCTGATGCGCATGGTCGGGCAAGACCTGGCCCCTCTGAGCCAAAGCTGCGACTGGGCCAAGCTGATGATCTACCCGCGCACCTTTGGGCCAGCCGGTATTCCTTATGAACTGCACGGTTTTGTCCATTGGCTGGAAAAACACTATGGCCTCCCCAAAGACGATGGGTTACAATTTGTGCGCCTAGCCAGCCAGATCGACCCCACCCAGCCAGGAACGTTCGAGCAGGAAACCGCCCTCGCAAAAACAGGCAGCGAGGCGCCCGTCTTCATTGGCCTGGCGCTGGTCGAGATGGAAAACGTCAACAGTTTCAGTGACGAGCATTTGCAAGCCGATCTGATCGCCTGCAAATCCAGCCAGCCGGACGGCCTGGTACTCTCCTGGGACTTGTGGCTAATCCCGCCCCGTCGCCTTGAACGAATCGCCCAGATCTTCACCTGACAGGAAAAACATGAGCTTAAAAACCCTCTCCAGCCAGATGCTGCCCGCTATCGAAAGCGAACTGCAAAAGCAGGTCGCGCGCCTTGACCAATCGCGCACCGCCATTTATCACGAAATGCTGACCTACCACATGGGTTGGACGGGCCAGGGGGCCGGGCCGGAAGCGACCGGCAAGCGCATCCGCCCGCTGATGGTTTTGCTGTGTACCGCAGCTGCTGGCGGTTCTGATGGAATCGACCCGCACAACTGGCAGCCGGCCCTGCCCGCCGCCGCTTCCGTTGAACTGGTGCATAATTTTTCGCTGGCGCACGACGATATTCAGGACAATTCCGAAAAGCGCCGCGGACGCCCGACCCTGTGGACGAAATGGGGCATTCCCCAATCGATCAACGCTGGCGACGGCTTGTTCGTGCTTTCGAACCTGGCCGTAACCGACCTGGCAGAGAGCTATCCCGCCGAAATCGCCCTGCGCGCCGCGCGCGTTTTACACGAAACCTGCCTGAACCTGACTCGCGGCCAGTACATGGATATTTCCTATGAAAAACGCCCGGACTTAAACGAAGAAGATTACTGGCCGATGATCTCAGGCAAGACCGCCGCCCTGCTGGCGGGCTGCTGCCAGATGGGGGCCATCCTGGGCGGGGCCGAGCGCCAGGCCGAAGCCGCCTACCGCGATTTCGGCCTGGCGCTCGGCCTGGCCTTCCAAGTGCAGGACGACATTCTCGGCATCTGGGGCGACGAGGCCCTGACCGGCAAATCAGCGGCATCTGACCTGCTCGAAGGGAAAAAATCCCTGCCCGTCTTGTACGGCCTGGGCAAAAACGGCCCCTTCGCCGAACGCTGGAAAAGCGGCCCCATCACCTCTACGGATGTCGAAGTGGTCGCAAAAATGCTCGCAGACGAAGGCGCTGGTGGCTACGCGCATGACAAATCGAGAGAGTGGACAGACAAAGCCCTGGACAGCCTCGCAAAAGCCGAGCCAAAGGGCGAAGCCGGCGCCGCCCTGAGCGAACTGGCGGATAAATTGTTGGGACGAAAAGCATAGCAAAGCGTTAATGCTATAATTTGCCAGTATTTATTGGCTCTCGGGAGAAAATTATGGCTCAAAAAATGGCATATCAGTGTCTGGTCTGTGGAACAGCCCTTGAGGGGCCGCTGGGTTTGTTGTTTCACGTATTTGGGGTGACTCGCAGCAAACATAATCCCAATGTTTGCAATCGCTGCGACGCTCACATCCAGGATGGACGCGTCATTGAATTATCCGTACTCTTCGCCGACCTGACCGGTTTTACCGAGATGACCAACCGCCTGGGCCCTGATCGCAGCTACGAGGTGGTGGACGAATTTTTCAAAATGGCGAACGATATGCTGATTGAAAATAACGCTTTCATCGATAAATACATCGGAGATGCGGTCATGGCGATCTTTAATGCGCCCATCCCAAACTCCCAACATGCTCGTGGGGCAACAACCGCCGCGCTGGGCATTCAAGCAGGTTTGAAATCCGTATCGGAAACCCTGGGTCTTGACCTGCAGGCGCGAGTGGGGGTTGCAACCGGCTTTGCGCGGGTCGGGCGGCTAGGCTCAACGGATCGCAAAGACTACACAGCCATCGGGGATGTGGTCAACCTGGCCTCACGTCTCGAGGCGCTTGCGCAGCCCGGTGAAGTGCTCGTAGATGGAAAAGCCTTCGCCCAGGTTAAGGATGATTATCCCCACCTCGCCCCGGAAGAAATAAATGTGCGCGGGTTTGCCGAACCCGTCGAGGTCTACCGCATCGGCAAATTGGATCGGGAGAATGCGATGATCCCGGCGCAGCAGGCCGACCCGCTTGCCGCGCGCCAAAGCGTGGGCCTGGGGACGGTCTTGTTTACCATTTTCGGCGCGCCCTGCGCGATTGCGACCACGCTCAGTCCGCTCGCGATCGTTCTCGGGTTGGGATCATTCATGGGAGCGATCAGCCCGATCTTTGACACACTCGACGCGGCCCCGATCCGCATCCCCTTGCAGCTCTTTGCGGTATTGGGCGCAATCATCAATCTGTATGTGATCCGGCGTGGGAATTCTCATCGCGGGCCAAACGACACAAACGAATTGACCGTTCTCGAAAAACACAAAATAAATTTTGTAGCGGGGCTTTCCATCTTCGCGCTGTTGGCCGTGGCATACGAAACCTATGTCCACATTTTTGTTCTGGGAATGTCTTACTTTGAGCCAGGTTTATAGTAAAAATCATCACCAGATATGGAAAGCCAACTTCCCAGCGCTGACCTCCTATAGTTTTTTGGGCAAACAATCGAATTTTCACCGCGAGTGAACACGTATCTACCGGAGGGAAACATGAACATTTTTAACAAAAATATTTTCTTATTAATAGTTTGGACAGGGATACTTGTATTAGTGATAATGATGCGGGAAGCAGAGACATCATCTTTGACCGGTATTATTGCTTTCATCGTTATCATGATTAATAACCCTTGGGTCATCGGATTTTTATATGTATATTTAATACCCGAAGAAGAAAAAAGTAAGTTATCCATAATGAGCGGGGCGCTCGGAGGAATTTTCGCAACCCTGATAACCGGCAGCATCCCACTCTTTTATGTCATTCGATTATTTGGCTATGATTTTGCAGAAGACCTCCCAAAGATAGGCACACTCTGGGTCAGTGATATTATTCCCAAAATTATCCAAGGGGGTATTGCCGGGATGATTCCAATCCTATTGATGAATAAGAACAAAGAAAAGAAAAATGAAGAAAAGAAACCTGATATTGGTGACGAATCCGGCCTAACCGAACTTTTATTTTCCAGATCATATCTTTTCATCCCGCTAACCTATCTCGCCCTGGCAGGATTATTACTCATTGAATATGGCATTAACAACTTCGCTAACGCTTCAATTGGTTTTTTCTTGCTTTTATTAGGGCCGTCCATACAAGTGGCAATTGCCATAACCCTTCTCCTTTAGTTTCCGCTAAGTCGTGCTTGACAATTGTGAGAGAAGTTCCCAAACAAGGAATACAAAAAGGACGGATACGAAATCCGCTATGTTCTGGCGTCAAAAAGAACGACAAAACCCGCTCAAAC
>JAKLPV010000177.1 GCA_022013685.1 Anaerolineae bacterium
CAACCACGACCAAGGTCCGAATAGCGCCAGGCGTAATAGGAAAGGCCGGGTAAGGTTGCAAATAAGCCTTGCAAGAAAAACTTAAGATTAAGTTGTTCCTTGATCGGACGTTTGAAACTGAAAGACATCAACCAGCGAATTCCAAGCGGAATTGCCAGGGCTGCGCCGACAGCGCGCGTCCAGGGGGCAAAGATCGCCAGTAACGAGGCCCAGCCCCATTTTCCGCGCTTACTGAGGGCCAGCACCCAGAAGCTGATGCCCATGAAGACACCCTCTGTGTAAACCATCGCCAGAAAAAACGCAGAAGGGAAAATCAAAAAGTAGAAAACCGCCCGCAGGCGTTCGTTCTCGTCCAGTTCGTCGCGCATCAGGTCATAGAGCGCAAACATGGCCGCCAGCGTGCCGAGCAACGAAGCGATTACGCCTGCCAGCACACCGCGCGCCAGGTCGGTCATGTCGAGCGTAAAAGGCTTGACGACCAGGTAAAAAACCTTCATCAGTTGCGGATAAAGCGGGAAAAATGCGTAATTAAGCGAGCGTTCCTCGCCCGTCTTACTGGATCTGACCCAGTCCATGCCTTCGCCGTCGTCATCGTAACCGTACAGGGCTATCGAAAGGTAATACTCCGAATCCCACGAAACCTGTTCATTCATGAACGGATCGGCCAGCAGCGGATTCTGGATGTGGTTCTCCAACGTGGTCTCCTGCGCCGACCAGGCCACAGCCTGGTCGGGACGTTCCAGATTCAGGCGCATGGCCGTCACAGACTGGATGCCGTACAAAACCACGAACCAGCCTACCCAGATCAGAACGATGGAAAAAACCACAGAAGAAATACGCTTCATGAAATCCTCAACGAAAACTGGTGAAAGAAAAGGGAACGGGGAAAAGCGCCGTTCCCTGCAAAATAAAAAGAAAAATTCAAACTTATGGCTGCGACTTCACAACCGAATCGATCGCAGCCAGCAGGGAATATTCATCGGTCATATCTTGCGACAAAGCCCAAAACATAATCCCGGAAGCGCGACTCAGGGCCAGCTCAGTCTTGGCCCGCATGGTCGGGATGCCATTGTAATATTGAAGCGCCCCGGCAAATTCAAATTCATCCAACTGGGCGGCAGCCGGGTCGGCCTGCACCATCTTGCGGTAAGGCACTTCACCGGGGCGGCTGTAAAACGGCACCCCTAAAACCGTCTTTTCAACGGCCAATCCGCGCGCCTGCCAGTAATCCAACGATTGCCCGGCCATTTCCATCGTGGCATGAGCCTCACGCGAAAGGTCATAAACCATCAAATTGACAAAATCAAGCACTTCGAAGGATTCCGCCGGAATGCCGTCAGCATGGATTCCGTAGGCAGGCACCGCTGTTGTCAGCAGCACATCCGCAGGCAGGGCGGCGCGCAGTTCGCGCATCAGGGCCAGGTAATTGGCGTCCGAAACGCCCACCACGGGGTATTCCCAGTCAATGTCCACGCCATGCAGTTCATATTTTGCGGCATAATCGACCAGATTTTGGACAAAAACCGCGCGAATGGCCGGATCGGCGGCGACGGCCTCGAACTCCTTCTCCAGCCCCCACCCGCCAACAGAGATAAGCACACTCACCCCGTGCTGGTTCGCCGTTTCGACGATTTTCTTCAACTTCCAGGGGTTGCTCACATCTCGAATGGAACCATCTGAACGGGGCAAAACGAAAGCGTAATTAATGTGCGTCAGCTTATCGTAAGCAATCAGTTCGGGAATGGTGTCCTCGGTAACATAAGCCAATACCCGAAAGCGAGGAGCTGGATCAGGAGAAACAGTGCTCATAGTCTCAACCAAAGAAGTGGGGGATGCCTTTTGCGGCAGGCATCCCCCCAGGAGAAGAAGAATGAAGCCCAAGGTTAGGAAGGTGCGCTTCACAATTTGCAAATTCATCAGCGCCCCGGCAGGATGTACAACGTCACAGACTCGGGCGCGAGGCTGAGGGTATTGATCGAAGCCAATTGCACAGCAGTATCCTGCTCGGCGCGGTAATCCAAGTCCAACTTCCACACTTCTGCCTGGCCGCCATTGAAATTATCGAGTTTCAGGTTGACAGTTTTTGGCTCGGAATTCAGGTTGATGACCATAATGGTCAATGCGCCATCCGGCCGTTGGGCGGCATACACGCTGATATACTGCTGGTCGCTTGAAGCATAGATGCGCTCAGTGCCGAAACGGGTGAACATCTGGTAAACAAGGCCGGTGCTGTGCACTTCTGAACGGCCCATCATGCCAAACTTGCCGGTTACGGCAAACTGCTGAAGCATGAAGGTGTCCTGGTTGATCATGCGTCCGATCACATCGGCAAACCAGATGCCATGAAAATGCGAGTCTATCGTCGCTTCACCGCCGGCATTTTCCACCCAGGAAGAATTGAACTCGGTGATCGCCACCGGCAGGTCTTTACCGGTATGTTCACGGACAATCGTGTGCAGGCTGGGCAGCAGGATATCCCATTCGGCTGCGTTGGCGCGAAGCTGCTCTTTGAGCGGCGCTCCGCTCATCATGGACTGCGGAAAAGGATAGCGGTGTACCGAAACAATATCAACCAGGTCGGCATTGGTCTTAAGAAAAGCCACCAACCAGTCGCTGTACGTCTGACCATATTCCGCTGTCGGGTTGGCTATAAATTGGCTGACTTCAGGTCCAATCAATTGAATGGATGGGTCCACCGATTTCATCGCCTGGGCAAAAAATCGCCAATCGGCGGCAAACTTCTCCGCTGTGTAATCGGGCAAATGCATGACTATTTGGGTGGGGAACAGGTCTGGTTCATTGCCAATGCCCCAATAACGCACGCCATAACCCTTTTCGATGTTAATGTAACGCACCATTTCAGCCGCTTCTGCCGGGGTGCTGGCCACCAAACGCACGTTGATGAACGGCTCAGCGCCCCATTGTTCACAGAAGGCCATCAACATCTCAATCTGGGTTTTGGTAGGCGTGTTCTCGTCGCCCCAACGTCCGCCGGGGAAACGCACAATCTTAATCCCCAGGCTGGGGATAACTTCCAGCATCGTCGGCGGGACTCCCAACCAGGGTCCCCAGTTGGAACCAAAGAAAACCGGGCTGATTTGGCCCAAAGACTGACCCGCGTCTACGTACAATCCGCCGGGCATGGGTGATGGTGCGGGCGTGAAGGTCGGCAACGGTTGTGCGGCATCCGCAGACGCGGGTTCAGTGGCTATGGAGGGGCTGGCTGGTTGGGCAGAACATGCCAACGAGGCAAACAGCAAACCAGCGAGCAAGAAAATGAAGAAGCGTTTCACGAAACTCATTTCGCCTATTTATCGACACCGGTAATGACAATACCCTGAATAAAGAAGCGCTGGGCAGCCAGGAAAAGCAGTAAAGGAGCAATCAAGGCCATCAGCGAACCAGCCTGGATCAACTGCGGTCTTGAACCGTAAATGCCGTTGAAGGTCGAGAGCGCAATCGAAATCGGCCAATTTTCGCGCGAGGTGGAGAGGTAAATCAATGGGCCAAAGTAGTCATTCCAGGCAAAAACAATGTGGAAGACTGTCACCGCCATGAGCGCCGGATAAGACTGCGGCAGGATAATCGACCAGAGTACGCGGAATGGCCCGGCCCCGTCCATCATCGCCGCCTCATCCAACTCACGCGGCAGGGTGAGGAAATACTGGCGCAGCAGGAAAACGTTATAGGCATTGGCAAAGAATGCCGGGACGATCAACGGCAGCCATGTCCCCACCCACCCAATTGACTGGAAGAAAGTATAGGTTGGGATAACGGTCACAAAACCAGGCAGGAAAATGGTCGAAATGAGCAAAACAAACAGGAAGTCGCGTCCCGGAAAACGGAAGCGGGCAAATCCATAGGCTACCAATGTGCAGGAAATCACCGTCCCGATGCCAGACATGACTGCATAATAGAAAGTGTTCCAGACCAGGCGCGGGAAATTAATCGATTCCCATACTTCACTGTAATTTGACCAGGTTGGCGAAAACTTCCAGGGGCGTTCCAGCGTGCGCCAGGCGCCTTTACAAACAAATTCACCGCGTTCCACATTGTCCGGGTCTACATAAACGCTTTCCTGGCGACCCTTGGTAACGATTCCCAGATCCTTGCTCTCTGTTGTATCTGGATCTTCCCCTTCGCAGTTTGCAAGTGGCACGGAGTACATTTCGATGTTTTTGCCGTTATAGTCCATTGTTGCCGGGGCCGCGGGCCAGATCGGGCCGCCGATAATAGAAATTTGCTCGGTAGTTTTCAGCGAAGTCAATACCATATACAAGAAAGGCATCAGGAACAGGGCCAGGATGGCAACCACAAGAGCGGTCACAAAAAAGGAGTTTAAGCCGTTGGTAAGGTTGGTACGGGTCAGTTTCATTTTCCGCTCCTTATGATTTTGCTTCGCCAGCATAATACACCCAGTAGCGGGCCGTGGAAAACAAAACGATGGTGACGATCAGGATGAAGATAAAGAGCAGCCAGGCCATGGTCGAACCATAAGCCATGTTCTGGAAGGTAAAGAAAGTCTTATACAAATACAAGTTATAGAACATGGTTGCGCCGCCTGGCCTGCCTGTCCCGGAATTCACCACCAGGGGCACCAGGAAATATTGAAACAAGCCAACCACACTCAAAACCAGGTTATAGAAAATCACCGGCGAAATCATCGGAAAAGTCACGTTCCAGAAGGTCTGCCAGCCATTGGCGCCATCCACTTTCGAGGCGTCATATAGCTCGGTGGGAACACCTTGCAAACCGGCCAGCATAATTAGCATGGCATTGCCAATGCCCCAGATGCCCATGATGACATAAGTCGGATAAACCCAGTTGACATCGTTGGCCCAGTTCGGCACAGACTCCCTGGGGAAACCCATCGCCATCAGGCTGCGATTGATCCATCCGGCCTCGGGATTGAGAACGCCACCCCACAAAAAGACTGCGGCCACAAACGGGACAATATAAGGCATATAGAACATGCTGCGGAAGAAGTGCGTCCCAACCAAATGCTTGTTATTCATCAGCAGGGCGATCAGCAAGGGCAGGAAGATGCCCACAGGCAGGGCAATCAGACCAAAGCGGATGGTGATCCACAGCGAGCCGGGAGTTTGGCTCTTGAACCACATACTCGGGTTCAGGCCCAATTGTCCATCTTTGAACAAATTAGCCCAGTTGTCCAGGCCAATAAATTTTGGGGTACTCAAAATACCGTCTGTGATTTTCAAATCCATAAAACTGAAAACCAAGCTGGCAATGATTGGCAGGAACGTAAACGCAATGAACCCAAAAATCCAGGGGGAAAGGAATCCCAGCCCCGTCCACATTTCATGCCGAGCAATCGGCGTCATTTCGCGAAAAGCTTTCAGACTTGGGGTTTTTGGCAAACCGCGACTTAGTTGTTCAAACATAGCTACTCCTTAAAAGTAATGTTTCTTCAACTGATAATCCATGCTTTTATTATATAAAAATATTATCAGTTTCGAACGGAGCCAGACCAACAAAAAAATAGAATGATTGCTGAAAGCTGGGCGGGTTGATGACTCAACCCGCCCAGCGGTAGTACAAGAAACTTACTTGTTGTAGATAGCGTTGACGTCGTCGATCATTTTCTGCCATTCGGCGTCGAAATCGAGTTGGTCAGGAGCAGTGTTCTGGATCAGATCGAAGAAGGTCTGCTGACGAGCCCAGGCTTCGTTCCAGTTGGGTTGCCACTGTTCGGCGCTGGGATTGTCAGGATAAGCCAGACCGGCCTGGAAGACAGCCCAGGTTTCATCCGTGGTGAACGGGTACTGGACTTTCTTGGCATCCAGGAAGGACTGCTGGTACTGGGGCAGAGCGGGGAAGCCACCATAAGGAGCGGCAACATCATCAGCGCCGATAACCAGAATTTCAACGCCGCGCGGGCCGATCAAGAACTTGAGGACTTCAAAGGCTTCGGCGGGGTTCTTGGTGCCTTTCCAAACGCGGAAGGTGTCAGCGTCGACACGGCCGTGAGGTTCGCCATCAGCGCCAACGGGCATGGCAGCGCCTTGGAATTCATTGCCAGCGGTGGCAAAGTCACCCAGGCAGCAGGTGTACCAGATTGGGGTGATCGCCATGGCGGCCTTGCCAGAGTTGAACAAGTTGCCATTGCCGAATTCAGCAGCGCCGGCGAGCGGGCCAGTCGCCATGAAGGGCTGTTCGCCGTACATGCCGTCGTAGTACCACTTGAGGGCTTCTTTCCAGCTTTCGGGGTAGTTGACCGAGTAGCTGCCCGGAGCATCGCCATCGACAATGTCCGCTGCACCAGCGCGGAAAGCACCGGCGTAGTTGACATGCGTCTGCCACTGCGGGGCAAAACCTACCTGGAGGAGGGCATTCTTGTCGAAACCTTCCTGGGTTGCATCGACGCCATTGGCGTCAACGGTCAGGCGCTTGGCAACTTCGGTGAAGGTATCCCAGTTCCAATCGACCATCTCGCCATCGAGTTCATATTGTTCGCCATAAGCGCTGGGGGGCAGGGCCAGGCCAGCTTCTTCAAACATGGCAGGAACGTAGAAAATAGCAGAGGGGAAGACCAGGAAGGGCAAGCCAACCTGTCCTTCTTCGGTCTGGTAGAACTCAACCAAAGCAGGATCGTAAACAGAGAGGTCGAAACCAGATTCTTCGATGTAAGGAGTCAGGTCAAGCCATTGGCCGTAGAAGGCGGCAGAGCCACCCCAACCGACGGGGCCGATGATATCGGGGCCGTTGCCGGAGGCAATCTGGGTAGCCAGGGTGTCACGGGCAGCATCGTAAGGTACGATTTCGAGCACAAGCTCGATTTTGTCTTGCGAGGCGTTGAATTCAGTTACGGCCTTTTCCTGCCCAACGAGTTGGTTGGGATCAGTACCGGTACCAAGTCCAACGAACCAGCGGATCTGGACTTTTTCGCCCATGGCGGGTTCTTCAGCGGCGGGTTCTTCAGCAGCCGGTTCTTCAGCGGCGGGGGCAGCCGGTTCTTCAGCGGCGGGGGCGGGGGTCGCCGGAGCGCAGGCGGCCAAAATCAGGGACGCGATGATAAGCAACATCGCAACAACAGACAGTTTCTTCATGGTGATTGTTCTCCTTTTGGAATGGTTGGAAACAACTTGAGACAGACGAGTAAAGTGTGTTTTCACTTTGGGAATAGGGTCAACCTCCTTTCAAACTCTTGATCGCAAATCTTTTAAGGAGAGGTATTGCACCCGCATGATTCACGGATGACAATTTCGGTGGGGAGTAAGGTTTCACAATCTGCTTCACCACGGCGCAGCAAGTTGATCAACTGCTGGGCGGCCACCCTCCCAACTTCGAGGGTTGGGGCGCGGACGGTGGTCAGCGCCGGGGTCAGATAAGATGAAGTGCGCTGGTCGTCGAAGCCAACCACAGAAACATCGCGGGGAACACGTTTGCCAGAATCGCGCAAAGCGCCCAAAACGCCAACGGCAGCATCATCATCGCCTGCGAAAACAGCGTCAAATTCAAGACCGTTCAAGAGCGCATCGGTAATGGTCATCGCCGCGATATGGCGTTCAAATTCGCCGGGCAGCACGAGCATCGGGTCGTAGGTCAGGCCATTCTCTTCAAGGGCTTTGCGGTAGCCCAACTCACGCCAATAAGAGTCCTGCTGACCTTCAGGGCCGCGCAGGTAAACGATTCGGCGACGGTTGTGAACCTTAATCAGGTGCTCAACTATTTTGAAAGAAGCAGCTTTGTTTTCGATATTGACACAGGGGATTTTCAGACCGGCTGGCGGCGTTCGATATACCATCACCATCGGGAATTCCAACTCGTATAAATGACGAATTTCTTGTTCATCGATGCTATCAGCATAAACAACCAAACCATCCGTGTTGTTTGGGCCGAGCGGCATCCCGCCATGGCCGCCGCGCAGAGTCAGGTTATTGCTGGAAATTAAAAGATTGAGACCGTGTTCCCCAACAACAGACTCAATCCCGTTTAGCATCGGCCCAAAAAAATCGCCGTAAATATTGAAAGAAATCATCAAACCAACTGCATTTGCCCGGTTGGTCGCCAGATTGCGCGCCGCAACATGCGGGGTGTAACGCAGTGTATTCATAACAGATTGGATACGCTGAGCCACGTCTTCGGAAACTGGCGCTGTCTGGTTAATAAACCGGCTGACAGTCGCCACCGATACATCGGCCTGGCGGGCAACATCTCTAATGGTAACTGACGAAGATTTACGAGTCATAGTTTTCCATGATACAATCTGTGAAACCGGTTTCAGTAACCGTTTACATGTTAACAGTTTTTTAACAGGGAGTCAATACCCCAAAGCCTCTTTTCGCAGAAAAGTGCTCAAAAAATCACCCTCTCACTCAAAAGGAGATTTTATGTCCACCAACCCTTTCATTATCCCCAATATCCCCTGGCAAGAGCGGCCCGCCAACAGCGCAGATGTAATTTGGCGCTACAGCGCCAACCCCATCATCCCGCGCGACCTGATCCCTACATCCAACAGCATTTTCAACAGCGCGGTTGTGCCCTTTGAAGGTAAATTCGCCGGGGTCTTCCGCTGCGACAACAAAAAACGTGAGATGAACCTGCACGTTGGCTTCAGCGAAGATGCGATTAACTGGACGCTCGGTCACGACCCCATCGAATGGCTGTGCGACGACCCTGAAATTGGGAGCTATCAATACCGCTACGATCCGCGCGTTGTCTGGCTGGAAGACCGTTACTACGTTACCTGGTGCAATGGCTACCATGGTCCAACCATCGGCGTCGGCTACACTTACGACTTCAAGAAATTTCACTTTCTCGAAAACGCGCTGCTGCCTTTCAATCGCAACGGCGTACTCTTTCCGCGCAAGATCAACGGCAAATACGTCATGCTCAGCCGCCCCAGCGATAACGGACACACCCCCTTCGGTGACATCTATATCAGCCAAAGCCCGGATATGATCCACTGGGGCGAACATCGCTTCGTAATGGGAACCAAGGGCGGGTGGCAGTCCACCAAGATTGGCGCCGGCCCGATCCCGATCGAAACCCCCGAAGGCTGGTTGATGTTCTATCACGGGGTGCTCACCTCCTGCAACGGCTTCGTCTACTCGTTCGGCGCAGCCCTGCTCGACCTGGAACAACCCTGGAAGGTGATCCGCCGCGGCGCATCCTACCTGCTCTCCCCGCAGACTTTATATGAATGCGTCGGCGATGTGCCCAATGTTGCCTTCCCCTGCGCGGCGCTCTACGACCAGCCCACAGACCGCATCGCCATCTATTATGGCGGCGCAGACACCGTCACCGCCCTGGCTTTCACCAAATCTGCTGATGTGCTTGAATGGCTAAAACACAACTCGGAAATATAAAATCAACCCCTGATGGCTTTTAAAGCCCTCAGGGGTTTTACTCGAAAAGGAGCGCCCATGAGCCTGCACTCTGAAATTCACGAACAACCGGCCGTTATCCAAAACCTGCTCGGCAAACAGACCGAAATTACCCGCATCGCTGCCGAGATTCGAAAAATCGACCCTGCCTATGTTTTCCTGGCTGCGCGCGGCACATCCGATAACGCCGGGCGCTATGCCAATTACTTGTGGGGCGCGTACAACCGTCTGCCCGTTGCCCTGGCCACCCCCTCGCTCTTCACTTTCTACGGACAAAGCCCGCTGCTCAAAGGCGCGTTGGTCACCACCGTCTCACAATCCGGCAAATCACCCGACATCGTAGCCGTTGTCGAAGAAGGCAAACGCCAGGGCTGCGCCTCGCTCGCCATTACCAATGCGCCCGATTCACCGTTGGCGGCTGTTTCAGATTTCGTCATCGACATTGCCGCCGGACCTGAAAAAGCCGTTGCCGCCACCAAAACTTACACCGCCGAACTGTTGGCCATGGCCCTGCTCTCGGTCGAGCTGGCCAATGATTCCACTCGCCGTGCAGAACTGCAAAACCTGCCCATCTGGGCCCAACAAGTGCTGGCACTGGATGAAGAAATCGCCCGGCTGGCCGAACGCTTCCGCTATATGGAACATTGCGTTGTTATTGGGCGTGGATTCAACTACGCCACCGCCTTCGAGTGGTCGTTAAAAATGAAGGAACTCACCTACTCTGTCGCCGAGCCCTACTCTTCGGCAGATTTCCAGCACGGGCCGATCGCCATGGTCGAACGCGGATTCCCGGTCTTCGCCGTCGCGCCCTCGGGCGTCATCCTGCCTGACATGCTCGGCCTGCTCAAAAACCTGCGCGAAACCCACCACGCCGAATTGACCGTCATTTCGGACAATCTCGAAGCCCTGGCGCTGGCCCAATCCCCCATCCAACTCCCGGCGGGTATTCCTGAGTGGCTCTCGCCCATCATCGCCATTATCCCGGCCCAGCTATTCTGCTACCACCTGACCCGCACACGCGGATTTGACACAGAAGCTCCGCGCACTATCCACAAAGTAACTGAAACCCACTAAACTACTCCCGTTCCAACCAAATCGTCACCGGCCCATCGTTGTGAATTTCGACCAGCATATGCGCTCCAAAAACACCCGCGCCAGCAGGCACTCCCTGCTGGCGTATCATTTCGGCAAACTTTTCAACCAGTGGCGCGGCCACATCTGGCAAGGCCGCCCCGACAAATGAAGGGCGGCGTCCCTTCTGCACGTCGGCATAGAGCGTGAACTGACTGACCACCAACGCCGATCCACCGATATCCCGCACAGACAGATTCATCTTTCCGTCAACATCTTCGAAAATACGCAGATTGGCAATTTTCTCCGCCAGCCAGGCCGCCTGCGCCTCGCCATCCCCATGTCCGACACCGAGCAAAATTACCAGTCCGTCCGCTATCTCTGAAACAGTCTGCCCATCCACGGAAACCTTGCCTGCACTGACTCGTTGTACCAGGGCGCGCATATAATCTCCTTAAACAAAGTGCGCAATTCCAACAAACCGAATTGCGCACCCGACCAACCAATCACAAAATCGTTCAATCACCGCTTGTTCAGGGCAGTTGCAACGCCTCGCGCACATCTTCCATCGTCTTTTCGGCAATGGCGCGGGCGCGCTTGGCCCCATCACGAAGAGTGTCCCAAACATCGTCTGGGTTTTTACCGATCTCCTCACGCCTAGCCCGGAAAGGCTCCAGCGATTTGTTCAGGTTCTCGGCGTTACGCTTCTTACAGTCCACGCACCCGATCCCGGCCACGCGGCATTCGCGATTAATCATTTCTACATCTTCAGTCGGGGTGAAAATCTTGTGCATCGAGAAAACATTACAGATATCCGGGTTGCCCGGGTCGGTGCGGCGCATGCGCTGTGGGTCGGTCACCATCTGCATCACCCGCTGGCGGGTTTCATCGGGAGCCGCAGCCAGCTCAATGTGATTGTTCAGGCTCTTGCCCATCTTGTCTTTACCGTCAATTCCCAAAACCTTCGGGATTTCGGTATTCTTCATCTGCGGCTCAAGCAGCGCCTTAGTGTTATAGCGATAATTGAACGAACGCACAATTTCACGGGCAAACTCAATGTGTGGCGCCTGGTCAATACCCACCGGGACCACATCAGTGCGGTATAAAACAATATCCGCCGTCATCAAGACCGGGTAGCCAACAAGACCATAATTGACATTGCTCTCATTTTGGCGCACTTTTTCTTTGAAGGTGGGCAGGTCTGTTAGTTTCCCCAGCGGTGTCACCATCGAGAGAATCGTATGCAGTTCGGTCACCTGCGGCACATGTGACTGGATAAACAAAATTGTCTCATCCGGCCGGATACCGGCTGCCAGCCAATCGAGCGCCATATCATAGGTATTCTGCTTCAGATCGACAGTGGTTTCGACCGTCGTCAGCGCGTGTAAATCTACAATACAGTAAACACAATCATAATCATCTTGCAAAGCCACATAATTTTTGATTGCGCCCAGATAATTACCCAGGTGCTGCCGCCCGGTTGGGCGGGCGCCCGAAAAAACACGTCCTTTTTTTGCCATAATGCCCTCTTTATGAAATATTTTTTGCAATCAAGCGAGTCACTTCGCCCTGTTCGGCGTGGCGACCCGTTTGCAATTTTGAATAAAGCAGATTTCCATTAACGCTGACTTCAAAACGGCCCCCATCTGACGGCAGCAAGGCCACAGAAATGGTCTTCGCTTCGAAATTCTTCAACAATTCGCCCGCCAGGCTCACGGCCCGGGCCGTATAATGTCAGACAGCGCAATAAACAATCTCAATTTTTAGCATAAATCAACCTCAGGTTGCAGGTTTTCACACTTTGATAACATAAAACGGAAAAATTATAACATAACAGGCTTGACGCCCGGCGCGAACTCTGATAAACTCCGCATTCGCGCGAACGAACCCGGGCCTGTATGGCAGCAAATTCGCA
Source organism: Anaerolineae bacterium (assembly GCA_022013685.1). Taxonomy (GTDB): domain Bacteria; phylum Chloroflexota; class Anaerolineae; order Anaerolineales; family Villigracilaceae; genus UBA8950. Next base: position 12,334 of record JAKLPV010000177.1, read on the forward strand.
GCCAAGCAGGCTAAAATTTTGCACATATAACCTTGCCCATCGGGAAGTCCTTTGGTATAATTTGCCCGCTTAATCGGCAGAGTCCGCTCGCCGACGTAGCTCAATCGGCAGAGCACCCGCCTTGTAAGTGGGAGGTTACGAGTTCGATTCTCGTCGTCGGCTCAAACAGAACTTTACAATTCATTCGGCCTGAACAGTTTGGCCGCTGCACCTGATTTATAATGAATGAGGTGCAGCCGCCAGCCATGAAAATGGCCGAACAAACTACAGGGGCGGTTACCCAAGTGGACAACGGGGACTGACTGTAAATCAGTTGGCAGACGCCTTCGGAGGTTCGAATCCTTCACCGCCCACCTTCCGGGAATATTCCCGGCAGCACGTAATGCCCTCATAGCTCAGTTGGTAGAGCACGCCCTTGGTAAGGGCGAGGTCATGGGTTCAAGTCCCATTGAGGGCTCTGTTGCTGAATCTGAACTCTGTACTATTTTTACCAAGGAGAGAAGAAAGATGGCGAAGCAGAAATTTGACCGCAGCAAACCGCATCTGAACGTAGGGACGATGGGACACATCGACCACGGGAAGACGACCCTGACGGCAGCGATCACGAAAGTATCGCAAATGTCGGGCAATGCTGAATTCAAAGCCTAC
>JAKLPV010000178.1 GCA_022013685.1 Anaerolineae bacterium
AACTATTCAGCCCATGTTTTTGCTGTCGCTCACCATACTTTGTCATTTCGAGCCGCGTAGCGGCGAGAAATCTTAGCTGTCAGGGTGCAGATTTCTCCTCGCTGCCGCTCGTCGAAATGACAATCGAGGGCTGAATAGTTAAGAGAGAACAACAACCTGCCGGTAAAGGATTTTCCATGCAGATCAAATACTTCAAACTTTTGTTCTTGCCCGGGATATTGCTTCTGACCGCCCTGGCCTGTAGCTTTCTTACAAGCGACCCCCCCGACTCACCCGAGCTGGTATTTCCGGCGACAAGCCCGGCTGCTACTCTCCAAACAGTTCTGGCAACGCCCACGACTGTGATCCCAACGCTGCCGGGCGCCACTTCGACCAGCGCCCTTGTCCCAACGGCTCCCGCTTCAGGGCAGGCCTCCATAACCTGCGCCGCCAGTTGGTTCTTCACTTTTGAGAAGGATCATCTCGGGCTGGCTTCTTTTTGCCCCGAACCGGTCCAAGTGCGGGAGGCGATTGGGCAGGATTTCGAAGGAGGCCGGGCTTATCGTTATGCGCCTGACCCATCCTATACCCTCGACCAACGCGGGACCATATTTGTCATTTACAACAACGGAGAGTGGGTTACCTTCCCCGACAATTGGGATTCCAGCCAGCCTTCCAGCGACCCGGGCCTTGTTGTTCCCGAGGGGCGCTATCAGCCGGTCGATAGCATCGGCAAAGTTTGGCGGGATAACCCGCTCGATGTGCGCAACCGTCTGGGTTGGGCCTACGAGCCTCAGAGCAAGTTTACCGGCAGGCTTCAATACTATTTGATCCAGCCCGGCCAGCCAAGCGGCGACAACCATTTTTCCTTCATCGACCACGGCAAATGGGGCCTGGTCTTGCTGCTCAACTCGGTCGATATGGGCCCGAACAAATGGGAAGTGGTCGGGTCTTACCCCTAAACGCGCTGTAAAAATCGGTGAACTTATAAATGAAAGCCCCCGGCCTCTTGAAAAAGAACGCCGGGGGCTTTTCTACTCTTTAAAAACTCAATACGGTTTGGCCAGCAGCTCGTCCAGCACCTTTTTGGACGAGTCATCGATGACCGCGTGCTGACTGCCGCCGTGTGAGTCCATCGTCACCACCGCCGGGAAGTTCTCGACTTCGATCACCCAGAACGCCTCGGGCGTGCCGAACTCCAGCTTGTAGACCCCCAGCACCTTTTTGACCGATTGGGCGATGAACGAAGCCGCCCCACCGATGGCGTGGAAGTACACGCCGGGCGTTTCCTGACAGCCCTTGAGCGTTTTCGGGCCCATGCCGCCCTTGCCGATCACACCTTTGACGTTGAAATGCTTCATCACGTCTGCCTGGTACGGCTCCTCGCGGATCGAGGTGGTCGGCCCGGCAGCCACAAATTTGTATTCTTTTGTATCCAATCCGCTCACCACTGGTCCGCAGTGGTAGATGACCGAGCTGTTCAGCAGGCGTTTAAGTTCTTCGTAAACCTGCAGGTCGTCGCCTTTAGGTGCTTTGGTTTTCTTAATGAAGGTATCGATCAGCCATTTGTGGGCTGCATCGCGTCCGGTGACCATCACTCCGGTCAGCAGCACCGGTTCGCCGACGCGCAATTCGCGGATGACTTCATCGCTAGCAGGGAGTTGAATTGTTTTCATGGGGAACTCTCCTTAGGGATGACCGACGACGAATGACGGAAGACGAAGGTTCTTCGACCTCGGTCTTTGGTCGTCCGTCCTTCGTCATCTAATCGTAAATAACTTCCTCGCCCATCACCGTCATCTTGCGGCGGCGGTAGGCCCAGCACATGTACGAGACCGAGACGAAGTAGCTGGCGGGCAGGCGGTGCATGCCGGTGATCTTGGTATCAATGACCGTCGTCTGGCCGCCAAAGCCCATCGGGCCGATGCCCAGCGTGTTCGATTCGTCGGTCAGGCGTTCCTCGAGCGCGGCTAGTTCCGGGTCGGTGTTGCGTTCGCCGATCTTGCCGAACAGCACTTCCTTCGATTTGATATAGGACGAACCGCGGTCGCCGCCGATGGCGATTCCCAAAATGCCGGGGGCGCAGCCCTGGCCCTGCGCCTTTTGAACCGCGTCCAGGGCCACCTTGCGCACCCCGGCCAGGTCGCGGCCTGCGCCGAGTTCGGTGGCGGGCAGCGAATACTGCCGCCCGACGTTCTCACAGCCGCCGCCCTTGAGCATCAACTCGAAGGTCAGGGGCTGGTCGGCATCGACTTCTTCAAAATGGATGGTTGGGAAATCCTCGCCGCCCAGGTTGTTGCCGCTGTTTTGATCGTAGATCGCATCGACGGCATTCGGGCGCATAAAAGACTTTTTGGTGGCCTCGACCATCGCATTGCGGATCATCTCGCGCAGTTTGCGCGTGCTCCAGCCTTCGGGGTAGTGCACGTAAAAAATGGGCGTGCCGGTATCCTGGCAGATCGGGGTCGATTTGGCCCGCGATAGCTCGATGTTCTTCAGGATGGTTTCCAGCGCGCCGCGCGCCGCCGAACCGGGAGCTTCCTTCTCCACCGCGGCCTTCAGACGTTCCTCCACATCCTTGGGCAGGTCGGTGGAGGTGCGGCGGATGAATTCGACAAGTTCAGGGGTCAAATCTCGCATGGTTTGTTCCTCCGTTTGGGATGCTTTTATCATACAACAAAAACATTAAATTCGTTGGGGCGACGCACTGCGTCGCCCCAACGGGTTATTTTGTAATTCTGACGCGCATCACATGCCGGTCGAGGCCGCCGAATTTATATTTGTAATCCTCACTGCCGCGCATGAAATCGAACTCGGCGCGTTTATTGTCGTTGGCCCATTGCAGCAGGTAGCCGAGCAGCACCCAACCGGGGCTCAACTCCATGAACTTGCGGTCCAGGCCAGAGTTGTAAACCCAGATCTTGTTGTCGTAATCGAAATTCAGGTAGCCGCAGGCCTTTTCGCCGTCGACCTCCATGAAGGTCAGTTGCAGCCAGCCGGCGCGGAAGGCGGCGTGGATGCTGGATTTCATCTGCGAGCGCATGATGTCGGTCAGGAAGGCCGCTTTTTCGGGGTCTTGGGCCATCAGCTGCAGGAACCCGTCCATTTCACTGTCGAGGGCCGCTTCGTCTTCTACGATGTACCAGCGGATGTTTCGTCCGCTTTCTTCGGCGCGGCGCATCTTGCGGCGGATCTCGTGGCGCTGCTTTTTGTCGATCCCGGCCAGATAGGTTTCGAAATCACCCGGCAGCGGGATGGAGGGCGAGGGAGCGTAGACCGTTTCGGCGTAGTCCCAGCCGCGTTTGGCGGATTCCGCTTTGAGGGCCGCAAGCGTGGGCGACGCTTCGGGGATGTTGACCCACTCGAGCGCGGGCCAGGCGTAAGGTAGAGCCGCTTGCGGCGAGTTTAACCAGTCGAGCAATCCGCTCAAAAAGGGGCTCAAATCCTCCGGCCGGACGATCAGGTCCAGATAATCCGAAATCTCGATGCTGCCCAGCAGCCAGAGTGTCTCGCGCGCGAAAAAGAGTGGCGCAATCCCGGCGAGCTGGCCGTCCTGCTCGGCGCTGACCAGGCAAAGCTGGGCATCCTGCGGCCATTCGCCGCCGCCGCGCGTTTGCCACCAGGTGCCCAGGTACTCGTGGCGCAAAAAAGGGGCGTGGGTCACGCCCTGGGCCAGCAATGCGTTCCACGCCTCGGCGGGAATGTCAAAATTTGTATGGAGTTTAAAATTCATAACGCGATTCTACCAGCCCCGCCCCCGTTTGAGCCTGCTTTGCATATTTGCTATTATAAAACTCTGACTTTTGGGGATCAATGACCGCCTGGCTGATTCTATTTTTCGCCCTGGCTCGTCTCAGAGATGCCGTGCAACCGGTTGGCACGCGCGATCAGCGGCAGGGCAGGCGTGATCAGCAGGCTGGCGAAGGCGATTGCGGCCTGTATGCTCCACAGGCTGACGATGCCCGCCAGCGGCCCGGAGGCGATCTGGCCGATGGCATCCACCTGCCCGGACATCGAGATGACCGTGGCGCGGGTATCCGGGTCGAGGCGCTGGTTGACCCAGGCGTTATACAGCGGGCCAATCACGTTACGGGTGACGCTGACCATCAGCAGTGCCCCAATGCTGACCGCCAGCAGGGGCGAGAAGGCATAGGTAAAAATTGCCAGCGCCAGCAGGCCGGTCAGCCAGAGCATGCCTTTGGCGATCGAGGGGGCATGGTTTGAGTCGAGCCGTTTTTCAACCTGGCGCGTGACCGCGATCGAAAGCAGCATCCCGGCCCCGCGCAGTACGCCAAAGAAGGCAACTTCGTTCATGCCAAACAGGCTGGGCAGGGTAAAGTTATCGACCAGGTATTTGACCCACAGCCGGTCCCAGCCTTCGGAATACAGGCCGTAGATGAATCCGACGCCGAGCACCGCCATCAGCACCGGGCGCGAGCGGACGGTGGCGATCCCCTTTTTGAAAATATCGTCCATGTGCTGCCAGTTGTTGCGGTCTTCGGGTTTGGCGGGCGCGAAGCGGGTTTCAGGCATGAACAGCGCCAGAAACACAGCAAACCCAATAATCGCCGCCCCGCCCAGCAGAATGGGCAGCCCGACCGAAAGGTTGCCGAGCGGGATGGCAATCAGCATTCCGACAAAGGCCCCGGCCAGGTCAAACTGGTTGGCGCGCAGGAAGGCGCGGTTGGCGGCTTCCTCGCCGATCTCATCTGAGAGCCAGGCCTGGGTCGCGCCGCTGGTGAAGGTGTAACCCAGCCCCCACAACCCCGAAGCGAGCAGGATCGCGCTGAAAAACGGGAACAGGCCCTCGATGACGAAGGCGCTGCCCATAATGAAATAGCCGATGACGATCGACAGCCGCCGCGAGTAGGCGTCCGCAACAATGCCGGTCGGCACTTCGAAGAGCAGGATAACCACCTCGAGCGTTGTTCCGACCAAAACGAGTTGTAGCCCCGTCAACCCGGCAACCGTCGCCTCGTAAAAAGACATGACCACAAAGATCATGCTGAAAAAGAGCGAGGTTAGGAAGGATAAAACCAGGTAAAGTTGATAGGCGGGAAGCTTTTTCATCTTGATTTGCTAAAACTCACCACGGGTGAACCTGGCAACCCAATCTTCTGAAAGATTATCGGCCTGCTTCTGAATCCTTGGCGCAGGCACATGAAACTCTGCCGGGTGCTCGATTCCCAGGTATGCCAGCGCTCCTAGAACGACAGCTTCCGGGTTGACTGTCAATTCTTCATACCTGACACGATAGGGTTGGATGTCCCTTTCCATGAAATAAGTTTCCCAGCCTTTTTCCTGCAGTTTTATTTCCCGAAGGCAGCTTCGGATTTGGAAATGATTGTATTGCGGCTCCCTTTGCAGGGCCTGGCCCGATATCCATTGGTCGGTTTGTTCTGCGCGGGCCAGCGAGATAGCTTGCCTGATCTTATCGTTTCGCTGTATGAAGATGTATTTCAGTGGATTCGGGAAAAAGCTCTCCAGGCGGCTCAGCCCTACAAAATCTACAATCTGATCAAATTGAGCCTTTGTCCCAAAGACACCATTGGGCGAAGTGTATTTTTCGATCAATGGCGCAGTATGGCTTTTTTCGTAGAGCAGCTTGTCCGGGAACTCGTTTATGGCGTCTCCCATGAACCAGGGGTTGAAATGTTCTTGGGGAAAACCGGCCAGTTGGGTATCGGTCATTAAATAGCTCAACAAATGGCTGCCGCTGCGGGGCGCCGAACAAATGATGTAACAGGTTGTTGTGTTCATAATTTTGTTGAAGTTTTCTTTTTTATACGACCCCTTGCACCGAAGAGGGCTTTTTAGGGAACAAGACCGAAGCCAGGTAGCGGGCATCGTCGCTCTCCCAGTAACAGTCGGCATAGGCCGATTTTAGCTCGTCAAGGCTGCGGTAGCCAAAGACAAGCTGCAAAACCGTCAGATCGGGCAGGCCGACTTCGCCCATATCGTTGGGCTGGGGATTATACGGCCCTACCCCGGTCAGTTTGCCGTTTTCAAAGCTCAGCTTGATCCCGGTTTTATACAGGTTCAGGCGCAGGCTGCCGCTGTGGCCGGGAATATACGATCTGGCGATTCGCTTTTCGAGGGCCGGGGCGATGTGGCGCAGGAACTCTGACAAATCAGGCACACGCACGTACCAGGCATAAGTCGGGCGGGTGCGCGGCAGCTTTTCCGGCCAGACTTCGTAGACCGGGTGGGCGGAGCCGAACGAAAACGCCACCGTGCTCTTCTTTTCAGGAGCTTCTTTATCTCGCAGGGCATATTCCTTGCTGGTTGCCAGGGCATAACGCGCCACACTGGGTGTGACGGCCAGCCAGGAAACGCCGGGCTTCAGCTCATACTCAAACAGGGCCAGTCCCCAATCCCAGTTAAACCACGGGTGCGTAATGTAACCAACCTGCTCACCTGCCGCATTTTCGATCACGCGGTAGTGATTGCGGTTGATATTTTTCTCACTTTTTCCCTTTAATTCATAACGCCACATCGCTTCATCCCGTGTAGCGCAAATTAGTTTGCGGGTGTTGGCGTAATCATAGACCGTGCCCAAAAAGGGAATGTCACTTTCGCTGGCGGGCCGCAGCGTAAACGGCTCGCTTTCGCCCTCTTTCAGGACAGGCATCATCACAGAAAAACCGGTCCGCCCGCCGCTCAATTCCAAACCCATCTTGTAGCCAAAGCGTTTGTAGTAATAGGGGATGCCGGTGATCGCCTGCACCATTTCGCCGCGTTCGGCGCTCCAGCGGTGGATTTCGTCAAACTGGATTTGGACCAGGCGCTTGTGACGGTAATCGGGCAGGGTGCCGACTAATTCGGGCCGCCCGACTTTGAAGGGGATCCCGTCATAGGTCCAGGTCTGCGAAATGTGATTAAGCGACGAAACGATCTTCCCCGTAGCCTGTTCTTCGATAATGGTGAAATCACCCACCCCGAAGGTGGGGTGGGGCCTGGTGAGCAGGTCGCGCGTCCAGGCGCCCAGGCGTTCGTCGGGCTTATCCCAACCTTCGTCGCTGTGGATGTGTGAATTGAAATCGGCCAGCTTTTCGGCGTCTGCGGCAGTTGAACGGCGTAAAATTAATCCGTCGCCGATGGCGCGCGGGAGGGGTTGATCGCTGGATTGCTGCATGGTTGCCTCGCGGTTCAATGGACGACCCTTGTGGTCGCTCTACAATCACAACAATTGTTTGACATCCGCCAGCGCCTGTTCGGCGCTGCGGAAGTGGACGGCCTTCATGCCCAATGCGTTGGCGGCGTGAATGTTCTCGATGAAATCATCCACAAAGATCGATTCTTCGGCTTTGACGCCCAGCGCAGTGAGAGCATGATGGTAAATGCCGGGCATGGGCTTGGCGATCCGCACTTCGGCAGAGATGATCATATCGTCGAAGGCATCTTCAAATTTTTGGCTGCGGATCCACGGGCGCAGGCCGTCCCAGGCGTTGCTGATCAGGCCAACCTTGTAGGTTTTGCGCGCCTCGCGCAGGAAATCGACCAGGTTCCAATCGACCTTATCCCCGGCGAAAAACGCATCCTGAATGCGGCGGCACTGGTCGAGCGGCAGGTTCAGGGCGCGGGTGACATTGACCCAGTGGGCCTCTTCGGTGACGGCTCCCAGCGAGGCGCGCGCGCCCGTGCCGTAGAGGCCGCCGCCAAAAACGACCTGTTCGATTTGCTGGTAGGTCATCCCAAACTCCGCGCCGAGTTGGGTGCGTGGTTCTTTATCCTCGGTACGCAGGATAACCCCGCCGAGATCAAAATAGATGGCTTTAATGGGCATAATACAATTTATTCTTCCAGCATCTTCTTGTAGATTGGATTCAACGCAAATTGCCTTTTGGTAATTTTGGTTGCCTTGCGACACTTGGGACAGTGCGCGTCATAATGAACAGTGGGATTTTCCTTGAACAGCGCAGCCATTTTGGCGATTTCTTCTTTGTTCATTGAAAACGGTATGGAGCAGGATGAGCATTTGATTTGCATGGTGGTCTCCTTGTTTCTTTGCTAACAGTTTACCAGATTCTCAGTTTGCTATTCTATTTTGCATCCGCAACCGTGGCAAAAGTTCTTATAAAGAATTAATTTCACAGACCGCTCTTTCTCGTTATAATTTAATTTAGACAGGAGAACTCCAATTATGTTTATGTTTGAAGGCCCCGACCGTAGGAAAGAAGAAGAACGCATCCGCCAGGAAGGACGGCTGCCGGCCGGGCAATCGCTAACACTCAAATTCCCGGTGCTGCACTATGGCCCGGTACCGCCTTTTAACCCGGCAACCTGGGATTTCCGCGTCTGGGGCGAGGTCGAAGAAGAAAAACGCTGGACATGGGAAGAGTTCAACCAGTTGCCGCGCACCAGCCTGTTGATGGACATCCACTGCGTAACACGCTGGAGCAAGTTCGACACCCGTTGGGAGGGCGTCTCGGTGCGAACCCTTATTGAGCAGGGCTTCATCAAACTTAAGCCGGAAGCCAAATATGTTATGCAGCACGCCGAATTTGGTTTCACCGTCAACCTCTCGCTGGAAGTGGTCTTGCAGGACAGCTTCCTATTGGCGACCCATTTTGACGGCGAACCGCTGACCCCCGACCACGGCTATCCGCTGCGCGGGGTGGTTGGTTACATGCCCGAAAAATCTGATCTTGAAACGCCCTACTTCTGGAAAGGCGCCAAGTGGCTGCGAGGGCTGGAATTTATGTCCGCCAACCGGCGCGGATTCTGGGAGCAATCTGGCTATCACAACCGCGCTGATGTCTGGCGCGAGGAGCGGTTTGGCTAACGCCGCCAGCCAGGCTTTAACACAAAGGACGCCAGGAAAAATTCTGGCGTCCTTTGTGTTTTGATAGTTGAGTGATTTATGGCCGCTTATCAAGCAGCAGCGAGATTTCGACCTGGCCACCATCGCGCAGGATGGTCAGGACAACCTCGTCGCCGGGGCCTTTGTTCGAGACCAGGTAGCGCATCAAATCATCATAAATTTTGATCGGACGGCCATCAATGGCGATGATCAGGTCGCCGCCAGACAGCAAACCTCCGATGGTTGTTTCCTGGTTTCCGGCTTGCAGCCCGGCGCGGGCGGCCGGACTGTCTGGCTGGACGCCGGTTACATAAATGCCGGTGAATTGCGGCAGTTTGAGCGCATCGATCATTTCAAGCGAAAAATCGCTGATCGAAGCAATGCCCATGTAGGGATAGTCGTACTTGCCGTTCTGGATGATGCCGGGCGCAACACGCTTAATGATATTGACCGAGATGGCAAAGCCAATGCCAGAATTAACCGGTTCGCCCTGACTGTTGCTTGAGACCGTCCGAATGGCGCGATTGACGCCGATTACCTCACCGTTCAAGTTGAAGAGCGGCCCGCCAGAGTTGCCGGGGTTGATGGCTGCATCGGTCTGGATCAAGTCGGCAGCGTTGAAAACACCTCCGCCGGGGGCCTGCCGGTCAGAAGGCAGGGTGCGCCCCAGGGCCGAGACAATCCCGGTGGTCATCGTTCCGCTCAAGCCGAAGGGGTTACCGATCGCAATGACGGTCTGCCCAACTTTGAGTTCGTCTGAGTTGCCCAGGGGTAACGCGGTCAGTTCATTCTCCGCAACATCCACCTTGACCACTGCCAGGTCCGAATCCAGATCTACGCCGCGCACCTCGCCGTAAGTCCGCAGGCCGGATGAAAAGATCACCTCGATCTGGGTGGCGTTTTCGACAACGTGATAATTGGTAACGATGTGCCCAAGCTTATCGTAGACAAAGCCCGAACCCTGACCTCCGCCATTGGGCGTTAACACTTGCAGTGAGACCACGCCTGGGTAAACACGCTCATACAGTGCGATGAGCAAATTTTGCTCGTCAAGCACCTCCGGGTTGATGATAATCGGCGCAACCGGTTGTCCGGGTTCCAGAGTCGGGATGATGGCCGCCGGACTGGCCTGGTTAGGGACAAAGAAACCGCAGGCCAACGAAGCCAGCAAAAGCGTACCAATAACCACCATTAAAGTGAATTTTCTGTTCATGAAACACTCCTGAAAAACAAAACAATATTAGGGATTGCGCGCCTGTTCCAGCAACTCTTTTTGCCGGGCGCTCAGGGTTTTTGGAATTTGGATTTTGACTCGCACGTACAGGTCGCCCTTGCTTTCGGGCGATTTGACCTTCGGCATCCCGCGCCCGGTCAGGCGGATAAGTTGCTCGGGCTGGGTTCCAACTGGAATATTAACGCGGATTTTTCCACCCAGGGTATGCACTTCGGCTTCGCCGCCCAGCAGGGCGGTAAAAATATCGACGCTGACGCTGGTATACAGGTCATCATCCTTGCGCTCGTAATTGGCGTCTTTCTCGACGTTGATCTTGAGATAGACATCCGAGCCATCCGGGGCCGCCCCGGCGGCGCGCACTTTGGAACCAGTCTTGACCCCGGCGGGGATGCGTATCGTTACCCGTTTCCCGCCGCCCTCAAGCACGCGGCTGGTTCCGGCGTACGCTTCAGTCAATGAGATGTTGACTGGCTGTTCATTTTGACGGGCCATACGTGGCCCGAATCTGCCTGCTGCGCCGCCGCTGGTGGGCATCCCGCCAAAAATGGTGCTGAAAAAATCGGAAAAGCCGCCTGCGCCGCCAAAAAAGTCCTCGAAATTGACCTGTTGCCCGCTGCCGGGCTGGCCGGTTGTCCACTGGCTCCAGTCGAATCCGCCGCCGGGCGCGCCACGGTTCTGCCAGGATGAATAGGCCGAACCCAACTGGTCGTAACGGGCGCGTTTCTGCGGGTCAGAGAGCACCTGGTAAGCCTCGTTGGCATCTTTAAAGCGGTCTTCGGCCTGTTTATCGTTCGGGTTACGGTCGGGATGGTACTTCATCGCCAGTTTGCGGTAAGCCGTGCGGATTTCATCGGCGCTGGCCGAGCGCGGGACACCCAAAACCTGATAATAGTCTTTGTAATCCATGATTATTATTGTATGCTCCTGTCGGTTGCCCTGCAAGCAGCAGAAAGGTAATCTAACACAACTCTAACCTGATTAAGCGATATCCCGCTATGTCTTGTGGACATAGCGGGATATCTTGAGGGGGAGGGACACCACCGTCAGGCCAGCATGGGGGGGGCATGCAAACCCTTGTTCGATGGACAACACCTTTGATACCAGTAAAATATTCAGATGTTGTAAAAACAATATACAACTTTTCTGGTCTTTTTTGTATTAATAATATATTAGAGTTTTGATTTATCCTTGGTCCCTTTTTCGCTGAAGAGCGCCAGCCACTCGGTCAGTTCGGTTTCAGTCATGGCGCTTTTTTTGTCGCCGGGAGGTGGACCGGCTCGCAAGGTGTTGATGACCTGGGCGGCAAATTGTTCGGATGGAATCACCTCGGCGCGGGCTGCGTGGGCCTCGGCCTGGATTTGCCGGTCGGAACTGACCACGCTCCAGTTTTTGGCGGACCTGCCCAGGGTGCGCAACCGGTCGCGGATGGCGTCATCCGCTGTCAGGCCGAGGCGCACGAAATGGGCTTTGAGCAGGCCGATTTTACGGGAGCCAGCATAAGGGGCGGGCGCTCCGTCAAAGTAAACTTCCAGGCCGGTTTTACGGCTCAGGCGGCAGAATTCGTTCAGGCGCGCAACTAGTTCCATTTCATCATCAAAGGAATCAAGCCGCAGGCCCAGCTTGGGGATCAGGTTGTGTCCGTCGATCAGGGTTGGCATGGCAGCATTATACCCGGCGCAGGTTCCCGACCTAGGCGGCCTGTTTCTAAATGCGGGTAAAATATTCATCAGGTTCAAGGAGAATTTATGATCTACCCGATCATTCAACGCGAATTAACCGTGCATCTCAATAATGGCAACTGGTACTTGCGCCCCATCGACGAGAGCGTACTCGGCCCGGCAGATTATGCCTGGCATCGTTTTAATACTTACCCGGATAGTTTTACCTTTGGCGAGGGCCTGCTGGCCGGCAGCTCGATCCCCGGTTCGCGGCGGCTGGTGTTCGGCGCCTGGAGCCCGCAGTGGGAGGGGTTTTATCTTTCGAGCATCGGTGGCGCGGCTTACACTTTCCATGGCGTGGGTGTCAACTATGTGGCCCTGCGTGGGCGGGCTGAGATGCCGAGTGTGCTGCTGCTCAACCACAAGGCGGGCGAGATCCATGTGCGTCTCGAGCCGATCAATGCCGAGGCGCTCTGGGCCAGTTATGCCAGCCCGGACGGCGCGCCGCTGAACGGCTTTTTTGCCCTGCAACAGGCGGTTTACGACCGTTACGCGGCGGAATACCCGCCCGATAAAGTGCGCATTTGCGCAGTCGGCCCGGCGGCCAAATACACGGACGAGGGCGCGATCGGCTCCAGCCCAGTGCGCAAGGGCGCATTTACGGCGGTGGTCGATTGGGCCGGGCGCGGCGGATTGGGCAGCCGCCTGTTCCAGTATCACAACATCGCGGCGATCGTCTTTGGCGGCGAGTGGGCCGACCCCGACCTGCGCGACTCCGCTGAGATCGATCGCTATTTCCTCGAGCATTTTGGCAAGAAAACCATCCAGACCGACCTGGCCCTGACCGAGAAATACCGCTATGTGCCCGAGTTCGAGACCGGCGGCACGTTTGGCGTCAACATGCGCGACCTGAACGAGCGCATCCTGAGTTTCAATTACCGCTCGATGTACGAGAGTGTCGAGTCACGTTTGCGCCAGCATGAGAATTTCATTTTGAAGCATTACCTGGCGCAGTTCAACGAAGAAACCATCAAGCCCAAACAGTTCCAGCACTGCGGCGAGCCTTGCGCGGTGGTTTGCAAAAAGCTGAACGGACAGTACAAAAAGGACTACGAACCGTATCACGCCCTGGGGCCGCAGGTGGGTGTCTTCGACCAGCGCGCGGCGGAACTGCTGAACGATTTTGTCGATGCGATGGGTTTCGACTCGATCCAGAGCGGCGGCACACTGGCCTGGATCATGGAATTGGTTTCTGACGGTCTGATCGACCCGTATGAGTATGGCCTGCCGCCCGCTGACCGGATGCGCTTTACCTATGCAGATGACCCGGCTCATTTTGACATCGTTAATGACAGTATGCTCAACGCCCAATACGCAATGGACCTGGCGCGCGCGATTCTCTTCGAACCGCAGGCGGCAATTTTTCGCCAGGGAATCCGCGCGGCGGCATTGGAGCTCGACCGGACGCATGCCATCCGCAGCGTTGACCGGGCGGTTTTTATCAGCCACGGCGAGCAGGGCTGCATGGTTCCCAACCAGTATTGGGTGCCGGGCATGCTCAGCCCGATGCCGATGATGGGCAAGTATTTTGTCTATTACGGGGTCGATTTTGTTCCGCCCGAAACGCTGGGACGCAAGAATGTCGAACGCATGACCTACGAATTGTTCAACGAGAACAGCGGCATCTGCCGCTTCCATCGCAAGTGGTCAGAAGTCATCACCGATGAGATTTTACAGGCCCACTACGGCCTGCAAGTGGACTACAAGGCCCACCAGTTCGAACTCTCGCGCCAGATCTTCGAGCGCGAGGCCGGGAAGATCGTTTTCTGGGAGAGCGAGCGGGTGATCGATATGCTGATGGGATTCCTGGTTCAATGGGAGACGGACGGTCTGAAAGACCCCGAGCTGCTGGCCTGGCTGGAGCGCTTCCGCGCGGACAAATTCACCGCCGCGCGGGCCTTCTGGGATGCGACTCTGGATGGAATCCGGGCCGGTTTTGCCGCCGGGCCAGAATCGATCCCCGACAACTTCACGCCGGGGCAGTTGGGCAAGATTTCCAGGTAAGGATTAAAGACAGAATGCCCGAATTCACCTGTTCGATCAAAATCACAGTCTTTATCGCAGAAGATCATCCTGTTGTTAGGATGGGCCTGTGTGAGTCTCTGGAAAAAGCGGAAGATATTCTGCTGGTTGGCGAGGCGGAGAATGGGATCGGGCTGCACGAGAAAATCCTGGCATTGCGCCCCAATGTCTTGTTGCTGGATTTAAAAATGCCAGACTTCTCACCGGCAGAGTTAGCAGCCTGGATTCGAGAAACTGTGCCTGAGACAGAAACCTTGGTGTTGACCAGCCATGACCGGGATGCCTACTTGACCCGCATGATGGCCGCCGGGATAAGCGGCTATCTCGACAAAAACTGCAAGGAAGAACAATTGATTACCGCCATTCGGCGCGCTGCGAACAAAGAATCGCTTTTTACCGAAGAACAACTGCAAAGGTCTTTCGGCTGGCAGGAGGCGGTTCGGGACAAGTGGCAAAGCCTGAGCGAAAAAGAGCGCCAGATTGTGGAATACCTTTGCGAAGGAAAAGACAACAAGACAATGGCAGGTTTGATGGCTATTTCCATCTACACGGTCGAGAAGCATGTGGGAAATCTGCTGCGGAAATTGGAGGTCGAGTCGCGCTTGCAGGCGGTTAGTTGGTTTCATGAAAACAAGCCCACCGACTATGATGACCTGTAGGGATTACGGATTTCCGTAATTGCTCACAAAGCAAGACAATTCTATACTCCTCGAAATTCATTTCGACAGGAGAAAATATGAAAAAGAAGATTCTTCCACTTGCGTTAGGGTTGGTTTTGTTTTTTACATTGGGGATTATTGCCTTGCTTGCGGGTTTACAGCGGCCTGTTTCCGCGTCTGTATCTGAACCCCTGGCCGAAACTGTCGTGCTGCCTACGGTTATTGTTCCGACGATAGCGCCTGATAAGGTTGAAGAAGCGGACAAGCTTCTACAAGAGATTCAATCACAGATCGAAGAAGCGAACAAAAAATATTTAAAGGATGGTTGGCTGCATATAGTCTATCAAACAAAAAATTCAGTGGCAAGCGATGGAACAATTGGAAACGGCATATCCATTCCTCAAGAATACACCATGGATGATTGGTATTTTCTCGAGGATGATGGGGCGATGAAAACCAGCGCTGTTTCTTTCATGAGAGATACTGCCGGAAATATTGTTCAATATTCCGTTTTATATAAAGGCAAATGGCATAACAAAACCATCAATGACATTACTGATGCCAGTCCTTTTGCCCCAAAGATAGATTTCGGGTTTGCAAACAGGGCCGCGGAAATGTCTCAAAGCATCAGCAAGCAAGAATTGAAAACAGAAAATCTCGTTTCGTACACCCTGCCTATTCAGTTGGCCGCACCCATACAACTCGCGGGGTACGATCAACCGACCCAGGGGACAGTCGAAAAAGCCTATTTCCATGCGGATGGCAGCGGGTTGTTTAAGTTGGAAACTTATATGATCCTGCCCGATGGTAATCAAGTGCTCGACTCTGTAACAACGATGCTGATTCTGGAGAATCTTGAAAAACCTTCTGAAGAAATTGTCAAAATTTTGGAGGAGGTGCAGCAATGAAAGCATTTGCCTATAAGTTGTTTATTGGCACGATTGTTATCTTGTTGATGAATCTATTGCAGACTGTAGCTGCGTTTGCGGGGCCGGCCTCTGCTGCATATTATGGGATTACCTATGTGGAGGGAGTGCATACCGTAACAAATATAAATAGTCAATACTGGGTTGCAAAGTTATGGAGCAAAACAAAGAACCCTGTAACTACAATGGATGATATTGGCTATAGTTGGTGGACAGTGCGAGAACGATGTAATGGTAACATCACGAGGAATGTGCAGCCATCGCCTCATGTTCTGCATGGCAAATCATTGTATTATGCTTCTTCTCAAGTAGGAAAACAGTCTTGTAACGGTGATAGACAAGGCAGCAGCATGGCCAACCATGATTTTTATAAGTGGCCAAAATCCCATACGTATTTGTATGCTGATGAAGCCAAATTCCTCCCATAAACTTGGATAGGAATAAACAGACTGCGGTAAGGCTAACAGGTATGCTAGCCTTACCGCAGTTTTTTACGCTGAGAAACGCCTGAGAATAAACCGAATGATCTTTATTGACATCCTGCTCTAGTGCCGGAACTTCATAAAAGCTTTCGTGTAAAAAATGGGTATAATTTTTGGCAGTAGCGCATAACTTGCTATAAATTTGGGCTTGGATGAAGGTTGAGCCACTGTTGTGTGATGCGCTTGAATTGGGCTTGGGATTGTCTGGCAGAACGAGTATGCAGCCGAAATCGTTGGCGATGTTCTCTCAA
>JAKLPV010000179.1 GCA_022013685.1 Anaerolineae bacterium
CAAAGGTCTTTTGCTGGCCTCCGGGCAGTACGTTCCCTTTCAGGATAACGGCCTGTGGATGAACCAGATGCCGCTCTCGTACCTGATCCCCGGCTGGATTCAGATACTCTTTGGCCCTGGCCTCGTCACCGGGCGGATGTTCGCCTTCAGTCTCAGCCTGCTGGCCGTTTTGGGGCTGTATCTCACCTCCCGGCGCCTGGGCGGACGCTGGGTCGCCGCTTTGCTGGTCTGGGCGCTGGCCCTGAATCCCGCGGCCATGCGCATGACCGCCATGGCCGCCTCGCAGGGCCTCGTAGCCTGCCTGCTGGCCTGGACAATGTTCCTGACCCTTGGCCGCGAACGGGCAAACTGGCAGCTTTTCCTGGGCGGCCTGTTGGCCGGTGTAACCGTCATGATGCGCATCAACCTGATCCTATTGCTGCCGCTGTTGGTTTTATATGTCTTTTTTGAGACCCCCCTCTTCTCCCCCCATTTTCGACGAAGTTCAGTCGAAAATGGGGGGGTGTCCCGCCAGGGACAGGGGGGTGTTTTGTGGCTCTTAACCGGAATACTCATTTCCTTCGGCGGCGTGCATCTTCTCTACTGGCCCAACATTCTGCGGCTGTGGGCGCGCTGGCTGCCGCTGCCCTTGCTCGCGCCATTTTTCGCCCCCGAGCACATTCCCAGTTGGAGCCCGGAACCGCCGCCTGGCTTCCGGTTGGCGAGTTTCTTTCTGGCGTTCCGCTATCATTTTGCCGCCCTGGCAGGGGCGCTATCCGTTTTTGTCTTCTGGCCCAAAAAGAACCCCAACTACAAACTTGCCATCTTCTTATCCCTGCTTCTGGTTACTTTTTTTGCCCTGCACGCCTGGGCGGCGCTCGGCAACGAATACTGCGTTTTCTGCTTTCCAACCTACACCGCCTTCTACAGCGGAATTGGCCTGCTGTTGGTTGCCGCCACGCTGTCAAGCTGGGACTTGAATCCGCCAGCCTGGCGCGCCAGGTTGGGATTCTTGGCCCTGCTGCTCCTGCTGGCCGGGATGGCCTACTCAGCCGAGGGGACAGTCCGTGACCTGTTGCCGGAATATTTCTATAAGCGGCTGGTCATGCTGCCCATGCCGGGATTCGGCGGGGCGCAGATCTGGCAGGTTTTTGCAAACAAGTTCGGGTTGGAGATGCGCGCCGTTACCGACGCAGCCCAGATCATTTTCCCGGTAACGGTAGCGGTTGGGGCCGCCCTTCTCCTTCCGCTCATCATCCGTTTCGCAATCCGTTACTCCGCTTCAAAATCCGTTACCCAATCCGTTTTTGCTTCATCATTTCTCATCATCACTTTTCTCGGCACACTCTTTTCCCCTTCGCCCCTGCTGGCCGGGGAATACCAGGGCTACGGCTGCCCCGCAGATACGCTTCCTGGCTACGAGGCAGTTGGCGCGGCGCTGGTAGAGCGCATCCCGCCCGGTTCGAAGCTCTACTGGGACGGCTACTCGCCCGTGACGCTGTTATACTTGCCGGGTATCCAAATCCTGCCGGGGCAGTTGCACGGCGCATACTCCTTCCGCATCTCAGACGATGACGCCGGACTGCGCCGCTACGGCTGGACAAACCAGTCTTTGAATGAGCAATGGCTGGCCGAGTCTGATTTTGTCCTGCTCGAAGCTCGCAATCTTGACCCGGACAGTTGGCTGGCCGGGCAGTTGTCGGCTTTTGAATTGGTGCTCGAAACCGCACCCCAATCCTGCGAACCAAGTTCGATCATGTACCTGTACCGGAGAAAATAACTTATGGATTTATCCATCGTCATCCCCGTTTATAACGAGGTCGAGAGCCTGCCCGCCCTGCACGAGGCCGTCCACGCCGCGCTCAAAGATATGAAGCGCACCTGGGAAGTCATCTACGTGGACGACGGCAGCAAGGACGGTTCGATTGGCGTGCTGGAGAAGATTGCCGCCGAAGACCCGCAGCATGTCTGCGTGGTTGAGTTCCGCCGCAACTTCGGCCAGACGACCGCCATCGCCGCCGGAATCGACCACGCCCGCGGGGATGTGATCACCTTTCTGGATGCCGACCTGCAAAACGACCCGGCAGACATCCCGATGATGCTCGAAAAGCTGGACGAAGGCTACGATGTTGTCTCCGGCTGGCGCAAGTTCCGTGAAGACAACGCCCTGACCCGCAACCTGCCCTCGCACATGGCCAACTGGCTGATCTCGAACGTGACCGGCGTGCATTTGCACGATTACGGCTGCACGCTCAAAGCCTACCGCCGCGAGGTCATCACCGGCTTCCGCCTGTACGGCGAAATGCACCGCTTCATCCCGGTCTACGCCAACTCGGTCGGCGCGAAAATCCTCGAAGTTCCGGTCCGCCACCACGCCCGCAAATTCGGCAAAAGCAAATATGGGCTGGAACGGACCCTCAAGGTTGTCCTCGACCTGATCGCCGTCCAATTCCTGACGCGTTACTCGGCCAAACCGATCTACTTGTTCGGCGGCGGCGGGATTTTGATGTTCCTGACCGGGTTTGCCGGGATCGCCTTCCTGGCCATCCGCAAACTACTGGCCCAGGTTGAGATCCTGACCTCGCCGATCTTCATCATCTCGGTCATGCTGGCCCTGATGGGATTCCAGGCCATCCTGATGGGCCTGATCGCCGAACTGCTCGTCCGCACCTATCACGAGTCCCAGCAAAAGCCGACCTATACCGTTCGGCGGGTGATGCGCGATGGGAAAGATGCCTGAGAGCCGATAACTCGAAATTCGATATTGGGGATTCGATACTCGAATACCGAATACTCGAATTATCGAATATCGAATTATAGAATACCGAGTACCCCATGACATCCCCTTCCAAACCCAACCGCTCCTTTCTACTAAAAGTCCTCGGTACCCTCCTTTCCGCCAGCATGCTGATCGCCCTGCTCGCCTGGAGTTGGGAGGATGTTGTTGTTGCCATCAACAAAATCTCATGGCTCGAACTGCTGGCGGCCTTCGGATTCATCTTCGCCTCGCGCCTGTTCACCGTCATGCGCTGGCACACCCTGCTGCGCTCCGGCGGCATCCCGATCCCGCTCAAGAACAGCCTCTCGCTGACCTTCACCGGCCTGTTCGCCACCAACTTCCTGCCGACCACCATCGGCGGCGATGTGGTGCGCCTGGCCGGGACGATGCAACTGGGTTACGACCGCGCCATTTGCCTGGCATCGTTGGCCGCCGATCGGCTGGTCAACATGACCGGTATGTCGCTGGCCTCGCCGCTCGGTTTCTACCAACTGCTGCAAACTGCGCCAATCGCTGCCCAGGCCGCCTTTTTCCCCAACCTGTGGCGCAAAGGCCTCGATTTTGCCCGCCGCACCATCGCCTCGCTCGGCATCTGGCTAAAAAAACCGCTCTCCCTGCTGACCTCGCTCGGCTTCGCCTTTGCCCACATGCTCTGCATGTTCAGCGCAAACTACCTGCTCATCCACGCTCTGGGCGGCGAACTGGCCTTCTGGAGGGTGGTCGGCCTGTATAGCTTCGCCTACTTCATCGGCAACGTGCCCGTCTCAGTCAACGGCTACGGCTGGCAGGAATTGACCGTCTCGGCCCTGTTGACAACCCTCGGCGGGCTGGACGTCTCCGTCGCCGCCACCGTGCCGCTCATCAACCGCCTGCTGCTGATGGCCGCCAGCCTGCCCGGCGCGCTGACCCTGCCCGGCATCCTGGCCAAGATGGACAAGTCCGACTCATGACCAACTCCAAAACCTTCTGGCAAACCACCTTTGTCTTTACCTTCCTCGCCAACCTGGGCATCCTGGGCTGGTCCATCGCCCGCTGGACCGAACTGGGTGTCATCCTGCACCGTTCAGTCTGGGGCGCGGTTTTGCTGATGTACATCGCTGTCTTGGCAGGCTGTGTTTTCCTGTTTTACTGGATGAGAGACTCAAAAGCTGAAAAATTTATCGCGGCCCTTGAGTTGTCTCGCCTGCAAAACCCCGTCTGGCGCGCGCTTGGCCTGGGTCTGTTTACCGGCATCCTGCTGCTGATCCCGTATCTGAAATTTACCTTCCGCGTTGGCGAAGTCGTCAAAAAATCGACCCAAGACCCGGTGCTGACGACGATTCTCTTCTACTGGGCCTGCTGGTGGCTGGTACTTTTGGCCACTGGCGCGCTGAAAGTGGCCTTCAAGACATCCTGGCAAGGCGGCTTTGCCTCGGCGCTGATCATTTTGGGCGTCAGTTACGAGGTCTATGTCCGCTTCCGGGAAGTGAGCACCTACATCTTTTCGATGAGTTGGTCCGAAACCAGCCGCTACTTCTACGCATCGCTCTATTTCTCGCAATCGCTTTACGGAGAAAACATCCCGCTTTCGACCCTGCATCCCAGCCGCTACTTTTTGCAATCGCTGGCCTACCTCATCCCCGGCCTCGACCTGAGCGGTCACCGCTTCTGGCAGTTCCTGCTCTGGATGTTGATGACCGGCGCGGCAGTTTTTGCGCTGGTGCGCAGGGCTTTTTCACCACAAAGCCACAAAGGCACAAAGGGAAAAAACTTCGTGTCTTTGAGCCTTGGTGGTAAAGTTTTTCTCTTTGCAGGTTGGCTGTTCCTCTTCTACCTCCTCGTCGGCGTTTACTACCACCTGATGCCGATGGTTTTCATCCCGCTCTTGTTTGTTTCGCTCAAACACCCATGGAAGTCGCTGATCGCCATCATCGTCGCCTCAGCCTGGGCCGGGGTCAGCCGGGTCAACTGGTTCCCGATGCCGGCCATGATCGCGATTACGATTTATTTGCTGGAAGTGCCGGTTGGACAAAGGACAAAAAACGAAGGACCGACAAATTCGGTCGTTGGTCTTTCGTCCTCCGTCCGTTATCTTTCGCTCCCCGCCCTGTGGGCTATTTCTGGCCTGCTCTCAGCCCTCGGCGCGCAGGCGGCTTATATCTTCCTTTCGGGCAATGCCGAAAATGCAGATGCGTTTGCATCCAGTTTTTTTTCCGCCCTGCTTTGGGATCGTCTGTGGCCGAATGAGCTCTTCGCTTTGGGCGTTGTCTGGGGCATCCTGCTGGTCAGCGGGCCGCTGTTGGCGGTTCTCGCACTGGCGCTGAATCATTGGAAACGGCTGCACCCCGCCCGCTGGGCCGGGATTCTCTCGATGCTTTTTATCTTGTTTGCAGGCGGGCTGGTTGTCAGCGTAAAAATCGGCGGGGGCGGAGATTTACACAACATGGACGGGTTTGCCGTGCTTCTCAGCATAGTGGCCGCCCTGTTTATCGGTGGGCAGGTGCGGGCTGAGTCCGCTGCGGACGATGAGCGGGTACAGATTCGGCCCGGATGGCCGACCATGGCCGTCGCCGCGCTTATCCCGCTCTTTTTCCTTATCCCCACGCTCTCACCCCGCCAGGTTTACGACCACGAATTGGATCAAGCCCGTCTGGAAGAGTTGAAAACGTTGGTAGAGGACGCCGATGGGCCGGTGCTATTCATCAGCCAGCGTCATCTGGTGACGTTTGGGAAAATCGATGTGGCGCTGGTGCCAGAGTATGAAAACGTGACCCTGATGGAAATGGCAATGAGCAATAACCAGCAGGTGCTTGGGCAGTTTTACGAGGATTTGCGCCAGAACCGCTTCGCCATGATCGTCGCCGGCAGGCAAAATCTTTCGCTTCAGACCGAAGGCGCATTTATTGATGAAGATAATACTTGGAAGACAAGGATTGCGCCTTATATCCTGTGCTATTACGAATCGATTGCCTCGATTGAGCCGAGTCAGGGCCGCATCGAGGTCTATGCGCTGCGCACCGAGCCGGGGATTTGCCCGTGAACGAAAAACGCCGCTCGCTTTCCGCCTGGGTGCGCTGGATCGGGACGCTTCTCAGCCTGGGGCTGTTTGTGTGGCTGGTGACGCGCCTGGACTGGAACCTGCTGGCCGGGCAATTATCCGGCCTCAACCCCTGGATGCTTGCCCTGGCTTTTGGGGTTTACCTGGCAGCCCAGGCTTTTAACACCCTGCGCTGGTGCTCCCTGCTCTGGGCGCACGGCGTTTCGATCACGTTCTGGCAGGCCTTTCGCATCGCCTGGAGCGGAATTTTCGCCTCGAACTTTCTGCCCTCGACCATCGGCGGCGACGGGCTGCGCATGGTGGCGGTTTTGCCTTATACCCGGAGCAAATCGGTGGCGGTTGGGTCTGTTGCGCTCGACCGGCTGATCAACATGGCGGCTATGGCTTGCCTGCTGCCGCTCTCGCTCTGGGTTTTCGGCGCCAAGCTGAACACGATTTTTGCCCTGGCCATGCCCTTCAACCCGCGAAAATTGGCCGAGAAATATTTTCCCAAAATCATGGATGCCCTGCGCGAATGGGCTTCGCGGCCGGCCGCTTTTGGTTGGGCCTTCCTGGTTGCCTGGCCGTCCAACCTGACGATTATGTTGGCAAATTTTATCGTTGCGCGTGAGTTGGGCATGGAAGTTTCCTTCGTCCAAATTATGGCCATTCAAACCGTGACCTATTTCGTTACCGTGCTGCCCATCTCGGTCAACGGCTATGGCCTGCGCGAGGTCACTTTTGCCACCCTGTTTGCGGCGTTGGGCGCGACCATCGAACAGGCTTCGGCCTTTGCAGTCCTGACCCGTTTTATCACTGTCCTGGTGACCGTTCCCGGCGCGCTTTGGTTTTCGGGTGTAGCCTCAGATGTGGCCGAAAAAGCATGAAAATCCTCGTTCTGTGCCATGAATTTCCTCCGGTGGGAGGCGGCGGTGGGCGTGTGGCCCGCGATATTGCAATTGGACTGGCCAAACGCGGGCACGAGATCCGCATTCTGACCGACCGCCTGGATGGCCTGCCCGCCGAGGAAACGCTGGAAAGTGGCGTGCGCATCGAGCGCATCCCGGCCCGGCGACGGGAGGCCTTTCAAGCCGAGTTTGCCGAAATGGCGCGCTACGACCTGGCTGCTTTCCAAACGGGATTGAAAATAATCCGCGCCTGGAAGCCGGATGTGATCCACGCCCATTTTGCCGTTCCGGCCGGGGCGGCAGCTTTTGCACTCTCGAAGCTGACCAAAACCCCTTACCTGCTGACTGCCCATCTCGGCGATGTGCCGGGAGCGGTGCCAGACAAGACCGATCGCTGGTTCAAGCTGATCTACCCGCTCACCCCACAGATTTGGAAAGGTGCCAAGCGGGTGGCAGCGGTCAGCGAATACACCCGCCAGATGGCGCTCAAACATTACAATGTTTCGATCGATGTCATTCACAACGGGGTTGAGCTTTCGGCTTTGCCAGCCCGGCAGCCTGCGCCAGAGGGCGTTCCGCGTATTATCTTTGCTGCGCGTTTTGTGGCTCACAAAAACCCGGCAGATTTGGTCGAGGCGCTCTCGCGAGTGGCACATTTATCGTGGAACTGTGTTATGTCTGGTGACGGTGAACAATTGGAAGCCGTGCGCGGGCTGGTTGAACAGTGTGGGTTATCCAATCGCATCCACCTGCCGGGCTGGGTCACGCCAGAGCAGGTTTTGGAGCAGTTTGCGGCAAGCGACATCCTGGTTTTGCCGTCGCGCTCCGAAGGATTGTCGGTGGTCGGGGTGCAGGGATTGGCAATGGGCCTGGCGCTCGTTTTGAGCGAAGCGGGCGGCAACCCGGAGCTGGTTCAACCCGGCGAAAACGGTTTCCTTTTCCCGCCGGGAGATGTGGCCGCGCTGACAGCGGCGCTCGAATCTCTGCTGACAGCGCCGGAAAAATTGGCCGCGTTCCAGGCCAGGAGCCGCGAAATGGCCCAAGCCTTCGCGCTGGAAAAAATTGTCAGCCAATATGAAAAAACCCTCGAAACGGTAATAGAACAAGCCGCCGCGCATTCTAAAAAGTGAATGTCGATACAAGGAGAAGATGAAATGAGCAGTCTCGATGATTTTCGCCGTGAAAAAGATGAATTTTTCAAGAACAACCGCCAATCTCCGCTGGATGTTGAACAGAAAAGCCAGTTTAGCGGGTTGAGCTATTACCCCGAAAACCCATCCCTGCGCCTGGAATTGACTCTCGAGCGCCACGCTGACCCTGAAATGATTGCTATCGCCACCTCGACCGGCGAGGAGCGCGATTATTGGAATGTCGGGCAGGTAAGGTTCAAGGTTAAGGGCCAGGAAGCCATTTTGCAGGTTTACGAAGCCGATTACGGCTACTTCCTGCCGTTTAGCGACGCCACCGCCCCGGCGGAAACCTACGGCGCGGGCCGCTACATCGAACCCGAAGAATTGGACGGTGACCGCATCCGGCTCGATTTCAACCTGGCCTACAACCCCTATTGCGCTTACAACGAGCGCTGGTCTTGCCCGCTGCCGCCTGCCGCCAACCGGCTCAAGGTGCACATCGAAGCCGGCGAGAAAAAATTCCACGAATAACCTCGTAGGGGCAAGCCGACGGCTCGCCCCTACGACCAAAACCCTATGAAACCTTACGTCATCATCAACGCCGCCATGACGGTGGACGGCAAGATCGACACGGTCGAGCGCAAGGGAGCGGGGATATCTTCTGCCGAGGACAGGCGCCGGGTGCTGGAGCTGCGCGCCAGCGTGGATGCCGTACTGGTCGGCGGGCACACCCTGAACAGCGAAAACCCAAAGCTGACGGTTAAAGATCCGCTGCTGGCCGCGCAGCGCCTTGCAGCTGGCCTGCCTGAAAACCCGGCCAAAGTGGGTATCGTCACCCGCGCCGAACTCGACCCGGACGGGGACTTCATCAAGGCTGGCCCGGCGCGCCGTTTGATCTTCACCACACCGCAAA
Organism: Anaerolineae bacterium; assembly: GCA_022013685.1. Taxonomy (GTDB): domain Bacteria; phylum Chloroflexota; class Anaerolineae; order Anaerolineales; family Villigracilaceae; genus UBA8950. The sequence goes on from JAKLPV010000179.1 coordinate 8,726, forward strand.
CATCTGCCGAACAACTGGCGATGCTCACAGCCGCGGGGGTGGAGGTTCTCGTCCATGACGGAAAACGCGTCGACCTGGGGCTGGCGCTCGAGACGCTGGAAACGCTGGGGATAAAACGGCTGATGCTCGAGGGCGGGGGCACGCTGATCGCTGAATTTATCCGGCTGGGGTTCGGTAATGAACTGCAACTGTATGTTGCGCCGAAACTCTTCGGCGGCGCAAACGCCCCGACACTGGTGGCCGGCGACGGGTGGAGCGAATCCGAAGCGAAAACGCTTGCACTGGTCGAGGTCCGAGTTCTGGACTCCGCCGGGGGCTTGCTGCTCTGTTATCTTTTACAAAAATAAGAAAAGTCGTTAATGCATTGCCTATGTTTTCGGAGTATTATTATTCTTTATAGGAGATAAAACATGGCGCTCACTCACATGAAAATTCAGGAAATTCTAGACGGCGACCGCGAACACGAGTGCGAGGGTTGCGGCGATAATCATATTTGTGTCAGCATTGCTTCGATCGCTGAGCTGCCGACCCGTTTTGGCGATTTCCATATTGTGGCATTTTATAATAATAAAGACGGCAAGGAACATGCTGCCATTGTCAAAGGCGATATTAGCGGCGCTGAAGATGTGCCGGTGCGCATCCATTCTGAGTGCCTGACCGGCGACGCGCTTGGTTCGCTGCGCTGCGACTGCCGCGACCAGCTCGAGGCCGCCCTGACTGCGATCGGTAAAATGGAAAAGGGCATGGTGGTCTACCTGCGCCAGGAAGGACGCGGGATCGGCTTTACCAATAAAATCCGCGCCTACAGCTTGCAGGATTATGGCATGGATACCGTCGAGGCCAACCTGGCGCTCGGTTTCCGCGACGATGAGCGCGACTACGAAGTGGCCGCGCATATGCTGATGTCGCTCAAGGTCAAATCGATCCAATTGATGACCAACAATCCAAAAAAAATGAACGACATGACCAAGTACGGCATCAACGTCACCGGTCGTATTCCGCACGTTTTGCCGCCCAACTCTCACAATGAGTTTTACCTGCGCACTAAAGCGGCAAAATCGGGCCACCTGATCGATTTCAGTGGCAAGGAACACATGCTGGAACAGATCGACCGGCCGGTGGTCAAGGGCATGACCGAAGAACAGGTCAAAGCACTCTACGAATAGGTCACAGACAGAGAACCAAAGACCGAGGACAGGGAATAGTCTTCGGTCTTTTTATATTTAATCCAACCCGGCAAAAATCAACCAAAACTGCTATCTTTCCGCTTGCCTGTCATGCTATACTTGATAAAGATTATCCATATTAGCAATAAAGGTGACAAAGCATGGAAGATTTAACCGGGAAACAGTTTGGACCTTATCAGGTGGTTGCGCCATTGGGTGAAGGCGGCATGGCGGCAGTCTATAAAGCATACCAACCCGCCATGGAACGCCATGTGGCAATCAAAGTCCTGCCGCGACACATGGCGGGTTCACCTGAATTCATTGCACGCTTCAAACGCGAAGCCCACTTGCTGGCCCAGCTGCAACATCCACACATTTTGCCGGTCTTCGATTATGGCGAATCGGACGGGTACACCTATATCGTCATGCCCTTTTTGCAAAGCGGGACGCTGGCCGATTTGCTCAAAACCCGCCGCGTTTCCCTGCCCGAAATTTACCGCATCATCAGCCAGATCGGCGATGCATTAGGGTATGCCCACGCGCGCGGCATGATTCACCGCGATGTCAAGCCCAGCAATGTGCTGATCGATGAGCGCGGCAATTGCCTGTTGACTGATTTTGGCCTGGCACGCATGGCAGAAACCGGTTCCATGCTGACCAGTTCGGGCGCGATCATGGGCACCCCGGCCTACATGTCTCCCGAACAGGGCGCGGGCAACCAGGTGGATGGCAGGAGCGATATTTACGCACTGGGCGTGATCCTGTTCGAGATGGTCACCGGGCAAGTGCCCTACTCGGCAGAAACCCCGATCGCGATTGTGTTCAAGCACATTCAGGACCCTCTGCCATCTGCGCGCAAATTCGTGCCGGACTTGTCTGAATCGCTTGAACTGATTCTGATGAAGACACTGGAAAAAAAAGCCGATGACCGTTACCAGACCGCCGATGATTTCGTCAAAGCCATTCAGGCTGAAGCATCAACATCGTCCAGGGCTTATGCGGCCCCCACCCCCACGCCGCCTCTGGCGCCAATAGCCAGCAGCATTCAGCCCATCAACTACGAAAACCAGCCTCAACCCACCATCATCCCTGATTCGCAATTTATACCCCAGGCAACCTGGGTTGACCCTCAGCCAGCTTCTTTGCCGGCCCAAAGGCCCATCTCCAGGCCGCCCACCAGTTTGGCTCCCGTCGCCAGGTCAGGGTTTACCATTTGGGCGCTGGCCGGTGCGGGGATCATCATCGCGGGCATAATCGGTTTGATCGTTCTGTTTGTCGGGTTCAATTATTACCAAAACAACATTGCAGCAGCTCCGCCAACCCCAACACAGCCGGTCGAAGCCACATCCACACAATCCAACGACGCGGCCCTGATACTGGAAAATACCAGCACCACTGAGCCGATTCCGCCAACCCTGACCCCGACCCTGTTGCCTACAGATATCCCAACCTTGCCGGCCCCGCCGACCCTGGCCATTCCAGCCGGGGTACCTTTCGTGCGCATCAACAACATCAGCCTCAGCGACCAAAACCAATACGTGGTCGAGTATGAAACCTTCGAATACACAGAGACCCTGCCGGGGGTGCATGTCCACTTCTTTTTTAACACGGTCTCAGTAGAACAGGCCGGAATGCCCGGCAGCGGCCCGTGGAAACTCTACGGCGGCCCGCGGCCCTTCACCGGTTATCGCAGCGCTGACCGGCCCCAAAACGCCTCGCAACTGTGCGCGCTGGTCGCCAACGCCAACCACAGCATCCAGGTGGGCAGTGGGCACTGTTTCCCTCTGCCAGATGTTCCGACCGCCACCGCGCGCACTCAAACAGCCTGCCTGAACGCTCCAGCCGCGGACGCTCAGACAGCAACCAGCTTTGAAGCCGGAGAAACGGTGCTGTTGTTTGGAATTTCAGCCGACCAGTCCTGGATTTCCATTCAGAATCCGGAAACAAAAAATTCGTCGAGTTGCTGGGTGCCTGTCGATTCCAGCGTAACAGCAGGCGACACTAGCAACCTGCCAACCCTGAACCCATAAGCACAAAAAGCAACCATTAGCAACTGAAACAGGTAGAATGGAAGAAATCTTCCGATCTACCTGTTTTCATATTAATCGGGCCAAGATTTTGGATAGTATCTGATTGGACTTGCCCCGTTTAATCATTACACCTTTCACTGGAGGCGCAACTTGGACATCTGGACTTTTCAAAACACTATTACCCGCCGCCTGACCTGGTGGGCCTGGGCATCGATCGCGCTGGGAGCGCTGTCGATGCTGCTCGTGGGCGATTTCTGGCGCGGCATGGCTTTCCAGTTTATCGGCTGGGGGTTTATCAACCTGGGCATTGCCTATTTTGGCAGCATCAACCTGCAACGCCGCGCGGGCAAACTCGACGAGAAACAGAAAAAAGCTGCCGAACCACAAGAAACCCGCAACCTTGCGCGCCTGCTGTGGACCAATGCCCGCTTTGATGTGTTTTACATGCTCGGCGGCGCTGCAGTGGCGCGTTTTATCGGTCCCGATCCGTTCTGGGTCGGGACGGGTATCGGCATCTTCATTCAGGGAACATTCCTGCTGATTTTTGATTGGTTACACGCCAGAACACTCAAATGATCGAAGCCTTCAACGCCATCCGCTATCCGCGCTCGACGATCGTTCCGCTCGTGTTGTGGGTGCTGACCATGATCACCCTGCCCATCCTGGGGTGGATATTGGGCGAGGGCTACTTGATCCGCGGCATGGCTTTTGGGGTCATCATGCAAGCCGCGGCGGTGCTGGCCGTCCTTTTTTATGCCTGGGGCTGGGCGCGCACGCTGAAAACCTTTGCGATCGTGGTCGTGCTGTCTTACCTGGCTGAGTTCCTGGGTTCGAGCACTGGCATCCCCTTTGGCAAATATGAATACACCGCTCTGCTCCAGCCGCAGCTGGCGGGTGTGCCCTTGCTCATTCCGCTGGCCTGGATGATGATGCTGCCCCCCGCCTGGGCAATTGCCAAAACCATCCTGGGCGAATCCCGCCCTCGCTGGGCGTTTGTGCTCCTGTCAGCGCTGGCTTTCACCGCCTGGGACCTGTTTCTCGACCCGCAAATGGTTGGCTGGGGATTTTGGGTTTGGGAAAGTCCCGGCGCTTATTTCGGGATTCCGCTCAGCAACTACCTGGGCTGGATTTTGGTTTCAGCCCTTATCACCCTGGCCGCCAACCCCAAAGACCTGCCTGTTGGCCCACTCTCGCTGGTCTATGTGCTGACCTGGCTGCTGCAAACCATCGGGCAGGGCATCTTCTGGTCACAACCCGGCCCGGCGGTGGTCGGCTTCATCGGCAGCGGGATATTTGTATGGCTCGCCTGGAAAAAATCTATAAAAAGTGGAAAGTAGAAAAGGGATTTCTTCTACTTTCCACTTTTTACATTCATAGCAAATCATCGTCAAAGGGCGAATAAGACCAGCAGCGCCCCGCCCAGACCGCAAGCAAAATTGACCCAGTCATTGTCGAACCACTCCAAACCGCGCTTGAGCGTGGTGGGGGCGCCGCAGATATGCAGGGGGTGACGTTCAGTTTCTTTTTGGCAATCCGGACAGGTGTATATGGCCTGGATCGTCGCGCCGAGGAAACTGTCCACAAGCGAACCGGCCAACCCGGCGGAGGTCACCCACAGCGTCAGCCACAGTCCGTTTAAGGGCGAGGCAGGCTGCGGGGAAAGTGTTCCGGCCAACACACCTATCAAAGCGGAACCGGCCAGGGCAGCGAGTGCGCCGAACAACGTGACTCCACCCGAGGTGCCTTTCTCCACCTCTTTGGTTAAATTCGTCAGCATACGCGGC
>JAKLPV010000180.1 GCA_022013685.1 Anaerolineae bacterium
ACTGACCAAAGTTTGTATGCAGGTCGATCCATTTCTGTGAAGAAGCACTGGGCAGTTCAGTTGCCTTTGCCGTTTTCAAAAAATGCGTTTTTTTGACGATTAAAGCAACTGCTGCTCTATTTGCACAAAACTTACGTTAAGAGATTTACCTACGATAAAAAGAGAAAAAGAGTACGAATCAATTTGCATGATCGAATTGTTGACTTTGAGAAGAGTAAACCAGAAATTGCCCAGAAATTATTTGCTATCAAATGGCTTGGTAACGATGGCAGTCATTCTGCAAATATGACAAAAAATGATGTTCTTGATGCTTACGAAATTCTTGAGATCATTCTTGATGATTTGTTCGTAGGTTATAGAAAGTTAATAGATCAAAAAATAACTTTGATTAATGAACGTAAAAAGCCACTACATCCAAGTACTTAGAACTTTAGTTTCCGCTAACTGATCTAAAAAAAGAAAAGGTAATGGGTTCAAAACGTGATAATCTTGTTTTTGCGAAAAACGGATTTCACAGGAGCCCATTACCATGACAAATCATACCATAGCGATTTTGAGCATTTTGACCGAAGGACTGCCTGTTGGAACGAACCTGGCACTTTTACATTTTATGTGGATGCTGGTCAGCGGTGCACTGTTACCGAATCGTGGAGCCTTGTTCCCGGCTTTGAAATCGATAGGACTGAGCGATAAGGCCACACGCAGAGCCTGGTCAGCATTCGGGAAAGGTGTTTGGCAAATATCATTCATTCTGGTTTTGTGGCGCGCGCATATCAAACAGACGGCTGGATGGCAAGAACGTCGTTACGAGGGGTATCGGCCGATTACGGCAGATGTGACAGCTTTTTGGCGTCCAGCCTTGAAGAATTGCCCGAGCAAGCATTACCATCCAGCAGCAAACCGTGCGTTGCCAGCAGTGATTATGGGCATCACCGGAGATGTAGGTGAAATCAATGGGCAGAGGATCGCTTTACCGCGTGCTTTTGAGCGAGTACATCCGAAAGACGGAAGCGAAACTCGGTTGTGGCAGGAAATGCTCAAAAACGCGCAAAAGAAACTACTGGCAGACGAAATTCTGGTGGTGGATGCCGGTGTCAAGATCAGCGATTTGCAGGAAGCCAAGATTGAACGCTACGTAGTACGTTTGGCAACCAACTTTACAGCGCGGCACAATTTCCTGCCCGATCATTTCAAAGGGCGTAAGCCCAAGTACGGAGCTTTGGTGCGCCCGCTGGCTCGCAAACATAAAGACAAGGTTTTGGAAGCCACTCCATTCGATGAAACCTATGTTTGGGTTGAGAACAACCGAGAACTCCGCGCAGAAATTTGGCGCGACTTGGTTTTGAACAAGACGATACCAAATCAAGACAATAAGACGTTCGATGTATACGCCATCTACGATCCTGATTTTGACAAACCCTGGCTCCTGGCAATCCCGCTCAAACTCAAAGCGGAAAGCGTGCGTGCCCTTTACAAAGACCGCTGGCCGGTTGAGCAAGTCCCGCTCAGTGCCAAACAGATGGTCGGCGGTCATCGGCAGTTTGTTCACAACCCGGAAAGCATTCAGCGCTTGCCGGAGTTGCTGCTCTTGGCAGGCTCGGTTTTGAGTTTTATCGCCGCCACTGCACCGGCCACGCCGACTGGCTTTTGGGATCGCAAGCCAAAACGTACGCCAGGCCGCTTCCGCCGATTATTGATGGGACGCCCATTTCCAAAAGATGCCCCAATTTCAGGGCAACTTCGAGAAAAGAAGTCTGTGACAGGGCATTTACCCAAAGGAAACCTGGCGCGTAACTCAAAATCTGTCCAAGTTACCGTGCCGCAGTTCGTTTGACCTGAAAAATCTCTCGTTTTGTAAGGTTCAACCCCAGCCAATCCGGTTTTTGTTGGTTGAGGATCTCACTTGTTAGCCGAAAGTAAAGTTAGAATTGGAATAATTAAACAAAATATAATCGGCCTATCATCAGTAGAGCCCATTTGTGTTTGTTGCTCTGATTCGCGTTGAAAACTGACCTGGCGCATAACATCTTGGCTTTTTTACTTCTCTTGCCCACCTATTTGCAACACATTGTTCTCTGAAAGCGACACAAAATGAGCGAAAAGTTTACTGTTGAATCCTTTTTTGTAGAGAAATCGAATGCCGTGCGGGCAGTTTATGCCAAACTGCTGGACGAAACGCGCAAGTTTGGGCCGGTCAGCGAAGAAGCCAGGAAAGCATCCATTCACCTGGTTAATAAATCGACCTTTGCGCAGATCTCCACCCGCCAGACGACGCTGATGCTCACCGTCAAGTCGGCAACGCCGATCGCCAGTCCGCGTTTTCCTCGCCGCCAGAAAGTTTCAGCCAACCGCTATCAGCAGGAAGTCAAACTCAGCCATCCATCTGAAGTCGACCCGGAATTGCTTGCCTGGCTCAAGCAGGCCTATGAGCTGAGTGCGTAGTCTATCTGATTGTTGAAAATATCCCATGCCCCTCAACCTGCATCTTTTCTCGACCCCCGGCGAAGACCTGCGCGATGCCCTCGAGGCCTGCCGCCCGCATCTGGAACACAAATCTGCGCCGCTGGTGGCTTATTTGCCGCTGGCTTCCCTGTCCACGCGCTGGCAGGGATATACCGAAAGCGTCTTCAAGGGCCTGGCGCGCATCGAGACGGTCAACACCGAAACGATGACTTTCGCCGAAATGGAAGACATCCTGCGCCGGGCGCACCTGGTTTACATCCCCGGCGGCAACACCTTTTTGCTGGCTCACCGCCTGCACGCCAGCCAGTTGATGCCGTACCTGCGTAAAAAATTCCAGGCCGGGCTGCCGCTGGTTGCTTTTAGCGCCGGAGCGATCCTGTGCGGGCCGAACATCCTGACCTCGCGGGATATGAACATGGTCGAGACGCCGCACTTTGGTGGGCTGAACCTGCTGCCGTTCAACTTCCATGCCCATTACTATGACGATATCGACAAGGATGATTGGCTGGCCGATTATCACGTCTTTCAGCCGAACCCGGTTATCCTGCTCGAAGATGGCGCTTACCTGCGCGTCGAGGGCCGCAAAACCAGCCTGGCGCGCGGCGCGGCCTGGATTTTGCGCCAGGGCCGCGAAAAAGAAGCGCTTCTTGCAGGGGATGAGATCAGAGTATGAGACACACTTTCAGCGATGGCCGAATTCTCTGACTTTCTCCAGATCCAGACGGGCACCGCCTGGGGGCGAACCCTGGCCGATTTTGCGCAGTGGTGCGCGCCCTCGGACGGGGAGCGGCTGCTCGATCTGGGCTGCGGCCCCGGCCTGCTCCCGGCTCTGTTTGCCCGGATCGGAGGCTGCCGCGCTTTTGGCCTGGATAACGATTTTTCACTTTTGGCCGACGCGCGGCTCTTTGGCCTGTCTTCCGTGATCGGTGGCGATCTCTACCGTTTGCCTTTTGCCCCGGCCTCCTTCGACTTTCTGACCTCGACCAATGTCATCTTCCTTTTGGGTGATCCGCTGCGCGCCCTGCGCGAATGTCAGCGTGTACTGCGGGCGGGTGGCAGGCTGGCGCTGCTCAACCCGTCTGAGAAATTAACCGTCCAGGCGGCAACCTCCCTGGCCGATGCGCGCGGCCTGGAGGGCAAAAATCGCCAGTCGCTTTTGGGCTGGGCCGCCCGCGCCGAGAAATACGGCGGCTGGAGCGAGGAATCCGCCTCGCTGCTGCTGAAAAAGGCCGGGTTTGAGGTGATTCAATCCGAACTGCGCGTCGGACCGGGGTTTGCCAGGCTGGTTAAAGCCCAAAAACAAGCCTGATTGGCCGGAAAAGAGTACAATATTCATTGTTCTGATGATGCCCTTGTTCATAGGAGAATTGAAATGAAAAGTGATTACATCCAAAGCATGTTGGGCAAGAGCGAGCAAATTTTGCTCATCACCCGCCAGCACGCATTTGTGCTGACCAGCTCCATTTTGGCTGAAATTGCGGTTGCCGTGGCGGTTGTGGTTTTTGGCACGGTTGCCACGGTCAACTTTCCGTTGGCGGCGTTGGCCTATGTTTTGGTCTTGATCCCGCTCGGCAGTATGTTGCACGATATTTTGGTCTGGTATAACCGCCAGTACATCGTCACCAACCGCCGCGTGATCCAGATCAACGGTGTGATCAACAAAAATGTGGTCGATTCCTCCCTGGAAAAAGTCAACGATGTCAAAATGACCCAATCCTTCTTTGGCCGCATGTTCGATTATGGCGACATCGAGATCATGACCGCCAGCGAATTGGGCGTCAACCTGTTCAAACGCATCGGCGACCCGGTCAAATTCAAGACCGCCATGCTGAACGCCAAGGAAAAAATGGGTTTTGACGAAGTGGGCGAGCGTCCCAAGCGCGCCGACAACATCCCGGCCCTGATCGCCGAACTGGACGGTCTGCGCCAAAGAGGCATCGTCACAGATGAAGAATTCCAGCAGAAGAAGAAAGAATTGCTGGCAAAATTATAGTTTGCTCGTTTATGCTGAACCGGATATACAATTCAGCATAAACCGGTATAAAAAGAAATCGGCTCCACTTTTGTGGGCCGATTTCTTTTTATTGATTCTGTCCGCAAGCACAGAAGGTTAATCTTCGCCTTCGTATTTGTCTGTGTTTTCGAGCATGTGTTTGTAGAGCGCGCGCAGGTTGCGGCGGTGCAGGGGTTCAGCAAGGCCGCCCAGGTAAACCCGGCTTTTGCCGCATTCTTCGATCGACAACTCGTCCAGATATTCGAGCGGGCTTTTGCGTTTCAAGGCGGTGCGCACTGCCTTGCGGACGGCGGAGAGATAGGCCAGATTTTCTTTGACCGCTGCCTCGATTTCGCCGCGCAGGATAATGTCGCCATGTCCCTGGACAATATTTTCAAGCCCCATCTTGCCGATTTTCTTGATCGAAGCAACCAGGTCGTCGATGTCGCCATCCACCAGGTAGGGCAGGGGCATGAAAGAATCACCGGCAAACAGGATGCGGTCTTCTTCGACCAGCACCGAAATCCCATCATTGCTGTGGCCCATGGATGCAGACAGGATCAGGTTTTTCTTGCCGACCCGCAGGTTTAGTTCGCCGTGGTCGAAAGTCAGGTGCGGCAGGACGATTTTGACCTGTTTCAGGGCCGGGTTCTGCTTTTTGGCAGCCTCGAGCGAGGTGGTTCCTGTTCCGGCCAGCAGTTCGCGGCAGCGTGAGTGCGACAGGATGGTGGCCCCGGGGAAGAAACAATTTCCCCAGGTGTGGTCGGCGTGATAGTGGGTATTGATCACGTAGCGCACTTGCAGGCTGAGTTCATGCTCAACATACTCGCGCATCCCCAGGGTTTCTTCGGGGGTGGCAAGCGTATCGATGACCACAGCCCACTGCGGTCCGGCAATAACCCCGGCTGTCACTTGAGCATAGACTTCTGATTGAAACCAAAATACATTTTCTGAAACGCGTTCGCGGTGCATATGTGCCCTCAAGAATTTTTGGCTAAACATAGCATAAAAGGTAATCAAAAGCAAGATTGTCAGACAACTTTGCACCTTGACAACCCGATATATACACTGTATATATACAGTGTATATATAACTAGATGAGTTGACAGCCACTTGAAAATGACCGCCAACGATGCCAGGAGAAAGCATGTCCCCACGACCGCGACGCAATCAACAACAGCCGAACCTGCAAGAAGCCATTAAAGAGACCGCCTGGCGGCAGATCGCCGAAACTGGCGCGCCTGCGTTGAGCCTGCGCGCGATTGCGCGCGAACTGGGCATCACCGCCCCGGCAATTTACAACTATTTCCCTGACAGGGATGCGCTGGTGACCGCCTTGATCATCGACGCCTACACATCCTTTGGCGATGCGCAGTTTTTGGCGCGCGATTCTGTCCCGGCGGCGGATGTGGTCGGTCGGCTGCGGGCAACGGGGAGGAGCTACCGTCAGTGGGCACTGGATTACCCGCAGCGCTACCAGCTCATTTTCGGGACGCCGCTGGCAGGCTATGCTGCCCCTTTCGAGCAGACTTTCCCCTCGGCGGCGCGGGCGCTGGGAGCAATTGTCAGCGTGGTGGAGGCTGTCCGCGCGGCGGGCAGGCTGCGGGCGGAGTCGTTCCCGCAGGTGATGCCAGGGTATGAGCAAGCCTTTGGGATGTGGAAAAATTACGGGGGCGAGGCAGAAACCATCTCCTTATCCGTTGCCGTATTAATTTGGGCGCGGGTACACGGGTTGGTCTCGGTGGAGATTGCCGGCAATATCCCGCCGTTTGGCGTGAATGGGGACGCGTTGTATGAGTATGAGATCGATGCGTTGATACGCGAATTTGTTCAAGGAGAAAATCATGTCTGAACTTCATGTTGTTTTTGGCAGTGGCCCGCTGGGCAAATGGACCGCCCGCGAGCTGGTCAAGCTGGGCAAATCTGTGCGTGTGATCAATCGCTCGGGCAGAGCCGATGGCCTGCCCGCTGGCGTGGAAATCGCCGCTGGCGACGCTTACGATGCGGCGAAAAATATCGAGCTTACGGGCGGCGCAGCCGCCATCTATCAGTGCGCCCAACCCGAATATCACGAATGGGCCGAGAAATTCCCAGGCTTCCAGGCCGCGATTATGGAAGCCGCAGTTCAGAACAAAACCAAATTTATTGTTGGCGATAACCTGTACATGTACGGCGACACCAACGGTCAGCCGATCCGCGAAGAACTGCCTTACCAGGCGCATACCAAAAAGGGAAAAGTGCGCGCCGAGATGGCGAATGCCGTCCTGGAAGCGCATCGCAGCGGAAAAATCAGGGCCGCCATCGGGCGCGCCTCCAACTTCTTTGGGCCGGACGACCACGTTGTCACCGATATGGTTATTCACCCCGCGCTGGATGGCAAGGCCGTCAGCCTGCTGGGGCGGCTCGACCAGCCCCACACCTTCAGTTATGTGCCCGATTTCGGCAGGCTGCTGGCAACCCTGGGGACCCGCGAAGAAGCCCTGGGCCAGGTCTGGTTTACACCCAGCCCGGCGGCTGTCACCCAGCAGGAGTTGGTCAAGCTGTTGGAAGCCGAAGTGGGCAAACCGGTCAAAACGCAGTTGGCCGGGAAGTTCCTGCTCAGTGTCTTTGGCCTGTTCAACAAGGCTGCTGGCGAGAGCGTGGAAATGCTCTACGAGTGGGAAAAACCCTTCGTTATGGATTCCAGCAAGGCTGAAAAAGCCTTTGGCTGGCAGGCTACGCCGTTAAGACAGGCGATCCAAGAGACAATTGCGTTTATCCGCGCATAAGATACGGAAAAATATGATGAACCCTATTTTTAACGGTAGATTCACGGCAAAAACGGACCAGCCTTTTGTGGTTTTTCTAATCGGGATGCGCGTCAACCAGTGGTGGCGATTTGACAAATGGCTGCCGGTTGCCAACGCGATGCCCCCCATGCTCATGTCGCTCTTTCAGAACCCTGAAAAAGGCTTTTTACATGGCGAATATTTCTGGAATTTTAGCGGCCCGGTGCTTATCCAGTACTGGCGCTCGTTCGAAGACCTGGAAAAGTTCGCCCGCGCCCCCTCCGACCCGCACCTGGAACCCTGGAAGAAGTTCAACCGGGCTGTCGGCGCGGGCGGAGTGGTGGGCATCTGGCATGAGACCTATCTGATCAACCCCAACCAGTATGAATGTGTCTATGGCAATATGCCCAAATTCGGCCTGGGCGCGGCGGTGGAGCATGTCCCGGCAGTTGGGCGGCGCGAAACGGCCCGCGCGCGGCTGGGAGCGAATCAGGCGCAGGCGTTATAGCAGGCGCATTTCGTGCTGGACTGTTTCGACCCAGGCCTCGCGCAGCGGGCGAGGGTCGAAATCCAGTTCGCGTTTGGCTTTGCTGTTGTCACCGAGATAGGTTACCCCGGCAACGATCCGCAATCCTTCGCCGGTATACGACTCTGGCAGCGGAATAACCTTTTCCACCACAGCCATCAGCGCGGACATGGTCTTGAGCATGCCCGGTTTGGCGCGCAGGCCGGGCAGCGGTACACCGCTCGTCTCGGACGCAATCTGCATCGCCTCGATGAAGGTATGTGCCGGGCCGCATAAGAGATAGCTTTGCCCCGGCTGGCCTTTTTCCATGGCCTGGATGTGCCCGCGCGCGATATCATCCACGTGTGCCCAAGAAAAGGCGGTCTGCTCGGGCATTAGCGGCAACTGGCGCTTCAAGAATTGGATCAGTGTGGTGCGCACACTGCTGGTGTCTCCCGGCCCGTAGATCAGCCCCGGCTGGACGATTACCAGCGGCAGCCCCTGGCGGATGAATTCCTCGGCCACCAGATGCGCCTCGGCCTTGGTCTGGTCATAGACCGAGAGATGCTGCCCGTTAAACCGGTAATTCTCATCCACTTGCTTGCCGGCTGTGTCAGAGTTTACCGCCAGGGTGCTGGTATATACCCCCTTGGGGATTTTTAACTCTTGCATAAGCGCCAGCACATTGCGTGTGCCTTCCACGTTGATTTTATAGGCCTCGCTTTTGTCGCGCACCCCCACTTTGTACCAGCCGGCAATGTGGAAAACGCCATCCACGCCGCTCATTGGGGCGCGCATGCTTTCCTTGTCGGTTACATCGCCTTTGTGCAATTGCACGCCCAGGGCCGCCAGCTGACTGGCTTTTTCGGGGCTGCGGACACTGGCCAGCACCTGGTGACCGGCTTCGATCAACTGACGGGCCACATGCCCGCCGACAAAACCGGTTGCGCCGGTTAGAAAATATTTCATCTTTTTTCCAATCCTTTCAATAACGCGAGCGCGATGTTGCGAAATTCGCGGTCAAAATCAACTTGAAAAACCTGCAACGCCGGGACAGAGATCACCTGCTGTACTGCCGGTGCGGGGTGGGCCAGGTGTTGCAAACCGATCACCAATGCCTGGAGTTGCATCAGCAGGCGCGCCCCCTCGCCCGCCGATAAAAACGGCAGGGCCTGTTCCAGCAATTTTCCGGTGCGCAGCATACGCTCCAGCAGTTCCTGCTTGAAGACCAGAATGGCCTCCACGCTGGAATTTTGCTCCAGCGCCGTTGCCAAAATCGCCAGCAGGCGGGTAAACCCGCTGCGTTCGCGCAGCGAAGCGGCCAATAGTTCCACTAGCGAGGCCGGCTCTGCCGGGACGAGAAGAACGGCCAACTGTTGATCCACGCCATCGAACCAGTTGGTCAACTGCTTGAGCGTAAGCGCCAGGAACAATTCTTCCTTGGTGCGGAAGTATAGAAACAGGGTTCCTTTGGCCAGTTGCGCCTCGCGGGCGATGGTGTCCATCGTCAGCGCTTCGTAGCTGGATTGCTGGAACAGGTTCCAGGCGCTGGACAGGATTGCCTCGCGGCGTTCCAGTTTTTGCCCTTGCTGTCGGGCGCGTTTGCGCAGGGGAGATTGCTGACTGTTGGTCATATAACTGGATTTTAAATGACCGGCGGTCATTTGTCAAGGGGATCATTTAAGGTTGAATGAATATCGGCAATTCTTTGCGAGGCGGATTGCTTGTGCCGATGCCAAAATTCGGCTATAGTGTTGTAATAGGCTGAGATTGGCCTATCACGGGAATCCCCAAAAAAACATAGGCAAGTTTTCCAGGCAGGAGTTTGGTTATGAAACCACTGGTCATCCACAACATCCACACCCATATCTTCACCATTCACCATGTTCCGGCAAGATTTTTACCTTTCAACCTGGTTGCAGCCTTCAAAATCCAATTTTGGAACAAGGCTATTCGAAAAATCCTGCATTGGCTCTCCATATTTACCAACAACGACCAGTTTGGTCGGATTGTTGTCATGGCCGATGCGGCTGAACACGAAAAACAGGAAGAGATCCTGGTTGATATGATGGGTTTCTATCCATCCCAAACCTGCTTTGGGCTGCTGGCAATGGATTTTGACTATATGGATGCCGGTGAGCCTGAGCAGGATTACTTGAAACAGTTGCAGCAACTGGCTGCAATCAAACAAAAATATGCCGAACAGGTCATCCCGTTCATGGCCATCGATCCGCGCCGCCCCGGTCTGTTGGATCTGGCAAAAAAATACATTGACCTGGGCTTTGGCGGCTTCAAACTCTACCCGCCGCTGGGTTATTACCCCTTCGATGAACGCCTGGATGAAGTCTACGCTCTTGCGGAAGCCGAAGGGCTGCCCATTATCACCCACTGTTCACCCGGCGGCATTTATTGGCGCGGAAAGATCACACCCGAATTGCGTATTCACCCGAAAACTGGCGAGTCGTTGAAAGGCCGCAACAATTTTGAATTTGCGCGAAATTTCAGCAACCCGGCAAATTATGAATATGTTATCGAGAAATTCCCGCGCCTGAAAATTTGCCTGGCCCACTTTGGCGGCGGAGAAGAATGGGACAAATACCTTGAAAACCATTGGCCTCCCGCCGAAGTCAAGCGCAGGCTGGATGGAAAAGAAACGCGTCTGCCGATTTCGTGGTTTACCACCATTATCGAGATGATGGAAACTCATGGCAATTTGTATGCCGACATCGCTTATACGGCCCACGAAGAACGATTCCTGCCATTGATCAAAGTTTTGCTCAATACAAAATTACGCGAGAAAATTCTATACGGCTCCGATTGTTACATGGTGCAGTTGGATAAATCTGAGCGCGCTTTCAGCATCAACGTGCGCGGCTACCTGGGCGAAAAGGATTATCGCCAGATGGCCGAGACCAACCCGCGCATATTCCTTCAAAGGGATAAAGCTGCCAGCCCGCCGCCCTGAACTTGACAAGTGTCATCCAAATAAGGCGGATTGTCATCCAGATAGGTGACGCCTGTCACTTCAAACTGAACGGGTTTTTGAATAAAATGTATTCAATCTTTGGAGGTACTAATGGCTGAAAAAAAATGGGAAGTGACCAAAGTTCGTTATTGTGACCATGTCGGTCACGAAGTTGCTTTTGAAACCGAAGTTGTTTACCCCAACGACTTCCTGCCCGATCCTCCGCGCGTAACAGCCCGGCGCTGCTCGAACGCCAAAGAATGCAATATGTTCGACAAACCGACCTGCGCTTGGTGCGGAACCAATCCGAACCACGAACCGCTTTAATTTCCACTGATAAGCACGGACGGTTCCTCCTCCTCCGTTCCGTTAAAAAACTCTCTCCTCCCTTTGAGTTGGTCTGGCTGCGCCCGCTGACAAAGCGGGCGTATGCCGTTAAATCCCCAGAAAAGACGCTACGCTTGGATGGACCGGCTGATTGGCGATCTCTTCTGCCGTGCCGATCTGCATCAGCTTGCCGTCCAGTAGAATTGCCAGGCGGTCTCCGAGTTTGCGCGCTTCGGCCAGGTCGTGGGTGATGAAAATCGTGGTCACGCCATTTTCGGGCAGGATGCGCCCCAGGTCGTCGATCAGGCGCGCGCGGGTGGGCGCGTCCAGGGCGGAGAACGGCTCATCGAGCAGCAGCAGTTCTGGGTCCAGTACCAGCGCCCGCGCCAGGCTGACGCGCTGCCCCTCGCCGCCCGAAAGCTCGTTGGCGCGTCGTTTGGCGAGATGTGAAATTCCCAATTGCGCCAGCCACTTCTCGGTGCGCGGTTCAATCTCGCTTTTGGGTACGCCCCGAAATTTCAGGCCGGATGCGACGTTTTCCCGGACGGACATATCGAACAGGAGTGGTTCCTGCATTACCAGCCCAATCCGGCGCCGGTAGCGGAGCGCGGACTCAGCCGCCGCCGGCTGGCCGTTAAACCAGATTTCGCCACGCTCAGGCTGGATCAGGCGCGCCAGCGTCAGCAGCAGGGTGCTTTTCCCCGCCCCGTTAGGCCCGACCACCGCCAACACATCCTCTTTCCTGACGCTTAATTCATCTGCTTCGAGCACCACCCGCCCGCCTCGTTTTACCGTTAAGTTGCGAATTTCCAGGCACTTTTTCATCCTTTTCTTGCGCTCCTCTGTTGGATGACCGTCAGCGCCCAATTGACCAGGAAGGTGATGGTTAAAAGCAACACCCCCAGCCCGATGGCGATGTCGAAATTGCCTTTGCCGGTTTCGAGCACGATCGAGGTCGTCAGCACCCGCGTCTGGTAGCGGATATTGCCGCCGACCATCATGCTCGCGCCGACTTCCGAAATGACCGCCCCAAAACCTGCCATGAGCGCTGCCAGCAGCGGCATGCGCGCTTCGCGCCATAACATCCAGATCATTTGCGGGGTCGATGCGCCCAGCCCGCGCAGTTGCAGTTGCAGGCGCGGGTCGAGCGCTTGCAGGGCAGAGGTCGTCAACCCGGCCACTACGGGGAAGGCGATGATGACCTGGGCAATGATGATCGCGCCGGGAGTGTAGATGAGTTTCAGGTCGCCGAGCGGCCCGGAACGCCAGAGCATGATCGCCACGAACAGGCCGACCACCACCGGAGGCAACCCCATACCGGTGTTGACAAGGCTCAAGAGCAGTGAACGCCCGGGGAATTTCCCCAGCGCGAGCAGGGTTCCCAGCGGCAGGCCAAGCAAAAGGCTGATGCCGGTGGCAATACCGGAGATTTGCAGGGAGAGCAAGGTGATTTCTAATATTTCGGGCATGGCAGGCTGTCAGGTGCGAGCTATCACGTGTCAGGCGGATTGGCGCCTGACATCTGGTTGAAAATTGCCGGTTGATCGGGGCGATGGTCTCCGTCCGCGTCGAAACCAGCTTTGGTTCTTTTGTTTGGAATTTAGCAAGGCGGGGCGCTTAAAACTGGACCTGTTCGCCGCAGTGCGTGGCGCTGTAGCCCGAGAGCGATTCGACAATATGACGGAAGGAGGCGGTTTGCAGGTCGTCGAGCAGGGGAGCCAGGTGGGATTGGGCTTCAAGCGAGAGTACCAGGTCGTAGCGCTCCTCGAAAAGTGGCAGGAAACCGAGTCCGTGTTCGCGGGCTGCGGCCTGGATTCCCAGAGTGACATCGGCTTTGCCGTGCCGGATGGCCCGGGCCGCCTCGCTGTGGGTGTGGACAAAGTTCTCGAAGCCGCGCACCAGGCCGAAGGGTTGTCCGATGCGCGCGAGTTCACGTTCGAGCCAGATGCGCGTTCCGGAACCGGGATTCCGATTGAGGAAGGTGACGTCCTCCCTGCCGAGATCAAACAGCGAGCGAATGTCTTTGGGGTTGCCTGGTGCGAGGAGCAGGCCCTGTGTGCGCCAGGCCAGTGTCACCAGCCCCACGCCGTGCTCCGGGAACAGATGACGAACCGTGGCGGTGTTGTAGCCGCCGCTTTCGTCAAGGATGTGTGCCCCGCTGATCTGGCACAGTCCCTGGCGCAGATTGACCAACCCGTTGAGCGACCCGACTGGCAGGGTCAGCAATGTTAGTTGGCTTGAGAGGCGCTCGGCCAGGCGTTCAAGGGCCAGGTCGTGACTGCCGGAAAAGACCAGGGTTGGTTTTTCGCCCTGCGGCAAAATCATCTCCTGCAAGAGAAATCCGCTGGCCCTGGCGCGGTAGAATTTTTCTGTGACCCCGGCGGTAACGCGGACTTCGCTGATTTCGACCAGCCCGCCCGCTTCGAGGGCTTTGATGTGGTGCTGTACCCAGGCCGGGTGCTTGCCAATGGCCCGCCCGATCTGGCTGAGCGTGGCTGCCTGACCCATCAACAGGCGCACAATTTCCATGCGGCGCGAGTCGGCGAGCAGTTTGATCTGTTCAAAAGTTCGGATGGGTTGGATATCATTCATAATTTATTATTAAGCGAAAACTTAATGCTGTAGAGTCTACACAGCGCAGAAGGATTTGTCAATGAACATCTGACGACATCACCTGCGTTGTTGTGACCGGGATGGGTATACTTGGTGTTGTGAGAGTCTATTTGGGTTGTTTCATTAAGACTTCTGCAAAAGTCGCATTTTACTTGTAACTGTCCTTCGACTACGCTTTTTTTCTTAAGTTATCACTGTCCTGAGCGGAGGGCGAAGCGTATTTTGCGCAGCCCGCAGTCGAAGGACGCTCCGCTCAGGACTTGTTACAGCACTTACGCAAGATGTCTATTTACAAGTGAAGATTGTTTGACACTGCCACGCGCCTGTGATAAACTGCCGCATCAATTGAACTTGTACTCATCCAGAGAGGCAGAGGGACCGGCCCTGTGAAGCCTCGGCAACCGCTAATCAAGGTGCCAATTCCGGCAGGCTGTGCGCCTGGGAGATGAGAGCTGACACCTTTTATGAATGTCGCCTCTCGTTAGAGAGGCGTTTTTGATAGGAGGCCAAACGATGCGGCCAAGTGAAATGGATATGATCGAAACGATTAGTGTATGACAGATTGTCCCGAATGCGGCGCAGCAGATTGTCAGGCCCGTTTTGATGAATTCCTTGCGCTTGAATTCAGCGACGCGGGTTATGGCGCGGTCCACCACCTGACAGTTGCGGCCTACATGCTCCAGCATTCGAGCAGGTTGACGCGCCAGGGCTGGTTGGAGATGCGCGGCCTGCTGCGCGAGTTCCTGGTCGAGAACAAGCCGCCGGGCTTCATCCGCAGGCAGAACAAAGACAAGGTTGACAGCGGCAAACGCGAGTTCAAGATCAAGTCGAAGACGGGCGAGCACATCATCAGCAAGTCAACCTGGACGAAAACGATTTGCGATGTCCGCGCCGAGAATGCCGAAGTTTATTGCGCAGATGTGACCGAATGGGCGCGTGCGGCGCTGGAAGATGGAGAAAAAATTTCCGAAATCAGGTAGATTTCGGAAATTAAAGAAAGTTATTTGCTGTAATGGTATCTGGCTTGCAGGAAATCAATCCGCCCGTCGCGCACCAGATAAACGATGCGATGCTTCTGGGTCAGCCGCCGCGACCAGCAGCCCGGAGCGATATACTTGAGCGGTTCGGGTTTGCCAATCCCGTCAAATGGATCGCGCAGGATGGCGTCAATCAACTCGAAAGTACGCAGAGCAAGTTTCCTATCAGTCTCGACCCAGTAGCGCAGATCTTCGATGAATTCGGGCTGGAAAACAGCCTCACGCTTTTTCATCCAGACCTGTTTCGCGGCGCAAATCTTCGGCGGATTGTGGTCTGCCTTCGTTTTTCAAAGCATGCCCAAGAGCAGAAAGTAACCGTTCGGCATTTTGTGGCGAGCGCAGCAGGTAGGCGCTCTCGGTCAGGCTGGCGAGTTCATCGGCAGAGATCATGGCAACATCCTCGCTGCCGCGCCGCTGGATGATGATCACCTCGCGGTCTTTGGTAACGCGGTCGAGCAGGCTGGCAAATTGCTCACGGGCGCTGGTGTAGGTAAATTCGATAGTCATGTGAACTCCTTTGTTGTACAGAAATACTGTACAACAAAGATGGTGGAATGTCAAGAAAATACCTTTTGAAATAACAAACAGAAAGGCAAAATATGCTATCCAAGGAAAGAATTATTTGGATATTGGCTATTTGTGCTACTATTATTGCCACCTTCCTGATTACCAACAAGTTTGTATCGACATCGCCGCAAGCTCATTCCAACGAAATGCAGCCGACCAAACAATTTGCCGATATTGAGCAGGAAGCAGAAGCATGGTTTTCAGATAGCACTTACCTGTCGTCCATCATAACATCGTGGACGATCTAATAAGCAAACCATCAAAACATCGTAGACAGAACCTTAACAACCGAAACCATCACAACATCGTGGACAAACGCGCATAATTGATTTAGCCGTGTAAGGAGTAGGCAGATTATGAGCGAGCAAACCGATTATGAAGACAGGAAGTCGCTGGCACACTTTTTGAATAGTGGCAAACAGCCGGGCGAGGCGGCGCAAGCCTTGGGCAGGTCGCGTTCTTGGGCGTATAAGTGGCAAGGCCGATATCAACAGGCGGGCTGGTCAGGGCTGCAAGCTTGCTCACGGGCCCCAAAGCACGTTCCCAGCCAAACTCGAGTTGAAGTCCGCCAGTCCATTTTTCGTCTGCGAAGTGAACTCGAGGCTGAGCGCGACAATGAAGATAGCCTGGGTTACATTGGTGCCGATGCGATTTATGGTCGTTTGCGGACAAGCGGGTTGACGCCCGTACCAGCCGTCAGCACCATCGAACGCATCTTGCGGCAGGCTGGCAAAACAAAGCCTCGCCTGCCACCGGCAAAAAAAGAAGTAGTCTATCCACACCTGAAGCCCACAGCGGGCCATCAACTGACCCAGGTGGATATTGTTCCCCACTATCTGAGCGGTGGACAGAGCGTTGCCTGCTTCAATAGCATTGATGTTGTCTCGCGGTATCCGGCAGGAAGACAGTATGCCAATAAAGGCTCTACCCAGGCCTTTGATTTCATCCTGCACACTTGGCGAGAGTTGGGAATTTCAAAATATCTCCAGATGGACAACGAAAGTTGTTTCAACGGCGGCTACAAACATCCCGGCGTGATCGGCAAAGTGGTGCGTCTGGCGCTGTATATGGGTGTCGAACCCGTCTTTTCACCGTACTACCATCCTGAAAGCAATGCCTTTGTCGAACGCTTTCATCAGGATTACTCCGCTTTTGTCTGGGAGAAAACTCACCTGGAAAACCTCGCGGCTGTGCATCAACGTTCAGCCAGCTTTTTTCCAAACTATCGCGCCAGTCATCATCACTCGGCACTCATGGGACAGTCTCCACTAGAAATCCATCGCGCTTTGCCTGTTCGCAGGTTACCACTTGATCTTTCCCTGCCTGGCCGATTGCCAATCACGGCTGGTCAGATCCATTTCCTGCGAGCAGTCGACCAGAAGCGTAATGTGCTCATCCTGAATAAAACCTGGTCTGCCGGGAAAGGTGTTCCAGACCAGGGCGTTTGGGCGACCCTGGCACTCAAGCCCACTGGTGCCATCTTGCGGATTTATGATGCCGCGCCAGATGCACAAAAACAAATCTGTCTAGCTGAACATCCTTTCCCGCTTCGTGAGCCAGTCGTGCCCCTGCAATCTCAATTCTTTCAGGCGCAATCAGACTCCAATTGGTGGCGGGCACTTCTTTCCGGCTTATTCAGACGCCCTGCTTTGAACCCGTCCACGATGTCTTGATGGTTATCTCGGTTGTTAAGGTGCTACTTTCTTCCACGATGTTCTGATGGATGACA